>NZ_JBITEZ010000009.1:309826-468165 GCF_044455665.1 Nonomuraea sp. NPDC051191 | reverse complement strand
TTTCATGCACTGGCTTTTAACACACTGTTGAGTTCTCAAGAAACGGACGCGTACTTCCTCACCAGAACCCGTTCCCGGATCCTCGTTCAGAGGCGCTCCCACTTCATTTCCTTCAGTCTACCAGATTCGGACGATTCTTGTCAAACCGCCCGATCCGGGAGCTTCCGGACCTGCCCCGTTTCGGAGCAACCCTGCTAACTTACTCTAACTTCCGGCCTTTGTCCAACCGCTAGGTCAGACAGCCCGAAAGTCGGGGTTGATCAGAAGGGGTGTGGGGCCGATCGGCCCCGCGTTGAAAACTGTAGCAGCCCTGAGGACGACGAAGGTCCATCTTCGGTAACGAATGGACCTTCCCCGCGTTCGTATGGTCTAAACCCCGAGCCCGGACAGCTGCGCCTCAAGGCGCGCGATGTCCGCGGCGGCCTGCTCGGCACGGGCACTGACCTTGGCCACCACGTCGTCGGGCGCCTTGGACATGAACTGCTCGTTGCCCAGCTTGCCGCTCGCCTGAGCGGCTTCCTTCCTGGCGGCGGCGAGATCCTTCTCCAGACGCTTCCGCTCGGCCACGACGTCGATGGCGCCCGCGGTGTCGATCTCCACGGTCACCGCGCCCACGCTGAACCGCGCCGTGGCGTTGAACGTCTCCGCCGGCTCGGTCAGCCGCAGCAACGCGCGGATCGCCTTCTCCTGGGCCTCCAGCGGCGTGCCGGACAGCCCCAGCCGGGCGGCCACCTTCTGGCCGGGCTTGAGCCCCTGGTCGGAACGGAACCTGCGGACCTCGGTGACGAGCTCCTGGAGGGCGTCGATCTCGGCCTCGGCCGCCGGATCGGCGTAGCGCGGGTCGGCCTGCGGCCAGGGGGCCACGACGATCGACTCGCCACCTGTCACCGCTCGCCACAACTCCTCGGTGACGAACGGCACCAGCGGATGCATCAACCGCAGCAGCGCGTCGAGCACGTGCCCGAGCACGAGCCGGGTGTGTTCGAGCCCCTCCCCGAGCTGGATCTTGGCCAACTCCAGGTACCAGTCGCAGACCTCGTCCCAGGCGAAGTGGTAGAGCAGGTCGGAGGCCTTGGCGAACTCGTACTCGTCGAAGGCCGCATCCGCGGCGTTCACCACGGTCTGCAGGCGGGACAGGATCCAGCGGTCGGCCGCGGTGAGGTCGAGCCCGTCGAGCGAGCCCACCGTCGCGCCGTTCATCAGCGCGAACCTGGTGGCGTTCCAGATCTTGTTGCAGAAGTTGCGCGAGCCGGCCGCCCATTCCTCGCTCACCGCCACGTCGGCGCCGGGGTTGGCGCCGCGCAGCAGCGTGAAGCGGGTGGCGTCGGCGCCGAAACGCTCGACCCAGTCGAGCGGGTCGACCACGTTGCCGAACGACTTCGACATCTTCTTGCCGTATTGGTCGCGGACCATGCCGTGCAGGGCCACGGTCTGGAACGGCGGACGGCCGTCCATGGCGTAGAGGCCGAACATCATCATCCGGGCCACCCAGAAGAACAGGATGTCGTAGCCGGTGACCAGGACGGAGGTCGGATAGAACTTCTCCAGCTCCGGGGTGGAGTCGGGCCAGCCGAGTGTCGAGAACGGCCACAGGCCCGAGGAGAACCAGGTGTCGAGGACGTCGGAGTCCTGGGTGTAGCCGGCCGGCGGCTCCTCGTCGGGGCCGACGCAGACGACCTCGCCGCCCGGGCCGTACCAGACCGGGATGCGGTGGCCCCACCACAGCTGGCGGGAGATGCACCAGTCGTGCATGTCGTCGACCCAGTCGAAGTAGCGCTTGGCCAGCTCCGGCGGGTGGATGCGGGTGCGGCCGTCGCGCACGGCGTCGCCGGCCGCCTTGGCCAGCGGCGAGACGTTGACGAACCACTGCAGCGACAGCCGCGGCTCCACCACGGTCTTGCAGCGCGAGCAGTGGCCGACCGAGTGCAGGTACGGGCGCTTCTCGGCGACGATGCGGCCATCGGCGCGCAGCGCGGCGACCACGGCCGGGCGCGCCTCGAAGCGGTCGAGCCCTTGGAAGGGGCCGTGAGCGGTGATGACGCCGCGCTCGTCCATGACGGTGAGGGACGGCAGCGAGTGGCGTCGGCCGATCTCGAAGTCGTTGGGGTCGTGAGCCGGGGTGACCTTGACCGCACCGGTGCCGAAGGCGGGATCGACGTGCTCGTCGGCGACCACGGGGATCATGCGGCCGGTCAGCGGCACCTCGACCATCGTGCCGACCAGGTGGGCGTAGCGCTCGTCGGAGGGATGGACGGCCACGGCCGTGTCGCCGAGCATGGTCTCGGCGCGGGTGGTGGCCACCACGATCTCGTCGGAGTAGCGGATCGAGACCAGCTCGCCCTCGTCCTCGCTGTGCTCGACCTCGATGTCGGACAATGCGGTCAGGCAGCGCGGGCACCAGTTGATGATGCGCTCGGCGCGGTAGATGAGCCCGTCGTCGAAGAGCTTCTTGAAGATGGTCTGGACGGCCCGCGACAGCCCCGGGTCCATGGTGAAGCGCTCGCGCTCCCAGTCGACGCCGTCGCCGAGCTTGCGCATCTGGCCGAGGATGCGGCCGCCGGACTCCTCCTTCCACTCCCAGACGCGCTCGACGAACGCCTCGCGGCCCAGGTCGTGGCGGGACAGGCCCTGCTTGGCCAGCTCGCGCTCCACGACGTTCTGGGTGGCGATGCCGGCGTGGTCCATGCCGGGCAGCCACAACGTCTCGCGGCCCTGCATGCGGGCGCGGCGGGTCAGCGCGTCCTGGACGGAATGGTCGAGGGCGTGCCCGATGTGCAGGACGCCCGTCACGTTGGGCGGCGGGAGGACGATGCTGTACGGCACTCGCGAGCTGCCCGGGTCGGCGTGGAAGTAGCCTTCGGATACCCAGCGCTCGTAGCTACGGGTCTCGACGTCGGCCGGCGTGTATTGGGTGGGCAGCTCTTGCGTGGTCACAGTGACCAATTCTAGGGAGCCGGGCAAGCGAAACGCCCCCGGGTTGATTCCCGGGGGCGTTTTCGACGACGGTCAGGCCGACTTCTCGCGCGGCGTGCGCTGCTGCTTGGCGGCGAGCTGGTCGCGCGGCACGAGCGTCGGGATCGCGTGTTCGAGCACCGACTCGCGGGTGATGACCACGCGGGCGACGTCCTGGCGGGAGGGCACCTCGTACATGACGGACTGGAGCACTTCCTCCAGGATCGCGCGCAGGCCGCGCGCGCCGGTACCGCGCAGGATGGCCTGGTCGGCGATGGCCTCCAGCGCGCCGTCGGTGAACTCCAGCTCCACGCCGTCGAGCTCCAGCAGCTTGCGGTACTGCTTGACCAGCGCGTTGCGGGGCTCGGTGAGGATCTGGATGAGGGCCTCGCGGTCGAGGTTGTGGACCGAGGTGATGACCGGCAGACGCCCGACGAACTCGGGGATCATGCCGAACTTCAGCAGGTCTTCGGGCATCACGTCGCCGAAGATGTCGGCCGTGTCGACCTCTTCCTTCGAGCGGATGATGGCGTTGAAGCCGATGCCCTTCTTGCCGATGCGCGACTCGATGATCTTTTCGAGGCCGGCGAAGGCTCCACCGCAGATGAACAGCACGTTGGTGGTGTCGATCTGGATGAACTCCTGGTGCGGGTGCTTACGCCCGCCCTGCGGCGGCACCGAGGCCGTCGTGCCTTCGAGGATCTTCAGCAGCGCCTGCTGCACGCCCTCGCCGGAGACGTCACGAGTGATCGACGGGTTCTCGCTCTTACGGGCGATCTTGTCAACCTCGTCGATGTAGATGATGCCCGTCTCGGCCTTCTTGACGTCGTAGTCGGCGGCCTGGATGAGCTTGAGCAGGATGTTCTCGACATCCTCGCCGACGTAGCCCGCCTCGGTGAGGGCGGTGGCGTCGGCGATGGCGAAGGGCACGTTGAGCATCTTCGCCAGAGTCTGTGCGAGGAGAGTCTTTCCCGACCCGGTGGGCCCGAGCAGCAAGATGTTGCTCTTGGCCAGTTCAAGGCCGTCGTCTCTGCCCCGGTCGCCGGACTGCACCCGCTTGTAGTGGTTGTAGACCGCCACCGAGAGCGCCTTCTTCGCCTTGTCCTGTCCGATGACGTAGGCGTCGAGGAACTCGTAGATTTCCCTCGGCTTGGGCAGGTTGTCCCACTTGAGCTCGGAGGACTCGGAGAGCTCCTCCTCGATGATCTCGTTGCAGAGATCGATGCACTCATCGCAGATGTAGACGCCTGGACCGGCAATGAGCTTTTTGACTTGCTTCTGACTCTTTCCGCAGAAAGAGCACTTCAGCAGGTCTCCCCCGTCGCCGATGCGTGCCACCCCAGATACTCCTTTGCGTGGGACCGCCCTGCTCACGCGAGCAGTGTCTCCGGACATCCTCCGGACTAGGCCGAACCGCTCAGGTTTCGACGTTACCGTCTTCTGGGCCCTCAGTGAGCCCCCTAGCGGCGAGTCGCACCGGAACGTGCCCTATTGGGCAGCGCTCCGGTGCGTCACATCTCAACTAGGAAGCGACGGCCTGAGCTCGTTTCTTCCTGGTCGGGATGATGTCGTCGATCAGACCATACGCCTTTGCCTCGTCCGCGTTGAGAATTTTGTCGCGTTCGATGTCCTTGCGGATGTCGGCGGAGGCCTTGCCCGTGTGCTTCGCCACGATGTCCTCAAGGAGGGATCGCATGCGGAGGATCTCGCGGGCCTGGATCTCGATGTCGCTTCCCTGGCCACCGCCCTCGGTGGAGGGCTGGTGGATCAGCACCCGGGCGTTGGGCAGCGCGAAGCGCTTGCCCGGGGTGCCGCCGGCCAGCAGCACGGCCGCGGCGGACGCGGCCTGGCCGAGGCAGACGGTCTGGATCTCCGGCCGGACGAACTGCATCGTGTCGTAGATCGCCGTCATGGCCGTGAACGAGCCGCCGGGCGAGTTGATGTAGATGCTGATGTCACGGTCGGGGTCGAGCGACTCCAGCGTCAGCAGCTGGGCCATCACGTCGTTGGCCGACGCGTCGTCGATCTGCACTCCGAGGAAGATGATGCGGTCCTCGAAGAGCTTGTTGTACGGGTTCATCTCCTTCACGCCGTAGGACGTGCGCTCGACGAAGGAGGGGAGAACGTAACGGCTCTGGATGTTCATGTCAGCTCCCCCTAGGAGACCGGGCCCACGGAGGGCACCTGCCGCGCGCTGCGCACCACGTGATCGATGAAGCCGTAGTCCTTCGCCTCCTCGGCCGTGAACCAGCGGTCACGGTCGGAGTCGGACTCGATCTGGTCCAGCGGCTGCCCGGTGTGGAAGGCGATCCGCTCGGCGAGCGTCTTCTTCACGTAGAGCATCTGCTCCGCCTGGATGGCAATGTCGGCCGCGGTGCCGCCGATGCCGCCGGACGGCTGGTGCATCATGACGCGGGCGTGCGGCAGGCCGTAGCGCTTGCCGCGGGCGCCGGCGGTGAGCAGGAACTGCCCCATGGAGGCGGCCATGCCCATCACCACCGTGGACACGTCGTTAGGCACATATTCCATCATGTCGTAAATCGCCATACCGGCACTCACCGAGCCCCCCGGCGAGTTGATGTACAGCGTGATGTCGCGCTCGGGGTCGTCGGCCGCGAGCAGCAACAGCTCGGCGCAGATCCGGTTGGCGATCTCGTCATTGACCTCCTGACCGAGCACGATGATGCGCTCACGCAGCAGGCGCTGGTAAAGCTGGTCCTCAAGCCGGAAGGACGAGCCGTTCTCACGGCCTCGCGACTCAGGCTGATAGAAGGTCGGCGGGCTGGTCACAGCGTCACCTTCCGATGCGTCGTAAGTGATTGGCTTTGCTTGTGACCTTAACGCGCGACGCCCACAGGTCATGCCCGGTCCCCCGTACTGTTCGCTGACGGCGCAGGTCTGGGTGACCGGTCTTCTGTCAGGCTACGCCGTTCCTCCACGTCCAGCTCATGGTCCGGCTCTATGGGCGTTTCGGCGGGGATGATTCCTGGCTGGTGGGGCTTGTGGAGCTTCTGAGGTTGCGTCCCGGTGAATGCCGTCCGGCGGCGGGGAAGCCGTCGCGCGGGCGGTGGCGGTGAGGGCCTTGACGAGCCCTCAGAGGGCGGCTCCCGCCCCTAGGGCCGGATTCGCTCCTGCGGGATCGTCAGGAGCCCTCTGGGCGCGCTCACGCGTTCCATCGCGCGCGGGAACGCGTGACAGCCATGTCCAGAAGGCTTCTGGCCTGAAAACGCGAAACCCCGAACCGGAGTGGTTCGGGGCGAAATGCGCGAAGCCCCCGAACCGTGGTGGTTCGGGGGCTTCGGGGAAGATCAGGCTTCGGCCTTGTCCTCGGAGTCGGCCTCCTCGGCCTCCTCCTCGACCGGGGCGCCGTTGATCTCGGCGTAGATGGCCTTGAGGTCGACCTCGTTGCCCTCGCTGTCGACGACCTTGGCGGCGTCGCCGAGCACGGACTTGGCCTTGTCGCGGACGATCTCGACCATGGCCAGCGTGAGCTGGTCGTTGTCGGCGAGGTGCTTGGCCAGCTCGTTGGGCTGGACGCCCATCTCCATGGCGCGGCGCACCACGAAGTTGGTCAGCTCCTGCTCGTTGACGCCCAGTTCCTCGGCCTTGACGATCTTGTCGAGCACGAAGCCGACCTTGAGCGCCTTGGCGGAGTTGGTGTCGAACTCGGTGAAGCGCTCCTCCTCCGTCGTCTGGTACAGACGGAAGAAGGCGTCGCGGCTCAGGCCGCTCTCGGCGATCTGGTGGTCGAGGTTGTGCTTGCGGGCGTCGACCTCGGCCTTGAGCGCGCTCTCGGGCAGCGGGATGTCGATCTTCTCGAGCAGCGCGTCGAGGGCCTTCTCGCGGGCCTGGACGACCTGGTCGATGAGCTTGTTGCGGCGGGACTGCTCGCGGATGCTGGCCTTGAGCTCGTCGAGCGTGTCGAACTCGCTGGCGAGCTGGGCGAACTCGTCGTCGAGCTCGGGAAGGACCTTCTCCTTGACCGACTTGACGTTGATGATCACGTCGGCCTCCTCGCCGGCGTTCTCGCCGCCGACGAGCTCGGTCTTGAAGCTCTTCTCGTCGCCCGCGGACATGCCGACGAGGGCGTCGTCGAGGCCCTGCAGCACGGAGCCGGCGCCGACCTCGTAGGAGACCTCGCTGGCCTGCTGCTCCTCGATGTTCTCGCCGTTGATCTCGGCGCGCAGGTCCATCACCACGAAGTCGCCGTTGGCGGCCGCGCGCTCGACGCCGGTCAGCGTCGCGAAGCGCTGGCGCAGCGAGTCGAGCTGGCCGTCGACGTCCTCGTCGGAGACCTCGGCGGAGTCGACGGTGACCTCGGCGCCCTGGTAGTCGGGCACCTCGAAGTTGGGCCGGATGTCGACCTCGGCGGTGAACTCGATCTGCTCACCGTCGTCGATCTTCGTGACCTCGATGTCGGGCTGGCTCACCGGGAACACGTCGACCTCGTCGACGGCCTGGCCGTAGAGCTTGGGCACCGCGTCGTTGAGGGTCTCCTCCAGCACTACCGCCCGGCCGAAGCGCTGCTCGATGATGCGGGCCGGAACCTTGCCAGGCCGGAACCCGGGGACGCGCACCTGCTGCGCGACCTTCTTGTACGCCGCATCCATGCTCGGGCGCAGCTCGTCGAACGGCACCTCGACGGTGAGCTTGACCCGGGTCGGGCTGAGCTCCTCGACAGCGGTCTTCACGGAATGGTCTCCTTGATCAAGCTACGAGTGATCGCGGGCGCGTCCATTCGGTACGGCTCACGCGCCGCGCCCACATGAGCGGCGTTGGGCATGCTCCGCCACGGCGGGATCCAACGCCGATGGCCAGTCTAGGGCAGATGCGTACCGAACAACGACGCCGTCGCCGTCAGAACTCCTCGGCGATCGTCCGCAGGAGATCGATCGTCTCATCTGGGGTGGTGCTCACGGCGCACAGCCGCTCCATGACCTCTGTGTAGCGGTCCACGTCCTCACGCTTGTCCAGGTACAGGGCGCTGGCCAGTTGCTCGACGTAGACCACGTCGGGCAGGTCGCGGTCGGGGAAGCGCAGGACGCTGAAGGCCCCGCCCTCGGCGCTGTGGCCGCCGAAGCTGAACGGCATGATCTGGATGGTGATGCTGGGCTGCCGCATGAGGTCGATGAGGTGTTCGAGCTGGGCGCGCATGACCTCGACGCCGCCGATGGGCCGGCGCAGCGCCGCCTCGTCGATCACGGCCCAGAAGATCGGGCCGTCCGGGCGGTCGAAGATGCGCTGGCGTTCGAGCCTGAGGTCGACCCTCCTGGCGATCTCCTCCGTCGCGATGCCCGCCGCTCCCGCGGTCACGACGGCCCGGGCGTACTCCTTGGTCTGCAGCAGTCCCGGCACGAACTGGACCTCGTAGGTCCTGATCCGGGCGGCGGCCTCCTCAAGGCCGACGTACGCCTGGAACCACGTGGGCAGGACGTCGTTGAACCGGTGCCACCAGCCGGGTTCGTTGGCCGTGGCCACCAGGTCGAGGACGGCGGCGCGCGCCTGCGGATCGACGACCCCGTACAGGGTGAGCAGGTCGGAGACGTCACGTTCCTTGAACCCCACCCGGCCCAGCTCCATGCGGCTGATCTTGGATTCGGACCCCCTGATGAGGTGACCCGCCTCCTCGCGGCTGACGTTCTTCGCCTCCCTGAGCTTTCGCAGCTGGGAGCCCAGGAGGATGCGCAGCGCCGTCGGCCCCGAACCCGGCTGGTTCTGCGTCACTTTGCCTCCTACTCAAGGTCCGCACACACAGTGACACCACATTGCCGGGTATGACAAGGTCTCAACCCCGTGTCCGATTAGGAGAGTTTTGCCCCAAAAGGCACATGCTGCTGCACATTGCAGCTGCACGTGCATTTGGGTCTTGCAGCCGCCGCGTTCGTGACCCATGATGGCTTAGTGCATTGTGGGCCAAACATGCACTAAACCGAGGGCTACGGGGAGGTATCGGCGGCATGGTGGAGGATCCTCTGGCCACTGCCGATTGCCTGCAGATCACCCGTGAGGTGGGGTTCGACCACCTGCTCAAGGGCGGGAAGCCGAACACGACCGCGTGTCCCCTGCCCTTCCAGGCCGACTCGGTGAAGACCGCCAGGGACGTGACCCGCTCCACGCTGCGGGGATGGGGCCTGCACGAGCTGAGCGACGACGCCGCGCTCGTGGTGTCGGAGCTGGTGACGAACGCCGTCAGGTACGCCATGTACGCGGCCGGTCGGCGGGAGATCGAGCTCCTGCTGATGCGCGTGTCGCCGCACGTGCTGCTGGCGGTGGCGGACCCGAGCGACGAGGTGCCGCGCCGCAAGGAGCCGGACTTCATCTCCGAGAACGGGCGCGGACTCTACATCGTCGAGACCTACAGCCAGTGCTGGGGCTGGGACCCGCTCGACCGCGGCGGCAAGGCCGTGTGGGCGTTGTTCCGCGCCGAAGAGGGCTGACCCGCTCGTCCCTACTCGCCGGTGACGCCGTCGATGCGCTCGCGCAGCAGGTCGGCGTGGCCGTTGTGGCGCGCGTACTCCTCGATCATGTGGACGAGGATCCAGCGGTGGGTGCAGTCCTGGCCGTTCCTGTCGCCCGTGGCGTCCAGGGACTTGGTGGCCGAGATGGCACGTGCGCGCTCCATCTCGTCCTGCCACGTGGTGAACGCCTCCTCGACCGAGGCCTCGTCTACGTCGTTGAAGTCCGCGTCGGCGTCGACTTCCTTGTTCCAGAGGCGGGGGATGTCCTCGCCGTCCAGCACGCGGCGGAACCAGACGCGCTCCACGTGCGCCATGTGCCGGACCAGGCCCAGCAGTGACATGGTGGAGGGCCCGGCCGAGCGGAGCCTGAGCTGGTCGTCGGTCAGGCCGTCGCATTTGACGGCCAGAGTGCCGCGATGCCATTCGAGCCAGTTGTTGAGCATGGTCCGTTCGTCGCCGACATAGGGCGGCGGCACGCGATTGTCTGTCACGCCATGACCTTAGTGGGCAGTTCGTCCTGCTTCGACGCTATTTTTGGGGCGCGAAAAGCAAGAGGCCCCCTCCGGATGGGAGGGGGCCTGCTGAGCTGGTCGGGGCGACAGGATTTGAACCTGCGACTTCTTGCTCCCAAAGCAAGCGCGCTGCCAAGCTGCGCCACGCCCCGCCTCGTCGGGTGCGCATGCGGTCCGTGACTCCGGTACGCTTACGCCCTGACGACCGGATGAAGTCTAGACCAGAGTTCGACCGGTTCGCGCGGACGTAGCTCAATGGTAGAGCCCTAGTCTTCCAAACTAGCTACGCGGGTTCGATTCCCGTCGTCCGCTCCAGACACGAAGGCCCAGGTCCGGGAGATGATCCCGAGCCTGGGCCTTACTGTTATCCGATCTTGTCTCTTTGTGGCCGCGCCAGCCTCATGCCGTCCGGCCATCTGCCCTACAGGGGACACCGACACTGATCGCACGCTCTACGAGAGGGCGCGAAGTGCCTCCATGCGGCGACGGCCTCCACCCTCAAGGCCGATGGAACCTCAGGGCTCCTATGATCGGCACGACGACAGGAGGCCCAGTGTTCTTCCATCCGTTCACGCTCTTCGTCATCGCGATTCTGCTCGGCGGAGTCGCCTTGTTCGTCGTGATGAGCATCCTGCTGTGCAGGCTGTTCTGTGGGAACGCCTCCGGCGGGGGCGCTCGGCCCCGGGGTGATCGCGAAGGCGGTCCTGTCTCCGGGTAGTCAGCGGCCTAGGCAGAGCCCATGATCTTCATGGCCGTAGCCGCCTTCCCACTCTCGTCACGCACCAGGACTGCAAGAAGCGGCCGACCACGGGGGCGTCGCGATGATCGACGGTGTGCGTCATGACGGACCCGACGTACGGCGGAGCAGCTCTCGTGCGTGGTTCGGGGGCCTGGGGTTTTCGTGATCTTCGGGGCGTAGGGTGGTGGTGATGCGTGCACGACCGATCTCACGGGAGGCGCTCGTCGAGGAGCTGGCCGAGCGTGTCGCCGCGTGGCCCAGGGACTCATGGGTGCGGGTGGCCGTCGACGGGGCGCCCGTGGCGGGGCCCGGCGCGCTGGCCGACGAGCTGGTCGCGCCCCTGCGGCTGCTGGGGCGGCCCGTGCTGCGGGTGTCGGCCGGCGACTTCCTGAGGCCGGCCTCGCTGCGGCTGGAGCACGGCCGGACCGATCCCGACGTCTTCTACGAGGACTGGCTCGACGTCAAGGGGTTGCTGCGCGAGGTGCTCGAACCGCTGGAACCGGGCGGCTCGGGGCGGGTGCTGCCGGCGTTGTGGGACAGCGGGATCGATCGGGCGTACCGGCTGCCGTACCGGGAGCTGGCGCCGGGCGGGGTGGTGCTCGTGGACGGGACGCTCCTGCTGGGACGGGGGCTGCCGTTCGAGCTGAGCGTGCACGTGTGGCTGTCGGCGGGTGCGCTGGCGCGGCGCACCCCCGAGGACGAACGGTGGCGCCTGCCGGCCTACGAGCGGTACGAGCGCGAGGCGCGCCCGCAGCGGGCCGCCGACGTGGTCGTCAGGGCCGACCATCCGGACCGTCCGGCGGTGCTGACGGACGGCTGAGCCCCAACAGGGCGTCCAGCTCGGCGACGGCCTGGGCGTTGGAGGTGAAGCGCACGGCGTGCAGGCCGGCCGCGCGGGCGCCCTCGACGTACGGCTCGTGGTCGTCGAGGAACACCGTGGCGGCGGGATCGGCGCCGAGGGCGTCGCAGGCCAGCAGGTAGATGCGCGGGTCCGGTTTGCGCACGCCCGCCTCGTGCGAGTAGACGATGTGGTCCACCAGGTCGGCGTAGCCGTACGCGGCCTGCTCGCGTTCCCTGGCTCCGACATAGCTGTTGCTCACCAGGCCCGTACGGAAGCGGGGACGCAGGGCGCCCAGGTACGCCATCAGCCCGGTGTTGGGGCTGCCGAGGTACTCGGTCCAGACGTCGGCCATGAACGCCTCGGCGTCCGCGCCGAGCAGCTTCGCCACCTCGGCGTGGGCCTGCTCCTCCGTCACCTCTCCCACGGCCCCGGCCAGCCAGGTCGGCTCCAGGTGCGCGTCGAGGTGACCGGCGGGCAGACCGAGCCGCTCCTCCCATGTGGCCGTCACCCCCAGGGACGGCGTGAGCTCCAGGACGCCGCCGATGTCGAAGATGACCGCTTCGATTTTCATTCGCTCCTCCTGTGAACTGTTTCAACCAAGGTAAAGAAGGAACGTGTCCGCGTCCAGACCCTTGACGGCTCGGAAGGGCGGCTCAAACTGAAACGGTGATCCCTGGCAACTGGTACAACATCGTTCCCGATCTTCCCGTGCCGCCTCCGCCGCCGCTGCACCCCGGCACCCGCCGTCCCGTCGGGCCGGACGACCTCGCGCCGTTGTTCCCCATGGAGCTCATCGCGCAGGAGGTCAGCGGCGAGCGCTACGTCCCCATCCCGAAGGAGGTCTACGACGTCTACCGACTGTGGCGGCCGACGCCGCTGATCAGGGCGCGCCGGCTGGAGAAGGCCCTCGACACGCCGGCCCGCATCTACTACAAGTACGAAGGCGTCTCACCGGCCGGATCGCACAAGGCGAACACCGCCGTGCCGCAGGCGTACTACAACGCCAAGGAAGGCGTGCGGCTGCTGACCACGGAGACCGGCGCGGGACAGTGGGGGTCGGCCCTGGCGTTCGCCTGCGCCCAGTTCGACATCGAGTGCCGGATCTGGATGGTTCGCGCCTCCTACGACCAGAAGCCGTACCGCAGCTCGCTCATGCGCGTGTACGGCGCCACCGTCCACCCCAGCCCCTCCCCCGTCACCGGCGCGGGCAGCAAGGCGCTGGCCGACGACCCCGACTCGCCCGGCAGCCTGGGACTGGCGATCAGCGAGGCGGTCGAGGTGGCCGCCGCGAACCCCGAGGCCCGGTACGCGCTCGGCTCGGTGCTCAGCCACGTCCTCATGCACCAGACGGTGATCGGCGAGGAGGCCCTGGCGCAACTGCCCGAGCTGCCCGACCTGGTCATCGGCTGCACCGGCGGCGGCTCCAACTTCGCCGGCCTCGCCTTCCCCTTCCTCAGGGAGAAGCTGGCCGGACGGATCGCCACCGAGTTCCGGGCCGTCGAGCCGGCCGCCTGCCCGTCGTTCACCCGAGGCGTCTACGCCTACGACTTCGGCGACACCGCCGGGCTGACTCCGCTGCTCAAGATGCACACCCTCGGGCACTCCTTCGTCCCCGACCCGATCCACGCCGGCGGGCTTCGCTATCACGGCATGGCGCCGCTGCTGTCCCACATGTACGAGCTGGGGTTGTTCGAGGCGGTGACCCGTACCCAGAGCGAGTGCTTCGAGGCGGGCGTGCGCTTCGCGCGGACGGAGGGCATCGTCCCGGCTCCCGAGCCCACGCACGCGCTGGCCGAGACCATCGCCGAGGCGCTGCGCTGCAAGGAGAGCGGCGAGGAGAAGGTGATCCTCACCGCGCTGTGCGGGCACGGCCACTTCGACCTGGCCGCCTACGACCGCCACCTGGCCGGCGAACTGGAGGATCACACCCTCCCGCAGGAACGGCTCGACCGGGCGCTCACCGAACTGCCCGGCTGACAGAAGCACGGGTGGCCGCGGGATCCCGCGGCCACCCGTGGTCAGTTCGCGTTCGGGCGCTTCCTGTGGTTCGCCTTCTTCTTCTTGCGCCCCCTGCCCTTGCGTGCGCGTTTCGCCATGGGCTCACCTCCGGCGGTCGGGATCGTGACCTTCAAGGTCTCCCCTGCCCGTCAGTCGCACAAGCGATACGCCGCGACCTAACATTCCTCAACAAACTCGTGTCATAATTTGGTGGAATCTGTTGGAAGGGGTGGGCGTGCTCGCACAGCAGCGTCAGCAGACGATCCTGGAACGCGTACGCAGCAGCGGCGGCGTCCGGGTGGCCGACCTCGTGCGCGAGCTCGGCGTCTCGGACATGACGATACGCCGTGACCTTGAGGTGCTGGCCGAGCGCGGGCTGCTGGAGAAGGTCCACGGCGGCGCGACGGCCCTCGGCCCCGGTTCGACCGAGGAGCCCGGCTTCACCGCCAAGTCCGCCCGCCAGCAGCAGGAGAAGGAGGCCATCGCGCGGCACGCGGCCACCCTCGTCCGGCCGGGCACCGCCGTCGCGCTCTCCGCCGGCACCACCACGTGGGCGCTGGCCCACCATCTGGTCGCCGTGCCCGAGCTGACCGTGATCACCAACTCGATCCCCGTCGCTGAGGTCTTCCACCGCAACCCGCGCGCCGACCGCACGGTCGTGCTGACCGGCGGCGTGCGCACACCCTCCGACGCGCTCGTCGGCCCCGTGGCGGTGGCGGCGATCCGCCGGCTGCACGTGGACACGCTCTTCCTCGGGGTGCACGGCATGAGCCTGCGCGCCGGGTTCACCACGCCCAACCTCCTGGAGTCCGAGACCGACAGGGAGCTGGTGGCCGCGGCGCACCGGCTGGTGGTCCCCGCCGACCACACCAAGTGGAACACGGTCGGCATCAGCACGATCGCCGAGCTGACCGAGGCCGACGTGGTCATCAGCGACGCGGGGCTGCCCGAGGAAGCACGCACCGAGCTGGCCGAACGGGCCGGAGAACTGATCATCGCGGAGGGCACGCCTTGAAGCGCACCATCACCCACCTGGCAGACGGCCGAGAGCTGATCTACTTCGACCGGCGCGACGACGCCGACCGGAGCGCGATCGACCGGCGTCCGCTCGACCCGCGGCCGGTGGCCTCCGAGCTGCGCTACGACCCGCTGACCGAGGAGTGGATCGCGATCGCCGGTCACCGGCAGACGCGCACGTTCCTGCCGCCGGCCGACGAGTGCCCGTTGTGCCCGTCGTCCGGGACGCGGGCGTCGGAGATCCCGGCCCATGACTATGACGTGGTGGTGTTCGAGAACCGCTTCCCCTCTTTCTCCGGAAATTTTGGGACTTATGGGGATGTCGGCGGGTTGAGTGAGGTGCGTCCGGGGGTCGGGCGGTGTGAGGTGGTGTGCTTCACCTCCGACCACACCTCCTCCTTCTCCAAGCTCTCCAACGCCCAGGTCAGGCTGGTCATGGAGGCGTGGGCCGACCGCACGGCCGAGCTGTCCGGCATGGAGGGCGTCGAGCAGGTGTTCTGCTTCGAGAACAGGGGCGAGGAGATCGGCATCACGCTCCCGCATCCGCACGGGCAGATCTACGCCTACCCCTACGTGACCCCGCGCACCAAGCTCCAGCTCGGGGCGGCCTCGCGGTACACGGGCGGCAACCTGTTCGCCGACGTGCTGGCCGCCGAACGGGCCGCCGGCACGCGGGTGGTCGCCTCCAACAAGCTGTGGACGGCGTTCGTGCCGGCCGCCGCGCGCTGGCCGTTCGAGGTGCACGTGTATCCGCACCGGCAGGTGCCCGACCTGGCGGCGCTGTCGGAGGAGGAGCGGGCCGCGTTCGCGCCGCTGTACACCTCGGTGCTGCGGGCGCTGGACGCGCTGTTCGGGGTGGCGATGCCGTACATCTCGGCCTGGCACCAGGCGCCGGTGCGGTACGGCCGCGAGCTGGCCTACCTGCACCTGGAGCTGTTCAGCATCAGGCGGGCGCCCGGCAAGCTGAAGTACCTGGCGGGCTCGGAGTCGGCCATGGGCGCCTTCGTCAACGACGTGCTGCCGGAGGAGGCGGCACGCATGCTGCGATCACGAATTGATCACTAATTGATTTCTCCTTAAAGTCGCATGACTCGTGATCTACCACTAATATCCCGTTAGACATCGGCCAAAACGGTCGTTGTACGCCTAATCCCGGGCGTGTTGCCCGGGAGCCGGGGACCCATCGCATCCGGGGTGAATCCGCGCAAGTGGTAGGGACTGCTCCCGTGCCCGAACCCGTCAGCTAACCCGGCCGGCAGAGGGAGAGGAACACCCACGTGGCGGCTTCGACCCCCGCGAGTCTTGCCATCGGCCTCATCACCGCCACCGCGCTGCTCATCCATCCGGCCGCCGCCTCGGCCGCGCCCAAGCCGTCCGAGGCCGAGCTGCGGGCCCAGCTCAAGCAGCTCAACAGCAAGGTGGACAAGCTCATCGAGACGTACAACCTCAAGCGGGTCGAGCTGGCCAAGGCCCAGCAGGCCGCCACCGCGGCACAGCAGCGGCTCACCGCCGCCGAGCAGGCGGTGGCCACGGCCGAGCAGCGGGTCGCCGAGATCGCCCGGATGCGCTACCAGAACCGCGACGCCTCCCTGCCCGGCTTCATGCTGACCCCGGACGGCAACAACGTGGCCATGCTCGAACAGCTCACCGCCGAGCAGCAGGCCGTCGTCAACAGCGTGGCCAAGGCCCGCGACGACCAGAAGAAGGCCGCCGCTGCCGCCACCGCGCTCGCGGCCGAGCTCAAGGCGGGCACGGCGGAGGTGGCCGAGCAGCGCGACGACGCCCAGGACGTCATCGACGACATCAAGAAGAAGCTTCAGGACCTCGTGCCGTTCGGGCCGGGCAAGAAGTCCGACGGCAGCTGGGCGCCCGAGCTGCCGTCCGGCTCGGACAACATCACGCCGCGCACCCGGCTGATGCGCGCGCAGGTGCAGAAGAGCTTCTCGCTGCCGTACGAGGTGGGCTGCTTCCGGTCCGGCTCCAGCGGCGAGCACCCGCTCGGCCGGGCCTGCGACTTCATGATGAGCACGGGCGGCACCATGCCGAGCGCCGTCAACAACGCCCTGGGCGACCGCCTGGCCGCCTGGGCGCTGCAGAACAAGACCAAGCTCGGCGTCAAGTACGTGATCTGGAAGCAGCGCATCAACCAGGGCTCGGGCTGGCGCGGGATGTCCGACCGCGGCAGCATCACCGAGAACCACTACGACCACGTGCACATCTCGATGAACTAGCCGACGTCCTGTTCGCGTGACCACCTGACAGCCTTGCCGGCCCGGGCTGTCGGTGGTTCAGCCCCGGAACTTGTCCGTCGCGGCGGTCAGCAGGTCGATCATCTCCAGCCCGCCGTGTCCCTCCCCCACCACGTGCAGCTCGCTCCCGGGCCACGCCTTGTGCAGCTCCCAGGCCGTCACCAAGGGCCCGCTGACGTCGTACTTCCCGTGGATGAGCACCCCGGGCACCCCCGCCAGCCGCGTAATCCCGCGAACGAGATCGCTCTCCCCGAGAAAACACCCGTTCCCCCAGTAGTGCGTCACCAGCCGGGCGAACGTCATCCGGAACACCGGGTCCTGATATCTCCGGCTCGGCTGGAACTCCGGGTCGAGGCTCACATGCGTGTCCTCCCACGCACACCACTCGATCGCCGCCCGCTCCCGCCGCTCGGGGTCGGCCAGCGCCTTCGCGTAGCCCGCCGCCAGGTTCCCGCCCCGGTCCTCCTCCGGCAGGAAGTCGCGGAACCGCTCCCACTCCCGGGGGAAGATCCGCCCGACGTCCCGGGTGATCCACTCGATCTCCCAGGGCCGCCCGGCGGTGACCGCGAACAGGATCACCTCGCTCACCCGCTCCGGATACCGCTCGGCGTAGGCCAGCGACAGCGTCGACCCCCAGGACGCCCCCACGAGCTGCCACCGCTCGATGCCGAGATGCTCCCGCAGCCGCTCCATGTCGGCGACGAGATGCGCCGTGGTGTTGACCGACAGATCGGTTTCCGGCTCCCCGGCATCAGGCGTGCTCTTCCCGCAGCCACGCTGATGAAAGACGACGATCCGGTACGCCTCGGGATCGTGGTACCGCCGCCACCCCGGGGACGCGCCCCCGCCCGGCCCGCCGTGCACGATCACCGCCGGCTTGCCATGCGGATTCCCGCTGACCTCCCAGTAGACGAGGTTGCCGTCACCCACGTCCAACATGCCCTGCTCGTAGGGCTCAATCGAGGAATACATAAGCGCTAATATATCTACATGCCCCAGAGTCTCGGCACCCTGATGCGCACCTTCCACGAGCGCACCGACGGCGCGATCGCCCGGCTGTACGCCGACCTCGGGCTCCCCGACTACCGCCCCCGCTACTCCCCCGTCGTCCGCGCCCTGGTCGAGACCGGCCCCATGACCATCCGCGACCTGGCCGCCGCCATCGGCGTCACCCACTCCGCCGCCAGCCAGACCGTCACCCAGATGCGCCGCGCCGGCTACCTCGACCTCCGCCCCGGCCCCAACGACGCCCGCCAGCGCATCGTGCACCTCACCGGACGATGCCGCGACGCGCTCCCTCTCATCGAGGCCGAATGGCAGGCCACCGCCCTCGCCATCGCCGCCCTGGACGCCGAGCTCCCCGTCCCGCTGGCCGACGTCCTCGCCTCCGCCCTCCAGGCCCTCGACGCCCACCCCTTCCGCGACCGCCTTCTCGCGACCGCGCCGCTGGCCGCGTACGGCGATCGGCGCGGTCCCGGGGGCAGGGACTGACCCTGCTCTCTCACGCCAGGTCGAGCACCGCCTTGCCGTGCACGCGGCGTTCGAGGAGGGCGGTCACGGCCTCGGTGGCATCGTCCCAGCCGCCGCGCCAGGTGATCTCAGGGCTCAGCGTGCCGCCCGCGACCTGTCCGGCCAGCCAGGTCAGGTCGCGGCGCAGGCCCTGGCAGTAGAGCAGGTGGAACGTCACGAGCGAACGGTCGTGGCGGTCGGCTCCGCCGAACAGGGCTCCGAACGGGAAGCTCTCGCCCTCGCCGGTGGAGTGGCCGACGGCGACCAGCGTGCCGCCCTCGGTGAGCTGGTCGAACGCCTCGACCAGCGGGGCGCCGCCGAGCAGGTCCAGGACGCCGTCGAGCCGTCCGCCGCTCTCCGCGGGGCTCGCGACGACCTCGTCCGCGCCGAGCGCGCGCAGGGCGTCGCCGTGCCGGGCCGGGTCGCCGGTGGCGGCGATCACGTACGCGCCGCCGAGCCGGGCGAGCTGCACGGCGTACCGGCCGACGCCGCCCGTCGCGCCGGTGACCAGGACGCGCCGCCCCAGGATCGGCCCGAGACGGTCGAGCGCGCGCAGCGCGGTGGCGCCGGCGACCGGGATCGTGCTGATCGCGCCGGGGTCCGCGTCCTGCGGCGCCACCCCGATCCAGTCGGTCGACACGGCCCGCAGCTCGGCCCAGCCGCCACTCTCGCCCACCGTGACCACGGGCGTGCCCGCGGCCGGCCCCGAGCCGTCGGCCGCGGCCTGGACGACGACCCCCGCGGCGTCCCAGCCCAGCACCGTGCCCTCGGGCGCCTCCTGGAGGCCGTGCCTGACCTCGCCGTAGTTGAGCGAAGTGGCGGTGACCCGGACCAGCGCCTGGCCGGGCGCGGGCACCGGCTCGGGGGCCTCCCCCACCCGCAGGCCCCCGGGAACGGAACGGTCGACGATCAAAGCGCGCATGATGATGCCCTCCAAAGTGCCACTGAGTGGCATAAGCCTATAGGGGGCATATGCGCTCCGGCTACACTAGGGGACGATGACCGCCGATCTGCTGCCGCTCCGGGAGCGCAAGAAGCTCAAGACCAGGGCCGCCCTGGTGGACACCGCGCTCGCGCTGTTCACCGAGCGCGGCTTCGACCAGGTGACCCTCGACGAGCTGTGCGCGGAGGTCGAGATCTCCAAGCGCACGTTCTTCCGGAACTTCGCCAGCAAGGAGGAGGTCGCCTCGGCCCCGCTGGAGGCCCTGTGGACCGCGCTGCTCGGCGACGTCGAGCACGCGCCGCTCGGCGGCCGTCCCGTGCTGGAGGTGTTGCAGGAGGCGATGCTCGCGGCGGTGCGCCGGATGTCGGCGGAGGGGCCGGAATGGGTGGCCCGCGTGCGGCTCAGTCAGGAGCTGTCGCAGCGTACGCCGTCCATCGCCGCGCACGGGCTGCAGTTCTGCGACCGCACCAGCGCGGCCTTCGAGACGACCCTGCGTACGCGGCTCGGCCTCGGAGACCGCGACCAGCGGCCCAGGCTGGCGCTCGACCTGCTGGTGGCGGCCTTCCACGCCGCCCTGCGCGGCTGGACCACCCGCTCGCCCGAGCCCACGCTGGACGGCCTGCTCGCCGAGTTGCGTACCGTGTTCGCGGCCGTGCCCGAGGCGGTGACGTTCACCGGCGACGGGCCCGGCCGCCGGGTCAGCCGAGCGTGAGCGGGTTGACCAGGTCGGCGTAGACCAGCAGACCGGCCATGATGATCAGCACGAACGCCATCGCGTACGTGAGCGGCAGCACCTTGGCGATGTCGACGTGGCGCGGCTCGGGACGGCGCATGACCCTGGCGTAGCCGCGCTTGATCCCCTCCCACAGGCCGCCCGCGATGTGACCGCCGTCGAGGGGCAGCAGCGGGATCAGGTTGAACAGGCCGATCGCCAGGTTGAACCCGGCCAGCAGGCTGACGAAGGTGAACAGCTTGTTCGTGACGGAGGTGTCGGAGGCCAGGATCTCGCCGCCGAGCCGGCCCGCGCCCACGACGCCCACCGGGCCCTCGGGGTCGCGCTTCTCGCCGGAGAAGGCGGCGTTCCAGACGCCGACCATCTTCTCCGGCAGGTTGACCATCGAGCCCACGACGCGGCCGGTCAGGTCGCCCATGTAGCCCAGGACGTACCCCATGCTCTGCTTCTCGTAGACCTGGGAGGGCACGACGCCGAGGAACCCGACACCCTTGTCGATCTTGCCTTCGTCGGCCGTGCTGGGCAGGTCGCGGGCGATGAGGGTGACGTCGAGCGTCATCGGCCTGCCGTCGCGGACGATGCCGAGCTTGACCGGGCCGGCGCCGTGGCCGCGGATGAGGCGGGTGGCGTCCTGCCAGCTCGCGATCTTCTGGCCGTCGAGGGAGACCATGCGGTCGCCGACCTTGACACCCGCCTTCGCGGCCGGGGTGCGCTCGTCGGCGGGCGTGCACGTCTTGCGCACCTCGGTGGTGGGGATCACGCACGTGTTGGTGTCGGCCGACACGATCGGGGCCAGCTTGGGCAGGCCGATGCCGACCAGCAGGATGCTGAAGAAGATGAAGGCGAGCACGAAGTTCATCGCCGGGCCGCCCGACATGATGATGACCTTCTGCCACCACTTCTTGCGGTAGAAGACGCGGTCCTCGTCGCCGGGCCGCACCTCCTCCATCGCGGCGTCGCGGGCGGTCTCGATCAGGCCCTGCCACGGCCCGGTCGGCGCGCTGCGCAACCTGCCGGGGACGTCGCCCGGACGCGGCGGCAGCATGCCGATCATGCGGATGTAGCCGCCGAGCGGGATCCACTTGATGCCGTACTCGGTCTCGCCCCTGCGGATGGACCAGGCGGTCGAGCCGAAGCCGACCATGTACTGGGTCACGCGCACGCCGAAGATCTTGGCCGGCACGAGATGGCCCACCTCGTGCAGGCCGACGGAGACCATCAACCCCACCAGGAAGAGGAGGATCCCGGCGACAAAGAGCCAGTTCATCTACGCGCGCTCCAGGCAGACAGGCGGTCTCGACGTGTCCAGACTAGTCGAACTCATCACATCCCTCGGGCTTGTCCGCACTTTGGCGAATCCACGAGCCACATTGACAGTAAGCGATCAGCCGATCACCCTGGGAGACGATGGAGGGGGACGCCTTGATCCGCATACTCATCGCCGAACACCTGCCCTTGGTGCGACGCGGTCTGCAGGCCACGCTCGAAGCCGAGCCCGACCTGCGGGTGGTCGCCGAGACAGGCTGCCCCGACGGCGTGCTGCCCGCGGCGCGGTCCAGCGCGCCCGACGTCGCGATCGTCGACCTCGACCTGCCGGGCCTGCCGGTCGCCACCCATCTGACCCAGCAGATCCCCCACTGCTCGGTGCTGATCCTTTCCGCGCGGCCGAGCCCCGGCGAGGTGCGCAGGGCGTTCAACGGCAGCGTGCTGGGGTTCATGAGCCTGCGGGTGGCGCCCGAGCGGCTGGCCGAGGGGGTGCGCCAGGTCGCGGCGGGCGGCCGGGCGGTGGAGTCGGAGCTGGCGGTGGCCGCCCTGCAGTCGGCCGCCAACCCGCTCACCCGGCGGGAGCTCGACGTGCTGCGCATCGCGGCCGGCGGGGCGAGATCGACGGAGATCGCCGACCAGTTGTTCCTGTCGGTCGGCACCGTACGCAATCATCTGTCGCGGATCATGTGCAAGACGGGCGCCCGCAACCGGCTCGACGCCGTACGCATCGCCAGCGACAGCGGCTGGCTGTGAGAGCGGCCCACGGGAGCCGGACGAGGAGACGGGCCCGGTGGAGCCGCGCCGCTCCGCCGGGACCCGAACAGTCGAATGATCTCAGCCTGCCGAACCCGCTGCCAGTGACCGCCATCACGACCTGACCCGTGTGAAACGTCACTACGGACGCCAGATCAACACCAGCGCGCAGTCGTCGTTGTGGCCCGAGGACATCGCGTTGACCAGCGCCCTCGCGCCGTCGCGGAAGCCGGAGGGCAGCAGCCGTTCGGCCTCGCCGAGCAGCCGGTCGAGCCCCGCGTCGATGTCGCGCCCCGGCTGCTCGATCAGCCCGTCGGTGTAGAGCAGCAGCGCGTCGCCCTTGCGCAGGGTGCCGCTGTCGGGCTCGCAGTGGAGGTCGGGCACCACGCCGAGCACCACGCCCTTGGCCGAGGCGACCTGCCAGTTGCCGGTGCCCGAGTCGAGCTTGACGACCGGCGGGTGGCCGGCCGAGGTGATCGTGTAGTCGCCGGTGGCCAGGTCGAGGCGTACGTGCACGGCCGTCACGAAGCCCTCGTCGCCGCGCTGCCGGTGGAGGTAGGCGTTGCACGCGGGCAGGAAGTCGTCGACCGAGCCCAGCAGCCCGCCGAACGTGCCCGACAGCAGCAGCGCGCGGGTGCCGGCGTCGACGCCCTTGCCCGAGACGTCGACGAGGGCGATCTCCACGGAGTCGCCGTCGCGCATGGAGACCAGGAAGTCGCCGCCGAACGACGAGCCGCCGGCCTGCTTGAGCACCACCTTGGCGCCCCAGTCCTTGGGCAGCGGGGGCAGCTCGCCCTGGCTCTTGAGCCGGTCGCGCAGCTCCAGCAGCATCGCGTCGCCGCGCAGCCCCTGCACGCCGAGCTTGCCCCTGGTACGGGCCATCAGCACGGCCAGCACGGTGGTGAACACGATCGTCACCGTGAGCCCCAGCCCCACCCGCGCCACCCCGAGCGTGGCCGCGATGTAGGCCAGCGCGACGCCCACCGCCACCAGCAGCTTGACCAGGCTGCGCAGCCGCAGCTGCAACCCGCCGATCAAGGTGACCAGGATGAGCAGCGACGGCGAGAACCACTCGGTGGACACCTTCGCCGCCAGCAGCCCGATGACGAGCGAGAGCACGGTCAGGGTGATGAGCAGGTTGCGGTCGCGGGCCAGCGGCCCTCTCCGGAGGAACCGGACGGCAGACACCAGGAACGGCACCCGCACCAGGACCGCGCGGACCCGTGGCGGAATCAGCGGCGCCGGACGGGAACTCATGATGCGTGTGACTGTATCGGTCTGACCCCTGTTTGGGCAGCCCACTTGACCAAGGCCTTGATCATTAAGCACGGATATTGGGTGGCCGTCCCCCTTTGCCCGCTCCTACCGTGGACGGATGACCTATCCGATCCGTCCCATTGACGAATCCGAGTGGCCGGGCTTCGCCGGCGTGCTCGCAGAGGGGTTCGGCTGGACGCCGCATCCCACCCAGGACGAGCGGTTCAAGGCGGCCACGGAGTTCGACCGCACGCTGGTCGCCTTCGACGGCACCACCATGGCGGGCGTCACGTCCGTCTTCAGCCTCACGATGACGGTCCCCGGCGGACGCCAGATCCCCGTGGGCGGCGTGACCGCGGTCGGCGTGCTTCCCTCGCACCGCCGCCGCGGCGTGCTGTCCGCGCTCATGCGCCGGCAGCTGTCCGACATCCGCGACCGGGGCGAGTCGGTGGCCGCCCTCTACGCCTCCGAGTCGCTGATCTACGGCAGGTTCGGCTACGGCAGGGCGGCCAGCGAGCTGTCGTACCGCATCGACAAGCACCGCTCGGCCTTCGTGCGGGACGCCCCCACGGACCCCGCGCTCAGGATCAGGGTGGTCTCCCCCGCCGAGGCCAGGAGCGACTTCGAGAAGCTGTTCTCCGAGGTCGTGACCCGGCGTCCGGGACGATACGCGCGCAACCGGCACATCTGGGACGGGATGCTCGCCGACGAGGAGCACGACAGGGACGGCTGGGGCTCGCTGCGCGCGGTGCTCGCCGAGGACGACGGCAACGTGCGCGGCTACGCGCTGTTCCGCACGAAGTCCGCCTGGGACCCCAACGGCGTGGCCAACGGCGAGCTGCGGCTCATCGAACTGGAGGCGGCCGACCCGGCGGCCTACGCCCTGCTGTGGCGCAACGTGCTGGACCGGGACCTGATCACCAGGCTGGAGGCGTACGCCAGGCCGGTGGACGACGCCCTGACCGCGCTGCTCGCCGACTCCCGGCAACTGCGCGCGACCTGGTCCGACGAGCTGTGGGTACGCCTGGTCGACGTCGACGAGGCCCTGACCGCCCGCGCCTACGCGGCCCCCGTGGACCTGGTGATCGAGATCGAGGACGACGTGTGCCCGTGGAACGCCGGCCGCCGCCGGCTCACCGCGGGCACCGACGGCGCGCAGTGCAAGCAGGTGGACGACGAGCCGGACCTGACGGTGCCGGTGTCCGCGCTCGGCTCGGCGTACATGGGGGACGGCCTGCTCGGCGCCCAGCTCGACGCGGGCCTGCTGCGCGAGCGCACGCCGGGCGCGGTGCGGGCGCTGGCCGCGGCCATGGCCTGGACCCCCAAGCCACTGGCCGGGCTGGTGTTCTGATCCCCGGAACAAGACCGGAGACAAGACCGGAGACAAGGCACAGGACAAGGCACAGAACGAGACCCGGAGCGTAGGCTCGGAGCATGGCCCTGCAAAGTCTGCAGATCACCGCGACCATCGCCATGCGGGCCCGCGACGTGTCCAGGCCGTCGAAGGAGCAGCAGGAGGCCGCCGACCGGCGGCCCCTGCGCGACGAGACGCCACGGCGCGAGGCCAGGCGCAAGAGCGAGCCCGCCTAGGGCAGCGAGGGCAGCTGGCCGATCGTCTCGTAGGTGGTCAGCTGCGCGATGCGCCTGCTGTGGCGCTCGCTGCCGGAGAAGGAGGTGGTCAGGAAGACCTCCACGAACCTGGTCGCCTCCTCGGTCGTGTGCATGCGGGCGCCGATGCTGACGACGTTGGCGTTGTTGTGCTCGCGGGCCAGGGAGGCGGTCTCCTCGCTCCAGGCCAGGGCCGCGCGGATGCCGCGCACCTTGTTGGCCGCGATCTGCTCGCCGTTGCCCGAGCCGCCGATCACCACCCCGAGGCTGCCGGGGTCGCCGGCGACGCCCTCGGCGGCGCGCAGGACGAACGCGGGATAGTCGTCCTCGGCGTCGTAGACGAAGGGACCGCAGTCGGTCACCTCGTGGCCGTGGTCCTTGAGCCAGGACACGAGGTGGTTCTTGAGCTCATAGCCGGCATGGTCGGCACCGATGTAGACACGCACCCGTCCAGTCTTCCACAGCCCCGCCGATCCCACTCGCTGGCTAGAGTAAGGACCCCAACCGTTCCCCAGTCCTTACGAAAGTGGAGACGCATGCGTGAGATCCGCGTCATCGGCGATCCGGTGCTGCGCACGCCCGCCGAGCCCGTCACCGACTTCGACCGCGAGCTGCGCCGCCTGATCGAGGAGATGTTCCAGGCGATGTACGCGGTCAACGGCGTCGGCCTGGCCGGCCCGCAGATCGGCGTGTCGCGGCGGCTGTTCGTCTACGACATCGCCGGCCGCAAGGGCCACGTCGTCAACCCCGTGCTCACCGTCGACGACGCCGAGGAGGTCTCCGACGAGGAGGGCTGCCTGTCGGTGCCCGACCGCCGCACCGGCACGCCGATCTACGCCGCCGTCGCGCGGGCGGCGGGCGTCACCGTCGAGGGGCTCGACCGGTTGCAGCGGCCGGTGCGCCTGAAGGCCCGCGGCTCGCTGGCGCGCTGCTTCCAGCACGAGACCCAGCACCTCGACGGCAAGCTGTACGTGGACCGCCTGCCGAAGGACGAGGCCCGCAAGATCATGCTCCGCGCGTAGGCCGGGGCCTACAGCTGCAGCGACTTGATCTCCAGGTACTCCTCCAGGCCGAACTCGCCCAGCTCGCGGCCCACTCCCGACTGCTTGTAGCCGCCGAAGGGGGCCAGCGGGTTGAACTGGCCGCCGTTGACGACGACCTGACCGGTGCGCAGCCTGCGCGCGACGGCGACCGCGCGCTCCTGGCTGCCCGACCAGACCGCCCCGGCCAGGCCGTACCTGGTGTCGTTGGCGATCTCCACGGCCTGGCCCTCGCTCGTGTACGGGATCAGCGCCAGCACGGGCCCGAAGATCTCCTCCTGCTCGATCGTCATGCCCGGCTCGACCGCGGCGAAGACCGTGGGCTCGACGTAGAAGCCGCGTTCGCGGGGGCGCTCGGTGCCGCCGGCGACGAGCCTGGCGCCCTCCTCCTGACCCCGGTTGATGTAGCGGACCACCCGCTCGCGCTGGGCCGCCGACACCAGGGGCCCGACCCTGGTGGCCTCGTCGAAGGGGTCGCCGACGGTGTACTTGCGGGTCGCCTCGACGGCCAGGCGGACGGCGTCGTCGTACTGGTCGCGGTGGACGATCATCCGGCTCCAGGCCGAGCAGGTCTGGCCCGCGTTGATGAAGCAGTTGGCCACCCCGACCTTGACGGCCGTGGCGAGATCGGCGTCGGGCAGGACGATGTTGGCCGACTTGCCGCCGAGCTCCAGCGCCACCCGCTTGACGGTCTCGGCGGCGAGCGCGGCGACCCGGCGGCCGGCCGCGGTGGAGCCGGTGAAGGAGACCATGTCCACGTCGGGATGGGCGGCCATGGCCTCGCCGACGACCGGGCCGCGTCCGCTGACCAGGTTGAACACCCCGGGCGGCAGGCCGACCTCGTCGAAGATCTCCGCCAGCGCGTACGCCGCGAGCGGCGCCACCTCGCTCGGCTTGAGCACGACCGTGCATCCGGCGGCCAGCGCGGGGCCGACCTTGCAGATGATCTGGTGGAGCGGGTAGTTCCAGGGCGTGATCGCCGCGACGACCCCGATCGGCTCCTTGACCAGCAGCGAGTTGCCGATGCGGGACTCGCGCGGGTAGCTCTCGGCCATCTGCGCGTAGGAGGACAGCACGGCCGCGGGCATCAGCGTCTGCACCTTGAGCGCGAAGCCGAGCGGCGCGCCCATGTCGGTCGCGATCGTCCGCGCGACGCTCTCGGCGCGCTGCTTGAGCAGCTCGGCCGCGGCGCCGAGCAGCTTCCCGCGCTGCGTCGCCGACGTGTCGGACCAGACGGGGAACGCCTCGCGCGCCGCCGACACCGCCGCCTCGACGTCGTCGGGGGTGCCCGCGGGCACCCGATCGATGATCTCCTCCGTGGCCGGGTTGGCGACCTCGATGGACTCGTCTGACGTAGAGGCGTTCCAGGAACCGCCGATGTACAGCTGGCGCATGGGGCCATCCTCGCGTGCACGTCGTGGACTGGCGACAGCATGGACCGGGCAGAGGGGGATTCCTTATCCTCGGCGCGCCCGAGACCTACCGCCAGGGTAGGAGTCTTACCCCGGCGGCGGAAGACATATCTAGTCGAAGGTGGGCTGTCTGGTACGAGTCCGCTTCAGCTCGAAGAAGTCATCGAACTCGGTGACGAGAAGAACGCCGTCCCACAGCCTGCCCGCGTCCTCGCCCTTCGGGATGGACGTGATCACGGGACCGAAGAAGGCGTTGGCGCCGACGCGGATGACCGGGGTGCCGACGTCCTGGCCGACCAGGGTGATGCCCTCCTGGTGGGAGGCGCGTACGTCGTCGTCCCACTCGGTGGAGTGGGCGGCGGCGGCGAGGTCGCGGCTGAGGCCGATCGCCTCCAGGGAGTCCTCGATGAGCTCGCCGAGGCGGCTGAGGTCCTTGCTCCCGCCCTGGTTGTGCAGGCGGGTGCCGAGCTCGGTGTAGAGCGGGCCGACGACCTTGTCGCCGTGCGCGGCCCGTGCCGCGGCCACGACGCGGACGGGTTCGATGGCCCTGGCGATGGCCTCACGGTAGGAGTCGGGCACGTCATTGCCCTCGTTGAGGACGTTGAGGCTCATCACGTGCCAGCGCGGCTCGATGGCGCGAACCTTCTCCACTTCGAGAAGCCATCGTGACGTCGCCCAGGCAAATGGGCAGAAAGGATCGAACCACAGGTCCACGGGAATCTTCTCAGTCACGTGGGGCCATAACCTGAGGGTGTCGAGGTCCTATTCCCGGCGTGGCAGGATACCGACAAACTACAACGAAGTGGTGAAAAGGAGCGCAACTTGGCAGGGAACCTGACCCGGGACGAGGCTCGCGAGCGCGCCCGGCTGTTGACGGTCGAGTCGTACGACGTCGCACTCGACCTGACGGAGGGGGACGAGCGCTTCGAGAGCGTCACGACGGTGCGCTTCACCAGCACCAGCCCGGGCGCCTCCACCTTCATCGACCTCCACGGCGCCAACGTGCGCAAGGTCACCCTCAACGGCGTCGACCTCGACGTCTCCGCCTACGACGCCGAGAAGGGCCGCTTCCCGCTCCCCTCGCTGGCCGAGTCCAACGAGCTGCTGGTCGACGCCGACTGCAGCTACATGCGCACGGGCGAGGGCCTCCACCGCTTCGTGGACCCGGTCGACCAGAAGGTCTACCTGCACAGCCAGTTCGAGACGGCCGACGCCCACCGCATGTACGCCTGCTTCGACCAGCCCGACCTCAAGGCCGTCTTCCAGCTCACCGTGCTGGCCCCGGCCGACTGGGAGGTCGTCTCCAACGGCGCCGCGGCCAAGGTGGAGGACCTCGACGGGCACTCCGGCCGCCACGGCGGCGTCGAGGCGGCCAGGCGGTGGGAGTTCGAGGCCACGCCGGTGATCTCCACGTACATCACCGCGCTGGTGGCCGGGCCGTACTACAAGGTCACCTCGGAGCACGACGGCATCCCGCTCGGCCTCTACTGCCGCGCCTCGCTCGGCGAGCACCTCGACGCCGACAACCTCTTCGAGGTCACCCGGCAGGGCTTCGACTTCTTCCACCGGGTGTTCGGCGTCCGCTACCCGTTCACCAAGTACGACCAGCTCTTCGTGCCCGAGTTCAACGCCGGCGCGATGGAGAACGCGGGTTGCGTGACGTTCCTGGAGGACTACGTCTTCCGGTCCCGCGTCACCGACGCGGTCGTCGAGCGGCGCGCCGAGACGATCCTGCACGAGATGGCCCACATGTGGTTCGGCGACCTGGTCACCATGCGCTGGTGGGACGACCTGTGGCTGAACGAGTCCTTCGCCACGTACGTGTCCGTGCTGGCCCAGGCCGAGGCCACCCGGTGGGGCAACGGCGCGTGGACCACGTTCGCGAACGTGGAGAAGTCCTGGGCCTACCGCCAGGACCAGCTTCCCTCCACCCACCCGATCGCCGCCGACATCCCCGACATGCAGGCGGTCGAGGTCAACTTCGACGGCATCACGTACGCCAAGGGCGCCTCGGTGCTCAAGCAGCTCGTCGCCTACGTCGGCCTGGACAACTTCCTGGCCGGGGTGCGCGACTACTTCGCCGAGCACGCCTGGGGCAACACCGAGCTGAAGGACCTGCTCGCCGCCCTGGAGCGCACCTCGGGCCGCGACCTGTCGTCGTGGTCGAAGGAGTGGCTGGAGACCGCGTGGGTCAACACGCTGCGTCCCTCCTTCGAGGTGTCCGACGGCCGCTTCACCTCCTTCGAGGTGCTGCAGGAGGCC
Source organism: Nonomuraea sp. NPDC051191 (assembly GCF_044455665.1). Lineage (NCBI taxonomy): Bacteria > Bacillati > Actinomycetota > Actinomycetes > Streptosporangiales > Streptosporangiaceae > Nonomuraea > Nonomuraea sp. NPDC051191. The sequence continues at coordinate 438,616 of NZ_JBITEZ010000009.1, read as the reverse complement.
CCGGCCGACTACCCGACGCTGCGCTCGCACCGCATCGCGATCGGCCTGTACTCGCTGGTCGACGGCGTGCTCACCCGGACCAAGCGGGTCGAGCTCGACGTGGTGGGGGCCCGTACGAGCGTGGCCGAGCTGGTCGGCGCCGAGCAGCCCGACCTGGTGCTGCTCAACGACGACGACCTCACCTACGCCAAGATCAGGCTCGACGAGCGTTCCCTGCGCACGCTCGTCGAGGGCGGCATCGCGGCCTTCACCGACTCGCTTCCGCGCGCTCTGTGCTGGTCGGCGGCCTGGGACATGACCCGCGACGGCGAGATGTCCACACGCGACTACGTCAGGCTGGTCATCTCCGGCGCCGGCACGGTCTCCGACATCACGGTCCTGCAGGCGGTGCTGCGCCAGGCGCGGCAGTCCGTCCAGCAGTACGCCGACCCGGCCTGGCAGGCCGAGGGCCAGGCGCTGCTGGCCGCCGAGCTGCGCTCGCTGCTCGGCTCCGCGGCGCCCGGCTCCGACCACCAGCTCGCCTTCCTCCAGGCGTTCGCCCCGGTGGCGGTCTCCGCCGCCGACCTCGACCTGGTGCAGGCCATCCTCGACGGCACCGGCGTGCCCGAGGGGCTGACCGTCGACGCCGACCTGCGCTGGACGCTGGTGGCCGCGCTGGTCTCCGGCGGCCGGCTGGACGAGGCCGACATCGAGGCCGAGCTGCGGCGCGACCCTACGGCGACGGGTGAGCGGTCGGCGGCGCTGTGCCGGGCCGCGATCCCGACGGCCGAGGCCAAGGCGGCGGCCTGGGCCCAGATCGTGGGCGGCGAGCTGGCCAACCACATCGCCCGCAGCACCATCGCCGGCTTCCAGGACCCGCATCACACCGGGCTGCTGGAGCCGTACCGGGAGAAGTACTTCGCCGAGGTCGGGCGCGTCTACCAGGAGTGGACGTTCGAGAAGGCCTCGACGTTCGCCGTGGGCTGCTTCCCCACGCTGCTCATCGAGCCCGCCACGGTCCAGGCCGCCCAGGACTTCCTGGCCGCCGAGCAGCCGCCGCAGGCCCTGCGCAGGCTGATCCTGGAGGGCGCCGACGGCGTCAGCCGCGCCCTGCGCAACCGCGAGACCGACGCCGCGTCGGCCTGATCCACCCGGGTCCCCGCCACGCCCGGCGGGGACCCGGCTTCGCGCTGCGCCGAATACGGCCTGAGCACGGAGAGTGGGTGTTAGCCTCAAGTACGTGCTAGGCGCCGGTACCACGCTCAACGACCGCTACGTGCTGGCCGACCGCCTCGGCGGCGGCGGCATGGGCGAGGTCTGGCGTGCCGACGACCTGGTCCTGGGCCGGGCCGTCGCGGTCAAGGTGATGATGCCCGCCCTGTCGGAGAACCCCACCTTCACCCAGCGCTTCCAGAACGAGGCCAGGGCCATGGCCACGCTCAGGCACCGCGGCGTGGTCGGGGTCTACGACTACGGCGTCCACGAGGCCGACGGGCGCCGGGTCAGCTACCTGGTCATGGAGTACGTGCGGGGCGAGTCGCTCGACCGCGTCCTGCGCCGGGGCCCGCTCGGCCCCCAGGAGGCCATGCGCCTGATCGCCGAGGTGGCCGACGCGCTGGCCGCGGCCCACGCGCAGGGCATCGTCCACCGCGACGTCAAGCCGGCCAACCTCATGGTCAGGCCCGACGGGCAGGTCGCGCTGACCGACTTCGGGGTCGCCCACTCCGCCTCGGCCGGTCACCTCACGGCCACCGGCACCATGCTCGGCTCGGCCGCCTACTGCGCGCCGGAGATGGCCGCCGGCAACGAGGTCACGCCCGCGGTCGACGTCTACGCGCTGGGCGTGGTGGCCTACGAGTGCCTGACCGGGCGGCTGCCGTACCAGGGGGAGACCCCTGTCCAGATCATCTTCAAGCACCTCAACGCGCCCGTGCCCGAGCTGCCCGCCGAGCTGCCTGCGGCCGTGCGCCAGGTGGTGTCGCGGGCGCTGCAGAAGGACCCGGCGCAGCGCTGGCCGTCGGCCTCCGACATGGCGCGGGCGGCCCGCGCCTCGGTGAGCGGCGCGGCCCTGCCGGTCGACCTGCCGGTCAACACGTCTCCCGTCACCACGTCCTCGGTGTCCGCGTCCACGACGAGCGGTCCCCACCCGGGCCTCCAGCCGACGGGCGTCATGCCCGCGGCCGACGCCGGATCGCCGTTCACCATGCCGTCGGCCCCGGCCGGCCGCACGTCCCGCCGGCGGCGCACGCTGACGGCCCTGGTCACCATGGCCGCCGCCGTCATGGTCTCGGCCGCGGTGGCGGGGTCGGTGTGGCTGCGTCCGGCCGAGCCGGCGAGCACGGGCGAGGTGCTGCCGCCCGCCGAGGAGACCACGCAGGCCCACACCCCGAGCAGCCCGGAGCACACCACCAGGCAGCCCGTGCCGCCGACCAAGGCCGCGCCGAGCGCCAAGCCGAGCGGCACCACCAGCGCGACGCCCGGCCCGACCGTGGCCCCCACCACCCCGAGCGCCACGCCCTCCATCTCGCCGAAGCCCACGCCCACCGCGACCACCGCCGAGCCCGAGCCGTCGCAGGAGCCGAGCCAGCCCGGCCCGGAGGAGCCCACGGACGAGCCCACGGTCACCAGCCCGCCGGAAGACGTCCAGTGCGTGCGCGCCCCGTGTCCGTGACCGTTCCAAGATCGTGAGAAAGTCATCGCGTGGATTCGACTCGTGAGCTGCTGATCGCCCTCGCCCGCCGGTACGCCTTCGCCGACCTGGGCGCGCTCGCCCCCACGGCCGAGATCTCCGACGTGTGCGAGTTCGGGCAGCGGCTGCTCTCGCTCGACGCCGAGGACTTCGCGGCCGAGGCCAGGTCCGTGCCGGCCGACCTGCGCCGGCTCGCCCGCGCCTGTCACATGCCGCAGACGCCGCGGGAGCAGCCGCGCGGGGCCCTGGAGTCGCTCAAGCCCGCCTACGGCCTGCTCCTTGAGGTGATCGCCGTCCGCTGGCACCGGCGCGAGCTGAGCCCCATGATCGCGGCCGTGCACATCGCCAGCGAGTACCTGCCGCTGCTGGCCTTCGAGCCGCAGCTCGGCCACGCCGGCGACCCGGCCCGCTGGCCCGCGGGGCTGAGCGCGCCCGGGAGCAGGTTCGGCGTGATCGGCGACCGGGAGTGCGACCACACCAAGTCCGAGCAGTCGGCCACCAACCGCACGCTGCGGGTGTCGGTCGAGCCCGGCGAGGGCTGGCGGGCCTACTTCGACCGGCAGCACAGCCAGCTCGCGGGCGCGCTGGCGGTGTGCGTCGCGACCTGCCGCAACCCGTGCACGGCCATGGACTGGATCGAGCCCGAACCGCGCGCCGACCTCCAGGTGCGCGCCCGTACGGCGCTGACCTTCGCCGAGACGCCGCTCGTCCGGCTGCGGCATGCCGCGCCCGTCGGGCACGGGTTCGGGGTGCCGTCCCCGGAGGAGGTGCTCGACGCCTGGGAGCGCAGCCGGGCGGCGCTGGACAAGAACGCCGTGGGCGCGGCGGCCACCGAGGACGACGACTTCCCGCTGCCCGGGCTGCCCGCGCTGTTCTCGGCCGTGGCGGGGGCGCCGATCGAGCCGTCCGGGCTGCTCGCCGGCGTCAGCGACCACGTCGTCACCCTGCTGCAACGCGCCTGACGACCGCTGCGGCGCAGGTCAGTGGCGGGTCGTGGCCTGTTCGCCGAGGGCGGCGATGCCGTACAGGAGGCCGCCGACCAGGTCGCCGGCGCTGAAGGCGGTGGCCATCGACAGGGCGGTGAGCCGGCAGGCGCCGTCGCTAAGCCGCCGCCTGGCGTTCGGGCCCGTCACGATCTCCAGGGCGCGTCCGGCCGGATCGACGAACACCAGCACGGCGTCGGCGGCCTCGGCGCCCAGGGCGGCGTGCAGGCGCTCGGCGAAGTGCCGCCGGGCGCCGACCGGCTCGCCCAGGAACACGCCGAAACGCAGCCCGCTGCGCCGCTCAGCGCCCTGGACGGCCTTCCGGAGGTCGTCGGCCTGGGCCGTCGTCAGCGTGCGCATCGCCGGGTCACCATCCCGCCGAAGCGCCGCCGAGGTGCCCGTCAGGCTCTGCGGTCGCCGCCGAGGCCACCCAGTCGTGCTCGGACGCCCGCGCCCAGGGCGCGACGCCGTCGGCCAGCACCAGCCCCGACGTGCTCACGCCGTGCTCGCTCCCGGACGGCCCGCCCACCCACACCGGCCCCGCCTCCGCCACCCGGGACGAACCACGCCCCGGCACCATGACCAGCAGGCTGATCAGGACGAACAGCCCTGAGGACACCCCGAGGAGAAAGAGCAGACTTTCCGCTGCGCTGTTCACACGACGAACGTAATCCTCAGCCGGGGGCCCGGCCAGACCCAGGCCGCGACCGCCTACCAGACGACCGGCCGCCGCTCCCCCCAGAATCCGCCCCTGGCCGCCTCGACCTGTGCCGACAGCGAGATCAGAGTGCCCTCGCCACCGATCCGCCCGGCCAGCATGACGCCGATCGGCAGGCCGTCGCCGCTCCAGTGCAGCGGCAGGTTCACCGCGGGCTGGCCGCTGACGTTGTAGATCGCGGGGAAGGCGGCGAAGCGCTTCATGCGCTCGAACGTCTCCTCGACGTCGTCCACGTCCTCGAACCAGCCGATCGGCCTGGGCGGCTGGGTGAGGGTCGGGGTGAGCACCGCGTCGTAGGCGTTCGTGATCGCGAGCGCGCCCCGGGTGGCGAGCTGGAGGGCCGCCTGGGCCTGGAGGAACGCGGGTGCGGGGGTGGCCAGGCCGCGCTCGCGCAGCCATCGGGTGAGCGGCCGGAGCAGGTACCGCTGGTCGTCGGCGACCGGGTGCATGCAGGCGAAGGTGTACCAGAGGGTGACGAACTGCGGCACGAGGTCCACGCCGAACGGCCTGGGGATCTCGACGACCTCGTGCCCGAGGCCGGCCAGGGTCTCGGCGGCGTCCTCGTACGCGGCCAGCACCTCGGGGTCGATCTCGGTCCCCGGCACGACGGGGTCGGCGTAGCGGGCGATGCGCAGCCGTCCGGGGTCGCGGCCGGCGCAGTCGAGGAACGTGCCCTCGTGGCGGGGCGCGAGGTAGAGGTCGCCGGGCTCGTTGTGCGCCATCACGTCGAGCAGGGCCGCCGCGTCGGCCACGGTACGGGCGATCGGGCCGTTCGTGGACATGCCCGCCAGGTCGGGGATGATCGGGGCGAAGCTGATCCGGCCACGGGTGGGCTTGATGCCGTACAGGCCGCACGCCGAGGCCGGGATGCGGATCGAGCCCGCGCCGTCGCTGCCCTGGGCGGCCGGGGCCAGCCCGGCGGCCACGGCGGCGGCCGCTCCCCCGCTGGACCCGCCGGCCGAGGTGCCGAGGTCCCAGGCCGAGCGGGCGGGTGGCGAGACGTCGGTCTCGGTGTAGCAGGGCAGGCCGAACTCGGGGGTGGCGGTCTTGCCCAGGATGACCGTGCCGGCCTCGCGCAGCCGCGTCACGACGGTGTCGTCCACCGGCGCGACGAACCCCCGGTACACCGCCGACCCGAACGTGATCGGCACGTCCTTGACCAGATTGAGGTCCTTGACCGGGATCGGCACCCCGGCCAGCGGCCCGTCCGGCAGGTCCTTCTCCAGGCGTCGGGCCTGGTCGAGGGCCTGTTCGCCGGTCACGGTGACATACGCGCCGACCTGCGGATCGATCCGCTCGATCCGGTCGAGATAGTGCCGGGTCAGCTCGACCGGTGAGACGTCACGGTCGCGGACGGCCCGGGCCTGCTCAAGCGCGGAAAGCTCATGAAGTTCTCGCACGATCGGCACACTAGGCATCTCTAGAGAAGAACGTAAGACATACCCCGAAAACATGAGTGGAACACGATGAGCTGGGCCATAAAACTATGGACAGGTCAACACTAGGAATCGTTCCGATCTCCGGGCTACGGTGAGTTACGTGGACTCCGACAACCAGCGAGAAGACGGTCACAATGCGTCACCCATCTGGGTGAGCGACCGGCCAGAGGGCGAGCAGACCGCCGCCGCGACGCCATCGGCGCCCACGACCACCTACGCGCCCGTGGAACGCGCGTCCATGCGTGACCTGCTCCAGCAGCCACGGTTCCGCCGCCTGCGCAACCGCGCGCTCGTGGCGGTCGGCGTGGCGGTCGTGGTGGGCTTCCTGTTGCGCGACTGGCGCATGGGAGTGACCGCGGGGGTGGTCGCGGCCATCCTCGAAACGGTCTACCGCGCGCGTTCCCATTCCACGGTGCCGGCGTGGCGGCGCGCGTCCGTGGCCGAACGGCGTACCGAGGGGCAGCTCCGCAGGCTGGAGCGCAGCGGTTACCGCACCCTGCACGCCAGGGCGATCCCAGGCAGCGAGGCGCAGATCGACCACCTCGTGGTGGGGCCGACCGGCGTCTACGCGGTCGACTCCGAGAAGTGGGACAAACGGCTTCCCGTCCGCGTCCAGTCGGGCAAGAAGCTGTTCCACGGTCCCTTCGACATGAAGCCGAGGCTCACCGAGGCCAAGTGGGAGGCGTCCCAGGCGAGCGAGCTGATCAGCAAGGCGTTCGGCCGCGAGGTCGTCGTCGTGCCCTCGCTGGCCATCTACGGGCCGCCCGTGCCGTGGAAGATCATGACCATCCGCGGCGTGGACGTCTACCAGGGCGACCGGGCCCGCAAGTGGATCACCAAGCGGGAACGGGCGCTGACCCCGGCCGAGATCGACCGGCTCTACGACATCGCCGCCCAGGTCCTGCCCGCCAGGTACGGCGAAGGCTAGGACGGCCTAGGACGGCCGACGGACCTCGCGGAGTTCCGCTCCGCGGGGTTCTTTCACGTCCGCCGACAGCCGGGCGCCGAAGTCGTCCAGTTCGGCGGCCAGCACGTCGCTGGGCGGCAGCGCGCCGGGCAGGCGGGACGCCAGCGCCGTGCCCATCCCGGCGATGCGCACGATGTGGTCGATCAGCGCCTCCCGGTCCTCGGGCCACGGGAACGACGGCTGGGCGATGAGCAGCGAGACGCAGCCGTGCATGGACGACCACAGGCCGAGCGCCAGCTTCTCGGGGTCGCCTTCGAGCACGCGGACGGCCACGCAGGCGGCGACGGCCGCCACCATGTGGCGGAAGCACTCGGCGGCGGCCGGCGGCACGCCCTGCGCGGTCGAGGGCCGCATCATCAGCACCCGGTACTGCACGGGATGGTCCAGGGCGAAGCGGGCGTAGGCCCGTCCGCAGCGGCCCAGCGCGAGGAACGGGTCGCCCGTCAGGTTCTCGCGGAACAGGCGGCCGAGCTCGTCCCACACGCGCAGGCAGACCGCTTCCAGCAGCGCTTCCCGGTCGGCGAAGTGCAGGTAGACCGAGGGGGTGGACACCCCGGCGCGCTGGGCGACGGCGCGCAGGGTGAGGGCGTCCTCGGTGCCGGACTCGGTCAGCAGGTCCTCGGCCGCGCGCAGGATCTCCTCCCGCAGCAGGCCGCCTTCTCCGCGCCGGGCGCGCACACGTTTCGCAGCGGTCATGGAACTCACATTGACGCCGTCAGGTTGACGGTGTCAAGCTGACCTTCTGCGGAAGGGATATCGCGAAAAATGGGGACTTTCGGGGAGGCGACCGCGCTGGTCGCCCGCGGCGCGGACGCGTTCGGCGCCACGCTGGACGCCCAGTGGAGCGTGGGCACCAAGCTGCACGGCGGCTACCTGCTGGCCGTGCTGGCCCGCGCCGCCTGCCAGAGCACCGCCGGCGAACGGCACCCGCACGTGACCGCCGTGAGCGGCGCCTTCCTCGAGCCGCCCGTGCCGGGCCCGGCGGACGTGCGCGTGGAGCCGCTGCGGATCGGCCGCAGCGTGGCCCAGGTCCGGGTCTCGCTGGCCCAGGAGGGCAGGGTGCGCGTCGAGTCGCACGTCACGCTGGGCGTGCTGGACGACGGCGACCCCTGGTGGTCCGCGCTCCCGCCGGTCGAGCTGCCGCCCGAGGAGGACTGCTTCCTCGTGCCCACCGAGGCGCCCGGCGCGGGCTTCGCCGTGCCGCTGATGGCCGTGGTGGAGGAGCGCGTCGATCCGGCCCATCTGGCGTTCGTGTTCGGCACACCGGCCAGGAAGGGCGTGATCGCGACCTGGCAGCGCCTGGCCGACGGCACCGACTGGGACCCGCTGAGCCTGCTCGTGGCGCTGGACCCGGTGCCGCCGGTCTCGTTCGAGCTGGGGCTGTCCGGCTGGGTGCCGACGATCCAGCTCTCGGCCTACGTCCGCCGGCTGCCCGCGCCCGGCCCGATCAGGGTCCGCCTGTCGGCCACGGACGTCGGGGGCGACCGCATGGACGAGGTGGCCCACGTGTGGGACTCCAAGGGGCGGCTGGTGGCCCAGGCGACGCAGCTGGCGGCCGTACGGTTGCCGGACTGAGGTGTCCGGTTGATGGACACGTGTCTCAGCCGCCGGGCGGGTGGCCGTAACATGTGAAGACTCGCCTCATGATGGGAGAAGCACAATGCCGGCCCTCAGGTCACGTACGGTCACCCACGGCAGGAACATGGTCGGCGCCCGGGCCCTCCTCCGGGCGACCGGCGTAGCCGGGAGCGACTTCGGCAAACCCATCATCGCGGTGGCCAACAGCTTCACCCAGTTCGTCCCGGGCCACGTGCACCTGCGCGAGGTCGGCGACGTGGTGTCGGCCTCGATCCGCGAGGCCGGGGCGATCCCGCGCGAGTTCAACACGATCGCCGTCGACGACGGCATCGCGATGGGCCACGGCGGCATGCTCTACTCGCTGCCGTCCCGCGAGCTGATCGCCGACGCCGTCGAGTACATGGTCAACGCCCACTGCGCCGACGCGCTGATCTGCGTCTCCAACTGCGACAAGATCACCCCGGGCATGCTGCTGGCCGCCCTCCGGCTGAACATCCCCACGATCTTCGTCTCCGGCGGGCCCATGGAGGCCGGCAAGACGCCCGGCCGCAAGCTCGACCTCGTCGATCCGATGATCGCCGCGGCCGACGACTCGGTGTCCGACGCCGAGCTGCTGGAGATGGAGGAGAACGCCTGCCCGACCTGCGGCTCCTGCTCGGGCATGTTCACCGCCAACTCCATGAACTGCCTGACGGAGGCCATGGGCCTGGCCCTGCCCGGCAACGGCACGATCCTGGCCACCCACAAGAAGCGCAAGCAGCTCTTCGAGGACGCCGGCCGCCAGCTCGTCGAGATCACCCGCCGCTACTACGAGGACGGCGACGAGTCGGTGCTGCCGCGCTCGATCGCCACCCGCGAGGCGTTCGAGAACGCCATGGCGCTCGACGTGGCGATGGGCGGCTCGACCAACACGATCCTGCACATCCTGGCCGCGGCCCGCGAGGCCGAGGTCGACTTCGGCCTCAAGGAGATCAACGAGATCTCGCTGCGGGTGCCGTGCCTGTGCAAGGTCGCCCCGGCCACGAGCAAGTACCACGTCGAGGACGTCCACCGCGCCGGCGGCATCCCGGCCATCCTGGGCGAGCTCGACCGGGCCGGGCTGCTGCACCGCGACGTGCCCACCGTCAACGGGGGCACGCTGGCCGACACGCTGGCCGCCTGGGACGTCAAGTCGCCCTCCGCGCTGCCGGAGGCCACCGACCTGTGGCACGCGGCGCCGGGCAACGTGCGCACGGTGAAGGCGTACTCGCAGGACAACCGCTGGGACTCCCTCGACCTCGACCGGGCCGAGGGCTGCATCCGCGACCGCGCACACGCCTACAGCGCCGACGGCGGCCTGGCCGTGCTCTACGGCAACATCTCGCGCGACGGCGCGGTGGTGAAGACGGCCGGGGTCGACGAGTCGATCTGGAAGTTCAGCGGGCCCGCGGTGGTGTTCGAGTCGCAGGAGCAGGCCGTGGAGGGCATCCTCGGCGGGCAGGTCAAGGAGGGCGACGTGGTGGTCATCCGCTACGAGGGCCCCAAGGGCGGCCCCGGCATGCAGGAGATGCTCTACCCGACCTCGTTCCTCAAGGGCAAGGGCCTGGGCAAGGCGTGCGCGCTGGTCACCGACGGCCGCTTCTCCGGCGGCACGTCCGGGCTGTCGATCGGGCACGCCTCGCCCGAGGCGGCCGAGGGCGGCACGATCGCGCTGGTCGAGGACGGCGACATCATCGACATCGACATCCCCGGCCGGTCGATGGAGCTGCGGGTGCCCGAGGCCGAGCTGGCCGCCCGGCGCGAGCGGCTGCTGGCCGACCTGGGCGGCTACCGGCCGCGCGACCGCAACCGGCCGGTGAGCGTGGCGTTGCAGGCGTACGCGGCGATGACCACGTCCGCCTCGACCGGCGCCTCGCGTGATCTGTCGCAGCTGTCCCGATAGTTAGTGTGCGGTGGGCCCCCGGTCCACCGCACAGATTTTCGAAAATTGTCGGTGGTCGTCCCTATTCTTGGGGTATGACGACAGTCGTGAAGGACGAGACTCGCCCGCTGACGACCGCCGAGATCGCCGCCATCGCCCTCTCCCTCGCTCACCTCGGAGCGGGCCCGCAGGCCGTCGCCGCACGGCGCGGCCTGCAGCACGCGCTCGAACACCTGGAGCTCGACGACGACGTCATCGCGACCACGCTCGCGACCCTGACCGAGCCGCTGCCCGTGGAGGTCGCCTCCCGGGCCAGGCTCGTCGCCGACGCCATCACCAGCCGTCTCATGATCCGACTCCACTACCGCGACGCCTCGGGGGCCGTCACCTCCCGCGACGTCGAGCCGGTGACCTGCCTGGTCCACCGCGAGTACTGGTACCTGGTCGGCGTGTGCAGGATGCGCCAGGCCATCAGGGCGTTCAGGTTCGACCGGATCATCGCGGTCGAACCCACGCTGACCCCGTCGCGGCCGCACCTGGCCGACCGGTTCCTCCCGTTCCAGCGCCGCCGCCGGCGGACCAAGGCGGCGTGAGCCGCGAGCGGACCACGCCGCGTGAGCCGCAAGCGGACCACGCGGCGTAACCTGCCGCAAGCTTGACCCTCGGACCCCCGGGCGTTGGTGCGGGGCGTGACAGGCTCGCGCACATGCGCGTCCGGGGGATCTCGCTCATCGCCGCCCTGCTGCCCGCCCTGCTGCCCGTCGTCGTGTCCGCCTGCTCGGCGGGCCGGCCGCCGGACCCGCTCCCGATCGTGGCGCACCGCAAGGCGGTGTCCATGGGGCGCCTGCTGCCGCCCTCCACGCGGCGGGCGATCGACCGGGCGCTGGACCGTCAGCTGCGGGGCCGTCCGGGGCGGGCGGCGCTGTCGGTGTACGACCGCGCGACGGGCGTGCGGTACTCCTACGCCGAGGGCAGGCCGTTCGTGCTGGCCAGCGTGGCCAAGGTGGACATCCTGCTCGCCCTGCTGCTGCTCAGGCAGAGCGAGCACCGGCGGCTCAGCGCGTACGAACGCGGGCTGGCCTCCCGGATGATCCGCGAGAGCGACGACGAGAGCGCCCACGAGCTGTACATGACCGTCGGCGGCCAGGTCGGGCTCACCCGCATCCTGCGTGCGCTGGAGGTGCACGACACCGTGCCGGGCGCCGGTCTGTCGTGGGGAATGACTCTCAGCGGCCCGTCGGACCAGGTGAGGGTGCTGGAGAAGCTCACCGACCCCGCCGGGCCGGTGTCGGCCGCGAGCCGCCGCTGGGCGCTCGGGCTCATGTCGTCGGTGGACAGGACGCAGGCGTGGGGCGTCAGCGCCGCCGGCGGCGAGGTCGCGCTCAAGAACGGCTGGCTGCCCGTCGGCGCGCACGGCGGCCGGTGGACGGTCAACAGCGCGGGCCGGATCGTGCTGAACGGCCACGAACTGCTTGTCGCCGTGCTGTCGGAACGCAGCCCCGACCTGGAGACGGGCGTGGAGACGGTGGAACGGGCGGCCCGGGTCGTGGTGGAGGTGCTCAGCCGGGCCCGCCGGTCACGAGCAGCAGCCACCGCCGCAGCAGCCACCGCCGCCGCCGGCCGGACGGGGAGCGGCCGCGCCGCCGGTCATGGAGACCGTGGACAGCAGCTTGACCGTGTCGCCGTGACCCTCCGGGCAGGTCGCCGGCTCGTCTGAGGCCGACATGGGACGGGAGACCTCGAACGTGGAGCCGCAGGCGCGGCAGCGGAAGTCGTAACGCGGCATGCCGTAAGCCTAACCCGCTGCGGCGGGTGAGCGGGAGCCGGTGTAGGTCAGGTGCGCATGGTCGGAGACGGGCTCGTAGCCGATCGACCGGTAGATCGCGTTGCTCGTCGGGTTGCCCAGGTCGGTGAAGAGCACGACCTGCTCGCACCGCTCGGCCAGCGCCACCTGGCCGGCGTACGCGGTGACCGCGGCCCCGTAGCCCTTCCTTCGGCACGACGGCGGCGTGTAGACCGGGCCGACGCGGCACACGCCGCCGGCCGCCCGGCCGAGCCCCGCCATCGAGACCGGCGCGCCCCCGGCCTCCCAGACGAACAGCTCGCGCCCGGCCACCCGCCGGGCCACCCGCTCGGCGACGTCGTGCGCCTCGCCGAGCCCGACCTCCTCCCCGAACGCCTGGTACCAGCTCACCATCAGCGGGAAGTCGCCCGCCCCGGCGAGCCGGCCGCGGCCGGGCACGGAGGGGACGGCGGGCACGCCGAGGCGGTAGAGCCGTTCGGACACCGTCCGGTCGGGCTCGCCGAGCAGCCGGACGACCTCGGATGTCACCTCGACCGGCCCTATCACCATGGACAGGTCACCGACGAGCGCCTCGACGAGCGACGCGACGGCCTCGGCGGGCATGCGCGTGAGGCTCAAGGGGGCGGGCGGCGTGCGGAAGGCGGCGGCGCGAACCTGGCCACTGGCGGTCCACCAGGCGAAGAAGGCGTCCTCGGCGGGCCGGCCGGCACGCAGTTCGGCGAGAACGGTCAGCGGAACCGTGTTGCCGACCGGGTCGCCGAGCAGGAACGGCTCGGCGACCGCGGCGAACTCCTCTGGATCAGCGGTGAAGGTCCACATACCCGTCATGGTGACAGGCGGCGGCCTCCGGGTTCAAAAAGTGTGTCTAGGCCGCCGCCTCCAGGTAGGGCGCCCATTGGGGATCGCCGACGAGCGAGGCGCCGATGAGCCGCCAGTGGGCGCCCCTCGGCACCGCCGGGAGGACGCGCAGCGTCCATCCCAGCTCCTCCAGGTACTTGTCGGCCTTGCGGTGGTTGCAGGTCGTGCACGAGGCGACGCAGTTCTCCCACGTGTGGGTGCCGCCGCGCGACCTCGGGATGACGTGGTCGATGGTCTCGGCCCGCTGCCCGCAGTAGGCGCAGCGGTAGTCGTCGCGCCTCATGAGGGCCGCCCTGGTCAGCGGGATTCGGGACCGGTAGGGGATGCGGACGTATCTGCGGAGCCTGATCACCGAAGGCACATCGAGGGTGCAACTCGCCGAGCGGAGCTGGGCGCCCCGCCCGTCGCGGTGCACGACGTCGGCCTTCTCCCGCAGCACCAGGACGATGGCCCGGTGGAGCGAGAGCGTGGTGAGCGGCTCATAGGTGGCGTTGAGCAGCAGGACCTGGCGCGTCATCGGGCCTCTCCCTGCCGCGCGCGTATCAAAGGGGACATGCCGTGGCATGTCCCGCCTGTCGGCCCCTCCTGGGGCACTGGTGCTTCCGTCACATGGACCTCCGCCGGACGGTCCAGCGGATGGTCACCACGGCACCGTCCTGTCACCAAGTCTGGCGTTAGCCGTAGCGTCCCCGCCACCCCATAATCTTCAAGCCGGAATGACCAGAGGGACACACGTTACGTTTTATGCCCGCTTCACCAGCGCTTTACGCCCCCACCTTGGCAGTAGGGTTCCTGGCATGACGCGAGAGCCTTATCCGACGGCACGCCGCGAAGACGTCGTCGACATCCTGCACGAAACGCCCGTCCCCGACCCGTACCGGTGGCTGGAGGACCCTGACAGCCCGGACACCAAGGAATGGCTGCTCGCGCAGGCCGAGCTGTTCAACGCCACGCGTGGCGAGCAGCGGTTCAAGGACCGCATCGCCGAGCTGCTGCGGTCCGGCTCGGTGGGCCCGCCGGCCTGGCGCGGGGAGCGCCGGTTCTTCTCCCGCCGCACGCCGGACCAGGAGCACGCGGTCTACTACGTCGTCGAGGCCGACGGCACCGAGCGGGCGCTGATCGACCCGATGGAGATCGACCCGTCCGGTCTCACCACGCTCGACGCCGTGCAGCCCGACAAGGAAGGGCGGCTGCTGGCGTACCAGATCTCGGTGGGCGGCGACGAGGAGTCGATCCTCTACATCATGGACGTCGCGACCGGGATGCGCGTCGAGGGCCCGATCGACCGCTGCCGCTACTCCCCCATCGCCTGGCTGCCGGGCGGCGAGGCGTTCTACTACGTGCGCAGGCTGCCGCGCACCGAGGTGCCGGAGAACGAGGCGCAGTTCCACCGCCGCGTCTACCTCCACCGCGTCGGCACCTCGACCGAGGACGACGTGCTGATCTTCGGCCAGGGGCTGAAGATGACCAATTACTACGGCGTCTCGGTCTCGCGTGACGGCCACTGGCTCCAGGTCTCGGCGCACGAGGGCACCGCGCCGCGCAACGACCTGTGGGTGGCCGACCTGACCGCCTCGCCCGCCGACTCCCCCGACCTGAAGGTCGTGCAGGAGGGCGTCGACGCGCAGACCGCCCTGGTGTTCGGCCGCGACGGCAGGCTCTACGTGCACACCGACCGGGACGCCTCCCGCGGCCGGGTGTGCGTGACCGACCCGGCCGACCCGGGCTACGAGACCTGGCGCGACCTGATCCCCGAGGACCCCGAGGCGGTGCTGTCCGACTTCGCCATCCTCGACGACCTGGAGCGCCCGGTCATGCTGGTGGGCTGGACCCGCCACGCGATCAGCGAGATCACCGTCCACGACCTGGCCACCGGCGAGCGCGTGGGCTCGGTGCCGACGCCGGGCCTGGGCACGATCGGCGGCATCTCCGAGCGTCCCGAGGGCGGCTTCGAGGCGTGGTTCGGCTACACCGACAACACCACGCCGCCGACGATCCAGCGCTACGACGCCCGCACGGGCGAGACCACGCTGTGGGCCGCCTCGCCGGGCGCGGTCGAGGTGCCGCCGGTGCGCACGTCGCAGGAGGTGTACCGGTCCAAGGACGGCACCGAGGTCCGGATGTTGATCATCTCCCCGGCCGACGAGCGTCCCGGCCCCCGCCCGACGATCCTGTACGGCTACGGCGGCTTCGGCCTGTCCATGACCCCCGGCTACTCGGCCTCGATCCTGGCCTGGGTCGAGGCGGGCGGCGTCTACGCCATCGCCAATCTGCGCGGCGGCGGCGAGGAGGGCGAGGACTGGCACCGCGCGGGCATGCTGGCCAACAAGCAGAACGTCTTCGACGACTTCCACGCGGCGGCCGAGCACCTCATCGAGACCGGCGTCACCACCCGCGAGCAGCTCGGCATCTCCGGCGGCTCCAACGGCGGCCTGCTGGTCGGCGCCGCGCTGACGCAGCGCCCCGACCTGTACGCGGCCGTCGTCTGCTCGGCGCCGCTGCTCGACATGATCAGGTACGAGAGGTTCGGCCTCGGCGCGACCTGGAACGTCGAGTACGGCAGCGCCGACGACCCCGAGCAGTTCGGCTGGTTGCGGGGCTATTCGCCCTACCACCGGGTCGAGGAGTCGGTGGCCTACCCGGCGACGCTGTTCACCGTCTTCCAGTCCGACACGCGGGTGCACCCGCTGCACGCCTGGAAGATGTGCGCGGCGTTGCAGCACGCCTCGACCGCCGGGCGGCCGGTGCTGCTGCGCAACGAGACCGAGGTGGGCCACGGCGCCCGCTCGGTGAGCCGTACGGTCGATCTGTCGGCCGACACGCTGACCTTCCTCGCCGAGCACACCGGTCTGTAGTGTCGGCGGCATGAGCACGCCGGGGCCGGCCATCGTCGAGGCCGCCCCCGGCGCTGCGCTGCGGCCGTACGTCACCCGGTTGTGCGCCTACAGCGAGCACTACCCCGCGCCGCTGACGCGGGCCGAGGCCGCCATGCCGGGGGCGGTGCTCATCCTGGGCGTCGGCGCGCCGATGGAGGCGTACGGGGAGCGGGTCAGGGCGTTCGCGGGCGGGCTCGCCGACCGGTTCGCGCTCACCCGGGTCACCGGGCCGTGCGAGGGCGTGCAGGTGGTGCTCACGCCGTTCGGGGCGCGGCGGCTGCACGGGCTGCCGATGCGGCACCTGACCAACCGGGTGGTCCCGGTGGAGGCCGTGCTCGGGCGGTGGGCCGGGGAGCTGCTCGACCGGCTGGCCGCGACGCCGTCGTGGCGGGAGCGGCTGGCCCTGACCGACCGGCTGCTGACCGAACGCATCCTCGCCGGGCCCGAGGTGGGCCCCGAGCTGCCGTGGGCGTGGGCGCGGCTGCTGGAGTCGGGCGGGCGGCTCGGGGTGTCGTCGCTGGCGGCGTCGCTGGGCTGGAGTCACCGTCATCTGGTGGCCCGCTTCCACGACCAGGTCGGGCTGGCCCCGAAGGCGGCGGCCCGGGTGATCAGGTTCGGCCGGGCCGCGCGGCTGCTGCGCTCCGGCGAGCCGATCGCCGCGGTCGCGGCCGAGTGTGGCTTCTACGACCAGGCCCATCTCAACCGGGAGTTCCGGGCGCTCGGCGGCACCACGCCCGGTCAGATTCGTCCAAGACCCGCCGGCGGCCCGCCGTGGACACTGGAGCCATGAAACGCACTGTCTACGCACTGGCCCGCTACGAGGACCCGCAGGCGGCGCTCGACTTCCTGACCGGGGCGTTCGGGTTCCGGGTGCACGAGTCGTCGAAGGACGCGTCCGGAGCCGTCGAGCACGCCGAGCTGTTCGTCGAGGACGACCTGATCATGATCGGCCGGGGGAAGCCGGGCGGGCCCGGCGTCTACATCGCGGTCGACGACGTCGACGCCCACCACGATCACGCCAGGGCCGCGGGGGCCGTGATCACCATGGAACTCGTCGACCAGCCGTACGGCTCGCGCGAGTACGCCTGCAAGGACCCCGAGGGCAACTCCTGGTTCTTCGGGACCTATCGCCCGTAACCCATCGGAAGAGGTCAGCGGGGGAAGACGACGGTCTTGTGGCCGTCGAGCAGGACGCGCTGCTCGGCGTGCCACCGGACCGCGCGGGCCAGCGCCACGCACTCCACGTCGCGGCCGATGCGCACGAGGTCTTCGGGCGAGTGGCTGTGGTTGACCCGGGCGACCTCCTGCTCGATGATCGGCCCCTCGTCGAGGTCGGAGGTCACGTAGTGGGCCGTCGCGCCGATGAGCTTGACGCCGCGGTTGTGGGCCTGGTGGTAGGGCTTGGCGCCCTTGAACGACGGCAGGAACGAGTGGTGGATGTTGATCGCCCGCCCGGCCAGCTTCTCGCACAGGTCCTCCGACAGCACCTGCATGTAGCGGGCCAGCACCACCAGGTCGACCTGGTAGTGCTCGACCAGCGCCAGCACCTCGGCCTCCTGCCTGGGCTTGGTCTCGGGGGTGATCGGCAGGTGGTGGTAGTCGATGCCGTACGACTGGGTGAGCGGGCGCAGGTCGGGGTGGTTGGAGGCGACCGCGACGATCTCGATGTCCAGCGTCTTCGACCTGACCCGGTAGAGCAGGTCGTTGAGGCAGTGGTCGAACCGGCTGACCATGATCAGCACGCGCGGCTTCCTGGCCACGTCGCGCAGCTTGAACTCCATGGCGAAGTCGGGGGCGAGGGCGGCGAAGGCGGCGCCCAGCTCGTCCTCGCCGAGGGGGGCGGAGAACTGCACGCGCATGAAGAAGCGCTGGGCGACCCGGTCGCCGAACTGCTGGCTCTCGATGATGTTGCACCCGTGCCCGGCCAGGAGGCCGGAGACGGCGGCCACCACGCCGGGGCGGTCGGGGCAGGACAGGGTCAGGATGTACTCGGCGTGGCTGCTCATGACTTCACTCTCGCGGACGTGGGATCGTAGGGCGCCTTGAGGCTGATCTGGGCAGAGTACAGGTCGCCGGCCACCTCGACCTCCACCTTCTCCAGCGTGACGCCGCCTTCCGGCGAGACCTCGGTGACGAAGCCCAGTGCCACGGACCTGCCGAGCGTGGGGCTGTGGGCCGCCGAGGTGACGTAGCCCACCGGGACGCCGTCGGACAGCAGGGACTCGCCGCCCCACAGGTGTGCGGCGGGGTCGTCCAGCACGATCGAGACTACCCTGCGCGACGGCGACCCCAGGGCGTGCCGCGCTCCCCGGTAGCCGCTCTTCTTGCAGGTGAAACGCAGTCCGGCGGCGGCGGGGGTGATCTCCGGGCCCAGCTCGCGGCCCCAGGCGCGGTAGCCCTTCTCGATGCGCATGGCCTCGATGGCGTAGTAACCGGCCTGGGTCAGCTCGCCGGTGCCCATGAGCGTCTCGTGGACGGTGACGGCGAACTCGGCGGGCACGTACAGCTCCCAGCCCAGCTCGCCCACGTACGTGACGCGGGTGGCGCGCACGGTGGCGTGACCGAGGTCGACCAGCCGGGACGTGCCGAATTCGAAGGCCGAGAAGTCCGACTTCGACACCGACTGCAGGATCCTCCTGGACGACGGGCCCATCACGCCGAAGACGGCGTACGCGCCGGTGACGTCCACCAGGACCGCCCGCCGGTCGCCGAGGCCCTTGGAAATGTGGTCGAAGTCCCTCGTGGTCTGGGCCGAGCCGGTCACGACCAGGTACTCGTCGCGGGCCACGCGGGTCACCGTCAGGTCCGACTCGTAGCCGCCCCGGTCGTTGAGCAGGCCGGTGTAGACGACCCGGCCGAGCTCGACGTCCACGTCGGCGGTGCAGAGCCACTGCAGCGCCTCCATGGCCTCGGGGCCCTTGAGGACGAACTTGGAGAAGGACGTCTGGTCGAACAGCGCCGCCGCGTTCCGGCACGCCGCCACTTCGGCGTCCACGTACGGCTGCCATCCCGGCCGCCCGAACGTGGACGGCGTGGCGGGCCCGAAGTAGTTGACCCGCTCCCAGCCCATCTTCGACCCGAAGCGCGCCCCGGCCTCGGCCAGCAGGTGGTGGACCGGCGAGCGGCGCAGCGGCCGGGCCGTCTCCAGCTCCTTGTCCGGCCAGGACATCGCGTAGTGCAGCCCCAGCGTCTCGGTGACCCGGTCGCGCAGCCAGGTGTCGTTGCCGGCCCAGCGGGCGAAGCGCCGGATGTCGGCGGGCCACAGGTCGCCGGTCGGCTCGCCGTTCACGATCCACTCGGCCAGCGCGCGGCCGGCGCCGCCCGCCGAGGCGATGCCGGCCGAGTTGAACCCGGCGCCGACGAACAGGCCGCGCACCTCGGGCGTCTCGCCCAGCAGGAACATGTTGTCGGGCGTGAAGCTCTCCGGCCCGTTGTAGAACATCCTGACCCCGGTGCTCTCCAACGCCGGGACGCGCTGGATCGCGTTCTCCATGATGATCGCGAACTGGTCCCAGTCCTCCTCCAGGAGCTGGAACTCGAAGGGGTGGGGGATGCCGTCCATGCCCCACGGTTTGGCGTCCGGCTCGAAGCCGCCCACGACCAGGCCGCCGACCTCCTCCTTGAGGTAGGCGTACCCGTCGGGGTCGCGCAGCACGGGCAGGTCGGGGCGTACGCCGGGGATCGGCTCGGTCACCACGTAGTAGTGCTCGGCCGAGTGCAGCGGGACGGTCGCGCCGGCCATCCGGCCGAGTTCCTTGGCCCACTGGCCGGCGCAGTTGACCAGCACCTCGGTCTCGATGTGGCCCTCGGTGGTGTCCACGCCGCGCACGACGCCGTCCCGTACGGTGACGCCGGTGACGCGGACGCGTTCCATCACCAGCACGCCGCGCCGCTGGGCGCCCCGGGCGAGCGCCTGGGTGAGGTCGGAGGGGTTGGCCTTGCCGTCGCCGGGCAGCCAGACGCCGCCCACCAGGTCGTCGGTGCGCATGACCGGCCACAGCTCGCCGGCCTCGCGCGGGGTGATGACCTCGGCCTGGATGCCGTAGTTGCGGGCGGCGGACGCGGTGCGCCTGAGCTGGGTCATGCGCTCGGGGGTGCGGGCCACGCTGACGCTGCCGCACTGCTTCCAGCCGGTGCCGAAGCCGGTCTCGGCCTCCAGGCGGGCGTACAGGTCGGTGCTGTACTTGATCAACTTGGTCATGCTCTCGGTGCTGCGCAGCTGGCCGACGAGCCCGGCGGCGTGCCAGGTGGTGCCGCAGGAGAGTTGCCCCTGTTCGAGCAGCACGACGTCGGTCCAGCCCAGCTCGGCCAGGTGGTAGGCCACGCTGCAACCGGCGATGCCGCCACCGATGATCACGACCTGTGCCCGGGAGGGCAGGGATGTCACGAGATGCTCCTCAAGCGGTTGATCCCCGGCCAGCTGCGGACGTTGCGCAACATGGCGATGAACGCCTGTTCGGCGGGCCCCAGCAGCCGGTCGCGGCGGTGGGCCAGCACGATGGGGCGGGGCTTGGGCGCGGGCAGCACTTCGAGGGCCGCCAGCCGCCCGTCGGCGAGCTCCTGCTCGACGCAGTGCTCGGACACCAGCGAGACGCCGAGCCCGGCGGCGACCGCCTGTTTGATCGTCTCGGGGCCCCAGATCTCGCTGCGGCCGGCCTCTTCGAGCCCCCACGTCTCCAGCGCCTGTTCCTGCAGCTCGCGGGTGGAGGAGCCGGGCTCGCGGATGAGGAAGAACTCGCCGGTCAGGTCGGCGGGCTCGGCGCGGCCCCTGCTGGCCAGCCGGTGGCCCGGCTGGGTGATGACGACGAGCCGGTCCTCCAGGATGGGCTCGCTGACGAGCTGCGCCGCGCCGGGCTCGCCGGCCAGCACCGCGACGCCGATCTCGCCGTCCACGAGCCCGCGTTCGACCCGCTGGCCGTTGCCGACCTGGATGCCGATCTCGATGCCCGGGTGACGGTCGCGGAAGGCGGCCAGCAACGGCGGCAGGAGGTACGTGCCGACGGTGGTGGTGCCTCCCGCGACCAGCTTGCCGGTCTGCAGCCCGGAGACCTGCCGGATCGCGGCCACGGCCTCGTCGGCCAGCAGGAACACGCGCCTGGCGTACTCCAGCATCACCTCGCCCTCGGGGGTGAGCCTGATGCGGGCGCCGCTGCGGTCGATCAGCGTGGCGCGCAGCGACTGCTCAAGCTGCCTGACCTGGTGTGACACGGACGGTTGGCTGAGGTAGAGCTTCTGCGCCGCGGCCGAGAAGCCGCCGCACTCCACGACCGTCATGAAGATCCAGAGCCGGTGCAGGTTGAGCTGCATGTCGTCGTTAACCCCTAGCTGCCTCGATCGACTCTCGGAGCGCGTCCTCGAGCTGTTCCAGCCGGTGCCAGGGGATCTCGCCCATCGTGCAGATCCTGAAGAAGTCCGCCGAAAGTTGCCCCTGACCGGCGTAGATAACGTAACCGCGCTTTTTGAGCTCATCGTGAAGCGCCGCATAAGTTACGTTTTCGGGGAGATGAAGCATTGTTACGGTGTTTGACCTGAATTGTTCATCAACGAGGATTTCCAGGCCCAGACGGGTGAACTGGCCGCGGACCAGGTCGGCCCGCTCGCGGTACAGCCGGGTGCGCGCCGCGAACCCGCCCGCCTCCTCGTACTCCTTGATCGCCTCGTCGAGGGAGTAGCAGACCTGGACGGCCGGGGTGAACGGCACGTCGCCCTTGCGCTGGCCGGCCAGGTAGCTGGCGGCGTTGAGGTACAGGCTGCGCGCGGGCGCCTCCTGGATCCGCTCGATCGCCGCCTCGCTGCACAGGATGAACGACATGCCGGGCAGCCCGTGCAGGCCCTTGTTGGCGGTGCCGCAGACGACGTCGGCCTTGACCTCGGCCAGGTCCTGGTCCTCGATCGCGGTGCCGCTGATCGCGTCGATCACGAACAGGGCGCCGTGCTCGGCCACGACCTCGCCGATCTCATTGATCGGGTTGATCAGGCCGGTCGTGGTCTCGTGGTGCACGCAGACCACGGCGTCCACGTCGTCGCGCCCGGCCAGCGCCGCCCGGACGGCCTCGGGGTCGGCCGGGACCGTCCAGTCGCTCCTGACCTCGTGGAACGGGATGCCGTGCGCCTTCGCGATCTTGATCATCCGGTCGCCGTAGACGCCGTTGTTCACGACGAGCACGCCACGTCCCGCGCGGACGGAGCTGATGACCGCCATCTCCATGGCCGCGGTTCCCGACCCGGTGACCAGCAGCGCCTCGTGCGTGCCGCCGAGGTTCAGGCACCGGGGCAGGGCCTCACGGATCCTGAACAGCAACTCCGTGAACTCGGGCTCGCGGTGGCAGAGGTCGCCGCGAAGCAGGGCGTCCTTGACCCGCTTCGACGTACATGCGGGCCCGGGATTCAACAGAATGAGTTCTTCGTCCATCAATCCACTCGATCTTGGGTAGTTATCGGGCATTACGGACGCTATCCGGGGTGGCGCCGCATGGGACAGCCGCCTTTCCCCTATGGGGGCCATAAGGGAAACGGGCTTGTCCGTGCTGAACAGCGCCGACTGGGATGGAGCACGTGCCGTTGGAGACCGTCGTACTGATCGGGGTCGCGGGGCTGTTCGCCGTCGTGTCCGGGATCAACGACGGCGGGGCGCTGCTGGCGACCGGGCTCAAGCTGCCGGTGATCCGGCCGGCCGTCGGCATCCTCACGCTGGTGCTGCTCGTCACGGTGATCCCGTTGATCACGCACCGGGTGGCGCTGACGTTCGTGAACCGGCTGGCGGCCTTCCACGCCCCCGGCGGTCAGGCCGCGATGACCGTCGCCGTGCTCTGCTCGCTGGCCGTGGTGTTCACGCTCAGCGCCAGAGGGCGGCCGACCAGCCTCACGCTGGCCGTGGTGGGCGGGCTCACCGGGGCGGGGCTGGGGTGGGGGCTGCCGGTGTCGGGCGGCTCGGTGGCGCTCGTGCTGGCCTTCGGGCTGGCCGCGCCGTTCGCGGGGGCGCTGCTGTCGTGGCTGCTCATCCGGCTGCTCGTACGGGTGACCGACGCGCCCGGCCTGGCCCGCTGGCACTGGGCCGGGTTCCTGCTCCAGACGCTCGCCTACGCGGCCAACGACGGGCAGAAGATGCTGGCCGTCTTCATGATCGCGCTCGGCTTCCAGGGCGCGCCCCTGGCCTGCACCTCGCTGGTGGCGATGTTGTTCGGGCTCGGCGCGCTGTACGGGCTGCCCAGGGCGGGCCGCACGCTGAGCCGCGAGATCATCGTCTCCCGTCCCGCGCACGGCGTCGCCGCCGAACTGGCCGCGGGCACCGCGGTGATCGCCTGCGCCGCCGTGGGTATGCCCGTGAGCATGACCCAGGCCGTGGCCGGCGGGCTGGTCGGCGCGGGGGTCGCGCAGGGCGGCGGCCGGGTCCGCTGGTACGCCGCCGTCAAGATCGTCGTGGCCTGGCTGCTGACGCTCCCGCTGAGCGGGCTCTTGGCCGCGACCGCGGCGTTCGTCCTGAAGGGGCTGAGGGGGACGTGGTGAAGCGATGGCGCCGGATCCGGGACCTCATGACCGGCCGCATGGACGGCGCGCTCAGCGGGGCCCTGCTCGGCCAGCTCAAGGCCACCAAGCAGGGCGCCTGGCTGGCGATGGCCATGATCGGCGGCGAGGTCGGCAGGACCGGCGCGCACGAGCAGATGCGCGCCATCGAGCACCTCGGCGACGAGGAGCGCGCCCGCCTGGTCGAGGAGCTCAAGACGGCGCTGGTCACGCCCATCGACCCCGAGGACCTGTTCCGCCTGTCACGCTCGATCGACGACGTGCTGGACTCGCTGCGGGACTTCGTACGCGAGTCGCACCTGTACCGGGTGCCCGACCAGATCCGCTTCACGCCGCTGCTCGACCAGGTCATCGTGGGCATCGACGCCCTGGAGAGCGCCGTACGCGGCCTGGCCTCGCGGCCCTCGGCGGTGGTGCAGGACGCCCTGGAGGCCAAGAAGGCCGGCGGCGCGATCCGGCGCATGTACCAGTACGAGATCTCCCGGATCTTCTCGGCCGAGGTCACCTCGGACGCCCTCAAGCAGCGCGAACTGGTACGCCGCCTGGAGATCGTGGGCATGGCCATCGGCGACGCCGCGGACGCCATCGCCGACGGCGCCATGAAACGCTGACCGTCAGCCCGGTGAGACCCCGCCTCTCAGTACCGCGCGACGCCGCCGCCCCTCAGGACCGCGCGGCGAAGGCGTCGACGCCGGTCAGCTCGGCCGACAGCCGCCACAGGCGCGCGGCCTGGTCGGGGTCGGTCGCGTAGGAGTGGACGCCGCCCCCGGCTGCGCCGGCCTGCTCGGCGATCTCGCAGTCTTCGCAGTAGACGCCGCCCATGTCGTCGAGCTGCGGCGAGGTGGCCGCCCACACCTGGGTGGCCGCGCCCTGCTCCGGCGTCTTGAAGCTGGTGTTGAGCTGGTTGCCCTGCTCGTCGATCCAGCCGGCCTCGACCATCTCCTGCCTGGTCAGGTGGCGCTGGAGCGGGGTGAGGATGCCGCCGGGATGCACCGCGAACGCGCGCACCCCCGCGTCCTTGGCCAGGGCGTCGAGGTGCACGGCGAACAGCACGTTGGCCGTCTTCGCCTGGCCGTACGCCTGCCACTTGTCGTAGCCATGCTCGAACATCACGTCGTCCCAGCGCATGCCGGAGCGCCGGTGGCCGGCGGAGGAGACGGCCACGACCCGGCCGCCGCCCCGCTCGACGGCCGGCCACAGGCGGTTGACCAGGGCGTAGTGGCCGAGGTGGTTGGTGGCGAACTGGGCCTCCCAGCCGGGGCCGACCCGCGTCTCGGGGCAGGCCATGATGCCCGCGTTGTTGATCACGAGGTGCAGGTCGCGGCCGGTCGCCAGGAACCCGTCGGCGAAGCGGCGCACGCTGTCGAGGTCGCCGAGGTCGAGCTCGCCCACCTCGACGCGGTCGATGCCGGCCAGGGCCTCCTCGGCCGCACCGGGACGCCGGGCCGGGACGATGACATGGGCCCCGGCCCTGCTGAGCGCGCGCGTGGTCTGCAGGCCCAGGCCGGAGTAGCCGCCGGTGACCAGCGCGATCCTGCCGGTGAGGTCGATGCCCTGGAGCACCTCGTCCGCCGTGCTTCTGGCGCCGAAACCCGAACCGATCTTGTGCTGAGGCGTTGTCATGGGACCGACGTTACGAATTGAAGTGCGCTCTAAGTCAAACCGACCCGCCGGGGCCCGCCCCTCGATCAGAGGCCGAGGGCCGGCGCCAGGCGCTGGAGCTGCTTCAGGGCGTCATCGAGGTCGGGGGCGCCCGGCGAGAGCGGCTGGACGGCCACGTGGTCGGCCCCCGCGTCGAGGTGGGCCCGCAGCCGCGCGGCGACCCGCTCCTCGTCGCCCCAGGCCACGATGGCGTCGGCCAGCCGGTCGCTGCCGCCGCCCGCGAAGTCGTCGTCGGTGAAGCCGAGGGCGCGCAGGTTGCCCAGGTAGTTGGGCAGGGTCAGGTAGTAGGCCAGATGGGCGCGGGCGATCTCGCGGGCCCTGACCGGGTCGGCCTCCAGCACCACGGCCTGCTCGGGCACCAGCAACCGGTCGGCGCCGAGGACGCGGCGGGCCTGCTCGGTGTGCTCGGGCGGCACGAAGTAGGTGTGGGCGCCGTCGGCCCGGTCTCGGGACAGCTTCAGCATCCGGGGACGCAGCGCCGCCAGCAGCCGGGGGGCGCGCGCCTCGGGCAGGCCCTCCTCGGCGGCGTCCATGCCGTCGAGGTAGGCGCGCATCGCGCTCAGTGGCTTGTCGTAGGCGTGGCCGCGGCTGCCGACCAGCGGGCCGTGGCTGACCCCGATGCCCAGCAGGAAGCGGCCCGGGAAGGCGTCGGCCAGCGTCTTCGTGCCCGCCGTCATGCCCGTCGCGTCGCGGCCCCAGATGCTGGCGACGCCGGTCGCGACCGCGACGCGGGTGGTGGCGGCCAGCAGGACGGCCGCCGTGGTGAGCGGCTCCTTGCTCTGCCGGCCCTCGTTGATCCACACGGAGCCGTAGCCCAGCCGCTCGATCTCGGCCGCCGCCCGCCGCGCCTGCTCGGCGGGGGCCTTGCCGATCAGCGGGTGCCACACTCCGAAGTGCCCGGTCTCCATGACCGCTCCCTCGACTAAGATGTTCGATCGAGATGGAACACTACACCAATGTTCGACCGGCATCGAACAGGACGCGCGGCCTGACCCACGCCTCTCCCGCCGAGGTGTCGTTGCAGGCCGCCCTCGACGCGCTCGGCGACCCGGTCCGCCGCCGCATCGTCCGCGAGCTGGCCGGTGAGCCCGACTGGGCCCGCGCCTGCGGCACGTTCGCCCACCTGCGGGTGGCCAAGTCCACGCTCAGCCACCACTTCGGGGTGCTGCGCCAGGTCGGCCTGCTGGAGCAGCGCGACGAGGGCACCCGCCGGCTCAACCGGCTGCGCCGCGAGGAGTTCGACGAACGTTTCCCCGGCCTGCTCACCCTCGTGGTCGAGGAACCCGAGGGCGCCTAGGGCATGCGGCGGCCCTGGCGGGTAGGGGCAGGCCCATGCAGATGCGCCCGTTCGCCCGTAACCTCCTCGCCACCACGGCCGCGGTCACCGTCACGGCCACGCTCGGCAGCCTGGCCACCTCCTCCGGCTCGGCCTGGTACCGCCGGCTGCGCAAGCCGCGCTGGCAGCCGCCCACGCGGGCGTTCGGCCTGGTCTGGACCCCGATCTACGGCCTGATCGCCTACGCCGGCGCCCGCGCGCTGACCTCGGGCGACGACCGGGCGGGCCTGACCCGCGCGCTGGGCGCCAACCTCGCGCTCAACGCCGCCTGGACGCCGCTGTTCTTCGGCGCCCGCTCCCCCCGCCTGGCCCTGGCCGACATCGTGGCGCTCGACGCGGCCAACCTGGTGCTCCTGCGCCGCTTCCTGCGCGCCGACCGCCGCGCCGGGCTGGCCATGCTGCCCTACGTCGGCTGGACGGCCTTCGCCACCGCGCTCAACGCCTCCATCGCCGCCCGCAACCCCTGACCGGGAGCCCCGTCCCAGGACGAGACTCCCGGCCGCACCCGGCCCCACCCGGCAGCACCCGGCAGCACGGTCAGGAGACGCGCAGGTCGTCCACCGCCCAGTACCAGTTGTTGGTCGCGTCGAAGTAGTGGAACTTGACTCTCATCGACGTGGCCCCGGCCGGCACGGTCACCCTGAGCGACTCGTTCCTGGCGATCGCGTCGGCCGTGTAGTTCTTCACCAGCGTGACCGCGCCGCCGTCGAACGAGACGAGCACCTGCGCCTTCTGCGCGCCGTCCACCCGGTAGTGGGTGGCGTAGGCGAGCGTGACGGACGCGCGGCCGGTCACGGTGTAGGCGGGCGAGACGAGCGTCGAGTCGAACGTCCCGGTCCCGTGGGACTTGTCGTCCCATTCGTCGGAGTCGGCCACCGCGAAGATGCCCCTGGACCGGACGTTCAGCTCCCGCTGCTGGTCACGGGCCGCCCGCGACCAGAACTCGTCCGTGGTGAACGCCCAGCCGCGCCACTCCTGGACGCCCCCGGACGGCATCCTGGACGCGTCCGCCGACCAGCCCGAGGGCGGCGTGTGCGAGTAGCCGAGCACGCCGGCCGGGATGCCGGTCTCGTCGGTCCTGCCGGACAGCGTCACGCCCTCGAACCGGTCGCCGGTCCTGGTGTCGACGCGCCTGCCGTCGATCCCGCCCGGCACGGCCAGCCGCAGCCCGGTGAAGACCGCGGCCGTCACGTCCACCAGGCGCGTGTCGGCCGGCCGCGCCCCGGCGGCGATGCCGGGCCCGGAGGCCAGGACGAACGTGCGGCGCTCCTCGATCGAGGACCCGCCGTGCCCGCCCGCGTCGGTGTGACCGTGGTCGGTGGCCACGACCACGGTCCAGCGCTCGCTCGCGTACGACGGCCTGGCCCTGACCGCGGCCAGCAGCCGGCCGATCCGGGCGTCGGCGTCGTGGATCGCGGTCAGGTAGGCGGCCGAGCCGGCGCCGCTGCCGTGCCCGGCGATGTCGATCGCGCCCAGGTAGACGAAGGAGGCGTCCGGATTCCTGGTGCGCAGGACGGTCTCGCTGACCTGGGTGACGCGCTCGTCCT
This sequence comes from Nonomuraea sp. NPDC051191, assembly GCF_044455665.1. NCBI lineage: Bacteria > Bacillati > Actinomycetota > Actinomycetes > Streptosporangiales > Streptosporangiaceae > Nonomuraea > Nonomuraea sp. NPDC051191. The sequence goes on along the minus strand of NZ_JBITEZ010000009.1, from coordinate 410,756 downwards.
CGGCCGGGTAGCCGTCGGCGTCGCCGTCCAGGGCCACTCTGGCGTCGATCCGGGGGCCGAACGTGCCCTGGTCGGCGAGCGGCTTCCAGTCGAGCGCGGCGTAGGTGGAGTAGGCGGCGTTCGTGTTCTCCAGCCTGGTCAGGAAGTCGGGGTACTGGTCGTAGTGCTTGCCGGCGAAGGTGTTGTCCTTCACGCCGTGCAGGTCGGGCCAGACGCCGGTGGCGATCGTGGACCAGCCGGGGCCGCTGGAGGTGGCGGCCATCGGGCTGGTGTAGAGCAGGCTGGTGCCGAACGTGCCGCCGCTGATCAGGGCGTCGAGGTTCGGGGCGTCGGCGGGGGCGATGCGGTCGTGGCGTAACCCGTCCAGGCCGATGACCAGGACCTTGTCGGCGCTGATGCCGTTCGGGACGTCGGGGACGGGCACGGGCGCGGCCAGGGTGGTCACGCCGTTGAGGACCTTGCCCTCTGGGGCTGGCGCGGGATCGGCCACGGGATCGGCCACGGGATCGGCCAGGGCGGCGGGCGCGGGGACCGACACGGCCGCGGCCACGAGAGCGGGCAGGATGCGCCATCGTTGCATGGACGTACTCCTCGCTGAGTGCTGGGATGATCCGGCTGAAGGATCTCCAGCGTCAGGCGGGTGCGTGAATAGCGTCTTTCCGATGGTCGCCATAGAGGAAAAAGGGGGCCCAAATGGGCAGTAGCCAACGTCCTGCCGCCCGCGTCGTCTGCCTCGACCGCGACGGACGCGTCCTGCTCATGCACTGGTACGACCCGATCAGCGGCAGGGACCTCTGGGAGCCGCCGGGCGGCGGCCTCGACCCGGGCGAGACGCCGCTGGAGGCCGCCAGGCGCGAACTGGCCGAGGAGACCGGGCTGCCCGGGTCGGCGGTGCGCGATCACTCGGTGGACGTCGAGCGCGACTTCACCTGGCTGGGCGTGCGCTACGTGAAGACCGAGCCGTTCTTCCTGGCCACGTTCGACGAGGCGCGCCCGCGGGTGACCCCCGCCGCGCTCACCGAGGAGGAGCTCGGCGTCTACCGCGGTCACACATGGGCCGAGGAGATGCCGTACGGCGTCGAGCCGCCGGAGCTCGCCGCCGTGGTGACCGCCCTGCGCACGCCCCCGCCACGCTGAGCCCGGTGCGTCACACCTCGATCGCGAGGCCCGCCGTGGCCACCGCGAGGTCGCCCGCGTAGGACCTGGCCGCCGCGTCGAGCGCCGGCTCGGGCCGGGTGCCCGGCCACAGGTGGGTGAGCAGCAGCCGGGCGGCCCCGGCCGCGGCGGCGGTGCGGCCCGCGTCGAGGGCGCTGGACAGGTAGGGCGCGTCCTCGTCGGGCACCCGCTCGGGGTAGGTGGCCTCGGCCACCAGCAGGTCGGCGTCGGCGGCCAGCGTGACGAGGTCCGCGGACGGCCCGGTGTCGCCCGTGTAGGCGATCGCCCGGCCGCCCGCGCTCAGGCGCAGCCCGGCGTTGGGCACGTGGTGCGGCAGCGAGAAGGCGTCGAGCCGGAACGGGCCGATCTCGCGCGGCGTGCCCGGCTCCAGGTCGTGCAGCTCGAAGCTGCCGGCCAGCATGCCGCGCCGGTCGAGCGCGAGCACGGCGTCGAGCGCGCCGGGCGGCGCGTGCACGGGCAGCGCGGCCGGCGGCGCGTCGCCCAGGGCGCGGGCGCGCAGCAGCGGGTTGAGGTCGGAGCAGTGGTCGGGATGGCCGTGGCTGACCAGGACGGCGTCGACCCGCTCGGCCGGCGTGCTTTCGAGCAGCCGCGGCAGCGTGGCGTAGCCGGGGTCGACGAGCACGCGGAACCCGTCGTGCTCGACGAGGTAGCCGCTGCACGCCTGGCCCGCCGCCGGCCAGGCCCCGCATCCGCCGAGCACCGTGATCCGCATGATCCCCGACTTTAGCGGGGCCGGTGGCCCAGCTCGGCCAGCGTGGTGGACATGAGACCGCGCAGCAGCGACCCGGCCAGGCCCTCGTGCACGGACTCGACCGGAAACCCCTGGGCGATGCGGGCATGGTACGCCTCGCGGTCGCGCTCACCGGTGTAGGGCAGCGCGGTCATCGCCACGACCACGGTCGCCCGGGTGCCGCCGCGCGGCAGGACGGCGACGGCGTGGGTGCGCAGGCAGGTCTCGTCGGGGGCGCCGTACCAGCCGCACTTGATCCCGGCGTCGGGCGAGCCGAGCGCCTCGCGGGCGCCGAACGTCTGCTCCCCCGCCACCTGCCGCATCCACTCCAGGACGGTGGCCGCCACCGGGTCGCCCGCCGCCGCGGCCTGCGCGAACACGGTGTAGGCGGCGGCGACCTCGTCGGCCGACACCTCGACCGAGCCGAAGCGCGACGGGTCGCCGCCCGGCTGGGCCCACCGCACGCCGGTGCGCCGGTAGAGGTCCTCCAGCAGGACGCGCGGGCCGATGGACAACCACAGGCTCAGCGTGTCGGCGTTGGAGGAGAGGACCACGGCGGGCTCGGCGTGGCGGCGCCAGCGCTCGGCGTCGTCGATGTGGTCGGCGGCCACCCAGGCGTAGAGGGGCTTGAGCAGCGAGGCGCAGCGCAGCCGGGCCGGGCCCGAGCGCACGCTCATCGTCCGGGCGGGCGGGCCGCCGTAGCCGCGTCTGATGCCCGCGGCCTGCGCTCCGGCGCTGTGGTCGAGGTCTTTCAGCAGGTCATTGAAGGCCACCGTCCCACCGTAGACCTACGGGGCGGTCCGCCAGCGCCCTTCGTACCACTCCGTGCTCGGCGGATCACCGGGCAGCGGGGTCGTGCCGGGGGCGCGCAGGCCGTCGAGCGTGACGGCCAGCAGGCGCTGCTTGACCCGCTGGTGCTCCTCGCTGGGCGGGCCGGGGGCCGGTCTGCTGAACTGCTCGATGAGCAGGGAGACGTCGAGCGTGGTGACGTCGGGTCTGAGCGCGCCGGCCTCGCGGGCCTTCGTGACGAGCTCGTCGGCCAGCTCGGTGGCCCGCCGGGAGGTGCGCCACATCTCGTCGGTGACCTCGATCGTGCCCGCCACCGGGGCCAGCGCGCCGGAGCGGCCCTCCACGCAGGCCCGCACGTACGCCTCCAGCCCGGTCCACGGGTCGGGTTCGGCCAGGGCCGACTCCAGGGCGTCGACCACGCGTTCCATGGCGATCAGGCACAACCGCTGGAGCAGCTCCTCCTTCGTGCGGTAGCGGCGGTAGAGGCTGCCCATGCCCACGCCCGCCTGCTTGGCGATGGCCGACACCGGCGCGTCGAACCCCTGTGTCGTGAACACCTCGTGGGCCGCCTGGAGCAGGCGCAGATCGTTCCGCGCCGCCTCGGCCTGTCTGCCGCGTCCTGCCATGCCGTACAGGATATTGCGGAGCGGAGCGCTCCGATATACCGTACTTTGTCGGAGCGTAGCGCTCCGACTAGGGAGGATTGTCATGCGTGCGGTGGTGCTGCGGCGGTTCGGTGGTCCCGGGTCGCTGGTCGTGGAGGAGGTGCCCGATCCCGTCGCGGGGCCGGGGCAGGTGCTGGTCGAGGTGGCGGTCGCGGGCATCACGTTCGTGGAGACGCAGGTGCGCGCCGATCGGGGGCCGCGACGGGCCGAGCTGCCCGCGATCCTGGGGAACGGGGTGGCGGGCACCGTCCTGGCGGTGGGCGAAGGCGTGGACGCGGCGCTGGTGGGAACGCGGGTGGTCACCACGCTCGGCGGCCGGGGCGGCTACGCCGAGCTGGCGGTGGCCGCCGCCGACGACCTGATCCCGCTGCCCCCGGGCCTGTCGGCGCTGGACGCCGTGGCGCTGCTGGCCGACGGGCGCACCGCCGTGGGGCTGACCCGCGCCGCCGCGCCGCGGCCCGGCGAATGGGTACTGGTGGAGGCCGCCGGAGGCGGGGTGGGCAGCCTGCTGGTGCAGCTCGCCCGCGCCGCGGGGGCACGCGTGGTGGGCGCGGCGAGCAGCGCCGCCAAGCGCGACCTGGCCGCGCGCCTCGGGGCCGAGCTGACGGTCGACTACACCGTCCCGGGCTGGGCCGAGGAGGTACGCGCCGCGACCGGCGGCCTGGACGTCGTCTTCGACGGCGTGGGTGGCGAGGTCGGCGCCCAGGCGCAGGCACTGCTGAAGGACGGCGGGCGGCTCAGCGCGTACGGCATGGCCGGCGGCCCGATGACCACCCCCGACCCCCGCGTGACCGCAGTGGCCTGGCCCTCGGCCGACCCGCGTGAGCTGGCCCGCGAGGCACTGGAGCTGGCCGCCGCCGGCCGCCTTCGTCCCACGGTCGGCAACGTGCTGCCCCTGGAGTCGGCGGCCGAGGCGCACGCCGCCGTCGAGGCCCGCAAGGTCACCGGGAAGTCGCTGCTGCTGCCCGCCCGTGCCAGGACGATCCTGGTCACCGGCGCCACCGGCAACCAGGGCGGCGCGGTGGCCCGGACGCTCCTGGAACGCGGCTGGACGGTCCGCGCCCTGGTCAGGGACCCGGCCTCGCCCGCCGCCCGCGCCCTGTCCGCGCTCGGCGCCACCCTGGCGAAGGGCGACCTGGACGACCCCGCCTCCCTGCGGGCCGCCATGACGGGCGTGCACGGCGTGTTCAGCGTGCAGGCCCTCGCCCTGACCGAGGAGGAGCTGGCCCGCGAGGTGCGCCAGGGCGTCGCGGTCGCCAACCTGGCCGCCGGGCTGGGCCTGGCCCACCTGGTCTACAGCTCGGTCGGCGGCGCCGAGCGCGACACCGGCATCGAGCACTTCGCGAGCAAGTGGGCGATCGAGCGGCACCTCGCGGAGCTGGGCCTGCGGGCCACCGTCCTGCGGCCGGTGTTCTTCATGACGAACCTGCTGTACTACGCCGAGCCCGCCGGGGACGAGCGGGTCATCGCGCTGCCGTTCCGGCGCATGCAGCTCGTCGCGCCCGAGGACATCGGCCACTTCGCGGCGGAGGCGTTCGAGCATCCCGACGAGTACGCCGGCCGGGCGCTGGAGCTGGCGGGCGACGAACGCACCGGGCCGGAGCTCGCCGAGATCTACCAGCGCGTCACCGGCACCCCCACCCGGTTCGAGCAGACCCCGACCGGCGGGGAGCGCATGTACGAGTGGTTCCTGGAGAGCGGCTACCAGGCCGACGTCGCCGCCCTCCGCGCCCGCCACTCCGGCCTGCGCACGTTCGAGGGCTTCCTGCGCGACCGCCTGGCCCGCTGAGCCCCGGTCAGTCCCGTCAGCCGAGCGCCGACTCGAAACGGGCCCGCAGGTCCGACAGGCGCCCGACCGGCTCGGCGCTGTAGACGAGGCGGACGTACCGGGGGGCGACGCTCTCGCCCCAGGCCGTCATGGGGGTGGCCGCGACGCGCCCGCGTTCCAGCAGGCGGGCCGACAGGTCGGCGGCGGTCAGCCCCATGGCCTCGGCGTCCACCAGGACGGACCAGCCGCCGCCCGCCCGGACCACCGGCAGCCCGTCGAGCTGCGCGACCACGGTGTCGTGGCGGGCCTGGTACTCGGCCGCCGCCTCCGCCACCCCCGCGCCGGCCGGGTCGGTGAGCGCGGCGGCGGCGCCGTACTGGTGGTAGCCGCTGGCCACGGTGGTGTTGTAGATGGTCGCGACCATGATCCGGGACATGATGTCGGCCGGGCCGGCGACCCAGCCGATCCGCCAGCCGATCATCCGGTACTCCTTCGACATGGACCCGATGATGATCGTGCGCTCGGCCAGGCCGTCCACCTGGCACGGGTTGACGCGCGGGTGGCCGTCGAAGACGATGCGCTCCATGGCGGCGTCGTAGATCAGGTACGCGCCCGTACGCTCGCAGACCCGCGCGACCGCCTCCCAGTCCTCCCGGTCGAACACCACGCCCGACGGCATCGACGGGCTCATCAGCAGCAGTGCCGCCGCCGCGGGCACCCGGCCGAGCGCCTCGCGGTCCAGCCGCCAGCGGCCGCCCTCCACCCGCAGCGGCACCAGGTGCGGACGCGCGCCCGACAGCCGCACCCGCTGGAGCAGCCCGGCGTAGGTGGGGTCGGTGAGCACCACGGGCTCGCCCGGCTCGGTCGTGGCCAGCAGCACCGGCATCACCGCCGACGTGCCGCCCGAGGTGATGCACACCTGCCGCAACGGGTCGTAGTCGACCCCGGTACGCGCCCGCAGCTCGGCGGCGACCGCCTGGCACAACACCGGCAGGCCGGTGAACGGCAGCCAGCTGTTGCCCGTCCCCTCCTCCAGGGACCGCCTGGTCGCGGCCACCGCGACCGGCGGCGGCGGGACGTCGGTGTCCAGGTTCTCCAGGCGCAGGACGTCGGGGTCGGCCCCGGCGGCGGACGCCACCTTGTCGATGTCGAACGGCTGCACCTGCGCGAACCGGGAGTTGGGCCGCATGACTGCACCTCCACGCTTGTTCCGTATACGGAACACCACCTTGATCCTGGAGAACGCGGGTGTCAAGGGTCGGCGCGGAGGTGCCGGCGGCGGTCAGGCCAGTGATCCGGCCAGTGATCCGGCCAGTGATCCGGCCAGTGATCCGGCCAGTGATCCGGCCAGTGATCCGGCCAGTGATCCGGCCAGTGATCAGGCCGGTGGTCAGGCCCGGGGTCAGGCCAGGGCGCGGTCGGCCGGGCCGTCGTAGTGGTCCGGGCCCTGCATCGACAGGTCCAGCGGCTGGACCATGTCGGAGTTGGTGGAGGCCCGCCAGCCCTTCTCCCTGGTCATCTCCTCGATCGAGTGCGCGCACAACGACAACGACCTGCACACGATGAACATGGCCTTGAGCTGCAACGGCTCGTACCCCATGTCGAGGCCGACGCAGCCCATCGAGCCTGGGCCGTTGATCCAGATCCGGCGGCCGAAGACGTCCTCGGTGGCGTCCTCCATCGCGCGGGCGATGCGGACGTACCGGCCGGTGACGCCCAGTTCGTCCGACAGCTCCAGCAGGCGGGCGGTACGCGGGTCGCGGATGTGCTGGGCGTGGTGGAACCCGGGCATGCGCTCGCGGCGTTCGCGCATCTCGGCCACGACCTTGGCGGCGGCCTCCTGGTCGCTCAGCCCGTCGCGCTCGGCCCGCTGCCCGACCGCGAGGAACAGCTCGGCGGGCCGGTCGGCGGTGCCGTGCAGGCGGCCGATGCCGGCGACGCCCGCCGCGACGGCCGCGTTCAGCTCGGCGCCGCCGGAGGTGGCGAAGCGCACGGTGGCCGAGGACGGCGACATGGCGTGCTCGGCCATGTTCACCAGGATCGCCTCGGTCATCCGGCCCACCTCGGGGGTCGGCAGCTCGCCGCGCAGCACCAGGTGGAAGTGCTCGGCGAAGGAGATGTTGCCGGTCAGCTCGTTCACGTCGTACCCGCGCACGACGATCCGGTCCTTGTTCTTCCAGGCGATCGCCGTCTCCCAGGCGAACGGCTTCTTGTCGGTCAACGGGCTTTCCTTTCAGGGAAGTACACGCACGCCGGGTCGATCTCCTCGCGCAGCAGGCGGAGGTCCTCGGGGGCCGGCGGCACCACAATTTCCAACGAATCCCGAAATTTCGGGGTAAAGCCGGTGTTTTCTAGTACGTCCGCAACACTCGCCCCCGGCATGAGGGCCGTCACGGTCAGCGCCGAGTCCTCGGCCTCCATCACGCACAGGTCGGTGACGACCTTGACGCGCAACGGCCCGAGCCCGGCCTTGGCCCGCTCCCCCGGCCCGCCCAGGAACCCCGGGCTGGTGACGTAGTCGCAGCGGGCGGGGAAGCGCCGCCTCTCGTGGTCGGTCAGGATCACCACCTGCCGGCAGTGGCTGGCGATGTCGTTGGCCCCGCCGCTGCCGGGCAGGCGCACCCGAGAGCCGTCCGGTCTCGGGACCCAGGTGGAGTTGATGTTGGCGTACTCGTCCACCTGGGCCCCGCCGAGGAAGCCCGTACGGACCAGCCCGCGCTGGACCAGCCCGCCCAGCGCCTCGAACAACGACCCGTGCCGCGCGGCGCCGTGCATCAGCCGCGGATCGACCACGGACACCGGCGTCGGCACGACCTTCGGGAACATCACCCCCGACTCGATGACGAGCTTGGCCTCCGGCGCGTGGGTGCGCTGGGCGAGCGTGGCGGCCAGCAGCGGCAGGCCGGTGCCGACGATCACCAGGTCGCCGTCGCGGATCTGCCGGGCGCCCTCGACGACCAGCAGTTCCCTCGGCAGGGCGGCCCACTCCCCGGACGCGCTCACACCAGCCTCCTCATCTGCTCGGTCAGCCCGTCCCGGAGCGTGCCCGCCGGGTCGCGGGCCTGGAGGTGATCGTCGAAAGACGCGCCCAGGTTGGCCCCGATCCACTCGCGCAGCTCGGCGTCCCCGGCCCGGCCCAGCGCCTGGTACTCCTTGATCTCCGGCTCGGCGAAGTCGTACTCGCGGTAGACGGAGGTCGGGAAGGCGCCGAAGGGCTGGTGGACGACCGCGGTCACGTACGCCTCCGGGATCGTGACCCGCTCGGGCCGGTCGGCGAACGCCCCGGCGGGCAGCACCTCCTCGGCCGACACGATCGTGGCGCGGGCCGCCCGGACCATGTCCACCTCATGGGAGGTAACCCCCTCGATCACGACATTTCCGGAGAGGTCGGCGCGGTTCGCGTGGATGATCGCCACGTCCGGCGTCATCGCCCGCAGCAGCACCACCGGCTGCCCCGTCCACGGATCGGCCGACTCCACCGCCATGCCCTCCGCCACCAGGTCGGCGAGCAGGTCGGTGCCGAGCAGGCTGCGCGTCGGCAGGAAGGGCACCCCGATGGCCCCCGCCGCGAAGCGGGTGGCCATCGCCAGGTGCGAATGATCGCCGACGCCGACCTCGCCGCGCTCGACGGCCCGGCGCCAGGCGAACAGCGTGCCGTAGCGCTCCAGGTTGCCGGTGCCCTGCTCGGTGCGGACCACCAGGCCCGCCGCGACCAGCATGTCGAGCGGCAGCGACAGGTTGCAGCCGACCACGGTCAGCCCGCCGATCCCCTGCCTGATCACCTCGTGCACCAGCGCCATCGGGCAGCGGTTGATGTTCTGGCCGCCCATCCCGACGACCGCCCCGGCGGGGACGTGCCGGGCGACGGCCTCGGCGGCCGTCAGTAACTTATGCACGCCGACCGCCACTCGGTGTAGAAGTCCCAGACCTGCGGCGAGCACTCGGGCGGGCCGAACTGCGACAACTTGGCGCCCATGTGGGGCAGGTGCGCGTACGCGCCGACGCCGGGCCGGTTGACGTGCAGCATGCCCGCCTCGAAGCGGTCCAGGGCCTCGAAGATGGTAGCCGGGTCCTGGGTGAAGATCGTGCCGCTCATGCCGTACCGGACCGAGTTGGAGATGCGCATGGCGTCGTCGAAGCCGTCGCAGTCCACCACGGACAACACCGGGCCGAAGATCTCCTCCTGGGCGATCTCGCTGTCCCAGGGCACGTCGCGCAGCACGGTCGGCTGCACGTAGCAGCCCTCGGGCACGCCCTCGGTGTGCCGCTCGCCGCCGATGGCGACCTTGGCGCCGGACTCCTGCGCGGCCTTGACCGCGTCCAGGCAGGCGCGCATGCGGGCCTCGTTCACGACCGGGCCGATCGTGGCCCCGTCCGACAGGCCGGGGCCCACCTTGAGCCCGGCCACCTCGGCGACCAGCCGCGACAGGAACTCCTCCTTGACGGAACGGTCGACGATCACCCTGGACGTGGCGCTGCACCGCTGTCCCGACTGCCCGAACGCGCCGAACGCGGTGGCCTTGACCGCCTTGTCCAGGTCCGCGTCCGCGAGCACCAGGACCGCGTTCTTGCCGCCCAGTTCGAGCTGGGTGCGCAGCAGCCGGGGCGCTCCGGCCTGGTGGATGGCCAGGCCCACGGGCAGCGAGCCGGTGAAGCTGATCCCGGCCACGCGCGGGTGCGTCACCAGCGCCTCGCCCGCCGCGATGTCGCCCTGGACGAGGTTGAGCACCCCGGCGGGCACGCCCGCGTCCACGAACGCCTCCACCAGCAGCGCGGAGGTCAGCGGCGTGAACGGCGACGGCTTGAGCACCGCCGCGCACCCGGCCAGCAGCGCGGGCGCGACCTTCCACATGGGGATGGCGAGGGGGAAGTTCCACGGCGTCACCAGGCCGACCACGCCGATCGGCGCTCGGAAGGTGTAGGAGAACGTGCGCGGCTCCTCGGCGGGCAGCGTCTCGCCCTTCAGCCTGCGCCCCTCGCCCGCGGTGAAGTCGAGGATGGCCAGGGCCCGCCTGACCTCGCCGCGGGCCTCCTTGATGAGCTTGCCCTGCTCGCGGGTGATCGCCTGGGCGAAGTCCTCGGCCCGCTCCTCGATCAGGCGCTCGGCGGCGCGCAGGAACTCGGCGCGCTTGATCGGCCCGAGCCCCTTCCACTCCGGCATCGCCGCGGCGGCGGCCTCCACGGCCAGCTCGACGTCCGCGCCACCGGACTCGGCGAAGTCCCCGATGTGGTCGGAGAGGTCGCCGGGGTTGATGTTCGGCCGGGTCTGCCCGCTCTCGGGGGCACGCCATTCGCCGCCGATGTGGTTGAGCAGGTAGCGACTCGGGATCGTCGCCATCGGGTTCCTTTCCGGTCAACTTCTAGTAGGGCAAAGCCTCATGGCCAGGGATGTTCCGGACAAGGGGGATTAGACCGATGCCCCCGATAGGCAGCCGTTATATGAGTCTGCCTATAGCGGCGATAGGCAAATCACACGTTGGCCGGACCGTTCCGCTGCACTAGACATGCCGGGGAAAAGACCTGCTCACGGCACTTGTCGAATTTACCGGGAATTAACCGAGGGTCCATATGAAGCATCGCACATGGGCGGTAATTGCCGCCTCATCCCTTTTCGCCCTCACCGCGTGCGGCAGTTCGGCCGGCGCCGGTGAATACGACTGGTCCGCCGCCCCGGACACCGGCAAGATCGCCGCCCAGGGCAAGGACCTGCCGACCTACGGCCTGGCCCCCGACTGGGCCAACTACGGCGAGGTCGTCAAGACGTTCTGCGCCAAGTACCAGGGCGCCTGCGCCCACAAGGACACCGACATGTCCTCCTCGGAGGAGATCGTCAAGTTCGACGCCGAGAAGGACAACCCGATCGGCACGGCCAGCGACATCGGCCTGATGTGGGGGCCGGTGGCCGAGGCCAAGGGCGTGGTGCCGGCGTACCTGCCGCCGTCGGCGGGCAAGCTCAAGGACTGGCAGAAGGGCAAGGGCGGCTGGGTCGCCACGTTCGTGGGCGCGCCCGCGTTCGTCGTCAACACCGACAAGGTGAGCAACCCGCCCAAGAGCTGGCAGGACCTGCTCAAGCCCGAGTACAAGGGCCAGATCGCCATCAAGAACCCGGCCTCGTCGGGCACCGGCCAGGCCATGGTCGTCGCCGCCGCGGTCGCCAACGGCGGCTCGGTGGACGACCTGACCCCCGCCTACACCTACTTCAAGAAGCTCAAGGACGCCGGCAACCTCAGCGACGTCAAGATGAGCGAGGAGACCCTGGAGAAGGGCGAGGCCCCCATCCAGATCAACTACGACTTCAACGGCCTGGCCCAGAAGGCCGCCCTGAAGGCCAAGAACGTCAACGTGGACGTGGTCATCCCCTCCGACGGCTCGGTCTGGTCGCCGTCCGGAATGATGATCAACAAGTACAACACCGCCAAGGGCGACTTCCTCAAGGGCCTGCTCGACTACGTGCTCTCCGACGAGGCCCAGACGCTGTTCGCCAAGTTCGGCGCCCGGCCGATCCGCGCGCTCAACGGCGACCTCCGGCTCCCCGCCGACGCCAAGGCCAACTGGCTGCCCGAGGAGTCGTACGCGCCGGTCAAGGAGATCGAGATCACGAAGGTCAATCCGGAGCAGATCGTCGCCGACTGGGAGGCGAAGGTCCTCGCGTGACGTCCCACATCACGGAGTCCGTGGCGGCTCCACCGGCCGCCCGTCGCAGGGTCCCGGGCAAGCTGTTCACCGCCTGGGGCCCGGCCCTGCCGCTGTTGCTGTTCACCCTGGCCACCCTGGTCCTGCCGGCGCTGCGGCTGCTGCACGACACCTTCGCCCTGCCCGACGGGAGCTACGGCTTCGACCACATCGTCAAGGTGGCCGGGAACCCGGTGGACCGCCAGGCCATCGGCGGCTCGCTCGCGCTCGGCCTGACCCAGGCCACGCTGGCCACCGCGCTCGGCGCGCCCGCCGCCTGGCTCATCACCCGGATGCGCCTCGGCGGCCGGGCCTTCTGGCTGTCGCTGATGAACGTCGCCTCGAACTTCGCCGGCATCGGCCTGGCCTTCGGCTTCGTCGCGCTGATCGGCTCGACCGGCATGCTGACGCTCGTGCTCAAGGGCCTGTTCGGGATCGAGGACAACCCGTTCCCCTCGCTCGGCTCCTTCAACGGCATGAACGTCGTCTACCTGTACTTCAACATCCCGATGTTCGTGCTGCTCACCCTGCCCGCGCTGAGCGTGCTCAAGGACGACTGGCAGGAGGCCGCCGCGGTCTGCCACGCCACCAGGTGGCAGTTCTGGCGGTACGTCGGCCTGCCCGTGCTCTCCCCGTTCGTGATCGCGGGCTGGCTGCTCGTCTTCACCTGGACGATCGGCGTCTACGCCGTCGCGTACGCCATCGGCTCCTCCCCCAGCGCGACCAAGCTCATCACCCTGCAGATCGGCACCACGCTGGAGTCCTCGGTGTTCGGCCTCGGCCGCGCCGCCGTGCTGTCGGTGCTGCTGATGATCCTGGCCATCGGGGCGACCCTGCTCTACCGGCTTTCGCTCAGGCGCGCTGCGAGGTGGCTGTGAGACGCCGCGTCTTCCTCGGCCTGCTGGCCGTCTACTTCGGGCTGCCGCTGCTGGCCGCCCTGCTGTACTCCGTGGCCACCCGCTGGACCGACACGCCGCTGCCCGACGGCTACACCCTGGCCCACTGGACCGGCGTGTTCGCCAAGCCGGACGTCATGGCCGCGCTCGGCCGCTCGCTCGTGCTCTCGGCGGTCGTCGTGGTGATCGAGATCGTGCTCGTCGTGCCGGCCGCGTACTGGTCGGTCGTGCACAACCCGCGCATCGGGTCGATCGTCCAGACGATCTCGGTGATCCCGTTCGCCATCCCGTGGGTGGTCGTCGGCGCGGGCCTCCAGCTCGTCACCAAGTCGGTCGCGCCCGAGCTGTTCGGCACGTTCTGGCTGCTGGCCGCCGCGACCGCGGCGATCGCGTTCCCGTTCATGTACCGGGCGGTGGAGAGCTCGCTGCTCGCGGCGGGAGCCGTGCGGCTCAGCGAGGCAGCCGCCACGTGCGGCGCCGGGCCCGCCGCCACCCTGATCAGGGTGATCCTCCCGGCGATCCGCGGCGGCGTGGTCTCCGGCGCGCTGCTGGTCATCGCGACCGCCATGAACGAGTTCGCGCTCGCCAAGATCCTCACCGGCGTCAGCTACGAGACGCTGCCGCTCTGGTCGGCCAGGCAGTTCGTCTCCCGGACGCTCGGCGACCCCAACGCGCTGGCCGTCGTCACCATCTTCACCTTCGGCCTGCTGTTCGCGCTGTCCGCGCTGGTCGTCTGGCTCGGCCGCGGCCGGGTGAGCGCGTCCATGGCCACCGCTCCGGTCCAGAAGGGCACCACTCCATGAGCCACGTCGTACTCGACCGCATCACCAAGCGCTACGCCGGCCACACCGCGCTCAACGGCGTGAGCGTCAGCGTCGAGCAGGGTGAGATGCTGGCCCTGCTCGGGCCGTCCGGCTGCGGCAAGACCACGCTGCTGCGCTGCATCGCGGGCCTGACCGGGTTCGACGGCGGGCGGCTGACGATCGGCGGCGCCGACATGGCGGGCGTGCCGGTGCGCAAGCGGCCCATCGGCATGGTCTTCCAGTCGTACGCGCTGTTCCCCAACCTCACCGTACGCGGCAACGTCGCCTTCCCCCTGACCGTCAGGAAGCGGCCGAAGGAGGAGGTCAGGGCCCGCGTGGACGAGATGCTCGACCTCGTCGGCCTCGACCACCTCGGCGACCGCCTGCCGAACCAGCTCTCCGGCGGCCAGCAGCAGCGCGTCGCCCTGGCCCGCGCGCTGTCCCCCCGCCCCGAGGTGCTGCTGCTGGACGAGCCCCTGTCCGCCCTGGACGCCCAGGTACGCCACCGCCTGCGCGACGAGGTCCGCCGCATCCAGCACCAGGTCGGCATCACCACCGTCTTCGTCACCCACGACCAGGCCGAGGCGCTGGCGATCTCCGACCGGGTCGCGGTGATGAACGCCGGCGACATCGAGCAGTGCGGACCGCCCGCCGAGATCTACACCGCCCCCTCCACCCGTTTCGCCGCCGGTTTCGTCGGCAACCGCAACACCCTGGAACTCGACGCGGTGGACGGCCGGGTCACCGCGGGCGGCGCGTTCGACGTCGAGGCGCCCGCTCCCCGCGTCCTGTGCATGTTCCGCCCCGAGGACGTCGAGCTGGCCAAGGACGGCCCGGGGGCTCGGGCGGTCGTGGACGTGACGGTGTTCCTGGGCGCGACCACCCGCGTGTACGCCCAGGCGGGCCCTTCGGTGATCTTCGCCGACCTGCCCTCCAGGGCCGCCGCCGGCCTGTCCCCCGGCGACGAGGTGCGCCTGCGGGTCGCCGCCGACCACGTCCAGGTGTTCCCCGCCTGACCGCTCCCGACGACCAGGCGCTCCGGGCCGTCACCCGCTGTTCGGTCGTCGCCCGCGTTCGGTCGTCAGCCGCGTTCGGTCGTCAGCCGCCGAGGCCGAACCAGAGCACGGCGAACACGCCGCACGGCAGGGCGGCCAGGGTCAGCGCGATCAGCACCCGCCAGCGCGGCGCGAGCCCCGGCCCGGTCACGAACGCCGCGACGGCTCCCGCCCCGGCGAAGACGACCGCGGCGCCCACGGCGTGCGCGGCGGTGGACGGCCACGACGGCAGCAGCTTCCCGGTGGCCCAGAACGCCACCGCCGCCCCGGCGGCCACCAGGGCCGCCCGCCGCGCGGGCCGCACGTCCACGCGGTCCAGCACGTACGCGGCCCCGGCCAGCATGACCAGGCTGATCGCCAGGAGGACGCCGAGGGCCGGGGCCAGGCAGTCCCAGTCGGCGCAGCCGACGCCCGCCCACGTCAGCCGGGCGGTGGCCCACCACAACACCCCCAGCGCCCCGCACACCCCCGCAGCTCGCCCAATACGCCCCGTCATACATCAATCGTCCCACCGCCAGAAGGAACAGACCGCTGCCAGGTGAAACGGGCCGCTTGCCAGGTGAACCGGCCGCCCTCAGGAGGAACGGGCCAGGCGAGCGGCCGTGGTCAGGAGGAACGCGTCGCTGCCAGGCGAAGCGGCCGTGGTCAGGCGGAGCGGGTCGCGCGGAGCTCGTCGGCTTCGGCCTCGGCGGTTCGGCCCAGGGCGCGCAGGGCGACGGCGCGGTTGGCGTACAGGTCGGGCTGCCGGTCCAGCTCGACGGCTCTGCTCAGATCCGCGACCGCGCCCTCGGCGTCGCCCGCGGCGTAACGCAGCACGCCCCGGTTCCCCCAGGCGGCGGCCAGCTCGGGAGCGCGTTCCAGGGCCAGGTCAAGGGCCGCCGCGGCCTCCTCGAAGCGGCCTGCCGCCGTCTCCAGCTGGCCGAGCACGGTGAGCAGGTGCGGGTTCTCCGGCGCGCGGGCGAGCCCGGCCGTGACGTCGGCCCTGGCCTCCTCGTCCCGGTCCGCCGCCGCCAGCAGCCCGGCGCGGTTGACGTAGGCGTCCAGGTAGGCGGGGTCCAGCTCGATCACCGTGCCCAGGTCCGCCAGCGCCCCCGCCACCTCACCCCGCACGGTACGCAGCTCCGCCCGGTTGTAGTACGCCTCCGGCAGCGGCGGCCCGGCCCGCATGGCCCGTTCGTAGTCGGCCAGCGCCTCCTCGGTCAGCCCCAGCCCGAACAGCAGGTTCCCGCGCTCCAGATAGGTGTCGGGGAAGGCCGGGTCGATGGCGATGGCGGCGGTGTAGTCCTCCAGGGCCTCCTTGGGATGGCCGAGCATGGCGAGGAGCTGGGCCCGGTTGGCCAGCAGCACCATCCGGTGCACGGGGTGCCGGTCGCCCAGCTCGGCGGCCAGCTCGATGGCCGACTCCACCAGCGACAGCGCGGCTTGCGGCCGTCCGTTCCGCAGCTCGATCAGCGCCAGGCCGTTGCGGTCGAAGCCGAGTTTGAAGGCCCGTTCCAGGGGGTCGGGCAGCAGCCCCGCGATGGCGATGGCCTCGTTGATCCAGCGCCGGGCCCGGCCCAGGTCGCGCCGCGCGGGGTCGGGGTGGCGGGCGTCGAGCATGGCCGTCCCGTACGCGGCGGCGGCGTGCACGACCGGGTCCTGGCTGGCCGCGCGTACGTGGTCCCACAGCGCCTGCGCCTCCTGGACGCGGCCGAGGCCGCCGAGCGCGGTGGCGGTGCGCTGGGCGAAGCGCCACCACCGGGCCTCCCCCGGCTCCGTACGATCCAGGCCCCGCTCGCCCAGCTCGGCCGCGGCGTGCAGGAAGCCCTCGCGCATGCAACGGTCCACCAGGGGCCACAGCTCGTCGGCGGCACGCTCGTCGGGGGGCGGCTCGGGCCCGTCGGCGTACACCAGGACGGTGAGCGTGCCGGCCGGGACGCGCCGGGTCAGGACGTCCAGGAGCTCGGTGTCGGTCGGGTCGGCGTGCGCGCCGTTGCACACCGCGAGCGTCGAGCCCGGCGGCACGGCGGCCCGGACGAACTCGGCGATCCCGTTGGCCAGCCTCAGCGTCCGGCGGGGCGCCGGCACCAGGATGCGCTCCTCGTCGGGCAGCCCCGCGTCGATGGTCATGCGCCGGGCGGGCACCTGAGCGGCCAGCTCGGGTGCGGCCGCCCGGATCTCGATGTCGTACGCCGCGACCAGCTCGGGCGGCGCGCCCGGCACCAGACGGCGCAGCAGGGCGGCGCCCACGGTGTAGGGGCCGCGTGGCCGGCGATGCGCGTCCATCACCGGCATCAGCAGCCGTACGGCCCCCCATCGGGCAGGTGGCCCGCCCTGGACGCTGAGGTGGGATCTGTCCCCGGTCACCCCTTGTGGATGACGCCTGCGGTCCCTGCGAGCCTCGCGGTGCCTGGCTTACGGACGACGATGCGCTTCATGACGTGCCTCTCCGATGGGTGTGATTTCCCATTATTCGGACACTCAACCGGATATCAAGATTTATAGGGAATAGGTGGTGGTTTAACGAATAAGTAGCACCTGGCTTTTGTGTGCGTCCCGCAGCCTATTGAGACCGAAACCAATGTTCGACCGCCGCGACCCGCGTCTGTTCCGATTCCTCCATCAACGTGCACAGGCACCGCCCGACCAGCGTGACGGACTGGCAGCAGCCGGGCCCCGGCAACTTCTTGGCGCGGACGATCGCGGTCGCCCGCTCGATCAGCCGCTCCAGGCTCGGCTCGCCGCCGCCCTTCAGCGCGTGCGCGTTCCACGGGCACGACTCGACGTCCCCGCATGCGCTCTTGGCGATGAACGGCGCCGGCCCCGGCTCCAAAGGCAGCCGTTCCTCACGCTTGATCCGCAGGTCGGCCAGCACCAGTGCGGCACGGCGGGAGACCGCCAGCAGGTCGCGCCTGCCCGGCTGGTCCACTTTTCCCTTGGCTGCCCTCTCGGGCAGGGCCAGCAGCATGGCCGCGGCCATGAGCCCGCCGCCCATCACCATGCTCCAGCCCACCTGCTCGTGGAACCAGATGACCGCGATGGCGGCCACCCAGAGGGGCTGCGAGGACATCATGATCGCGCTGGGCACCGCCGGCACGTGCTTCTGCCCGTACGAGCGGGCCAGGAAGCCCAGGGCGCACGACACCACGGCCAGATGGGCGAGGATCGCCCAGTCGGGCAGGCTGGACGGCAGCGTGATCCCGCCGCGCAACGCGAAGCCCCCGGTGAGCAGCCCGATGGTGAAGAGCTGGATCGTGGTCAGCGCGTACGCCTGGAAGCGCTCGCCCTTCTTGGACAGCTCGGCGAGCATGAGCGTGTGGGCCGAGTAGAGCGCCGCGGCCGAGAGCGTGACGCCGAGCGCGAGCAGCGAGACCTCGTGGTCCTCGACCCCGCGCAGCAGCGTGAACACGGTCATCCCGGCCATGGCGAGTACCACGCCCGCCCACACCCGCCGCGGCGCCCGGCTCCTGAACATCACCAGGGCCAGGACGGGCGTGATCACCACGCTGCACCCCACGGCGAACCCTGACACCGCGGAGGGCAGGCTGTGCAGCGCGAGCGCCTGAGCGGTCTGTCCGACACCGAACAGCAGCCCCAGCACGAGCCCGTTGACCCACGTCCTGCGCGACAGCCCCCGAAGGCAGCGAGGCCGGATGAGCAGCAGCGTCAGCGCCGCGACGAGGTACCGCTCGGCCAGCAGGTCCTCGACAGGTAACCGGAGAATGAGGTCCTTCATCAGCGGGAACGCCGACCCCCAAGCGGCGCTGACGAACAACAGAAGCACGGCTCCCAAGAGGGGTCGGGGAGCGGGCACGACTGCCATGGAGCAGAGCATGCCACTACTAAGAGCATTCGCCAGGGCACGTGACGAAGCCGGTGAGGCTCCTGTTCCACTCGGAGTTAAGAGCCTCACTCGCAGGCCCGAAACATCCATACCGGCGTCGGCGAAAACTGTTCTTTCCTGCGGTTACTGCCTAGTAAGGCGAGGTTCACACCATTCGCACGATGTGCCGGCGCATACGCGGACCGTGCGGGCGAACCGATGCCGCACCCCGGGGCCGTCACTCTCCGCGAGCGCCGCGAGGCGGGATCGACACGCCTGAGCGTAAAAGCTCGCAGGAGCCCTGCGGGGACGGAAAGGGAGAACGAGCCAGGGCAAGCCAGGGCCCCAGGAGGGGATGGGGCGTGCCGCCGGGTCCGGAAGCGTCGGACCCTCGACGTGTGGGAGCTAGAGCTCCATGGCCGGCGCGCGCGCCAGCCGTTTCTCGCCGTAGATGACGACGAGGTCGCCCACCTGGCAGCGGGAGAGCTCACGCCAGCCCTGACGGGCGTAGAGCGCGAGGGCCGCCCCCTGGTTGAGCGTGGTGTCGCCGCGCAGGCTGCTGAAGCCGAGCTCCAAGGCGCGGTCTTCGAGGGCCGAGAGCATGGCGCCGCCGTAGCCGCGCCGCTGGAACTCGGGATGCACCCTGAGCCTGCACACCTCGGCGGTCTCCCGGTCGACGGGTTTCAGGCCGCCCATGGCGACCACCCGTGAGCCGGTCTCGCCGACGATGAAGTCACCTCCGCAGGCCAGGTAGATCTCCTGGATGCGGGGGAAGTCGTCGTCGTAGTAGACGCCGTCGCCGGGTTGCAGGCCCACCTCGGCGAGGCAGATCCGGTGTAGCGCGAGGATGGTGTCGAGATCGGACCAGCGGTACCGCCGGATCTTCAACGTCATCCACCGCTCCCTTCCTTCTGGGCCGACCTTCGACGCAACTCGGCGCTGAATTCGGCCAGCATGTGATGTTTGTCGACCTTTTTCATGATCGCCTGCTCCAGAGCGAGCGCCGGGCGGATGATGAGGTCCGTAAGGTATTCATCCCCCAAAGCGCGCAAGGCTTTCGTACCGATTTGAAGGGCTTCGTCGACGTCGCCCTCCAGGAGGCGGCACTGGGCCTGGTCGAGCCTGATCAGGGTCTGGTCGAGGATGTGGTCCTCGTACTTGCCGAGCGCCTGGTCGAGCACCACCTCGGCCTCGATGGTCTGGCCGAGCTTGGTGAGCACGTCGCCCTGGTAGAAGTAGAGCTGTTTCTCGGTGTAGCCGAAGGCCATGTCCTCCTGCTCCTCGCTCTTCATGTGCGCGAAAGCGCTCCTGGCCCTGGCCAGCGCGCGTTTGGCCTGGTCGACCACCTCTTTCTTGCTGTCGGTGCCCGAGAGCATGGCCAGGGCCCGCGCCTCGACGACCGGCGCCATCGCCTGGGCCACGCACGGAACGGTGCCCGCCAGATCACGGCTCTTCTTGGCGAGGTTGAGGGCTTCGCGGGCGTCGCCGTAGTAGAGGGGTACGAGCGACTCCCTGGCCGTTATCCACGCCCGCAGCGCACGGTCGCCGGTCTCGTCGGCGGCGATGCGGCCGGTGCGGAAGAACGACCGGGCCAGCCGGTGGTCGCCGAGATTGATCATCACCATGCCGCTCAGGCCGGCCAGCTGCGCGGCCATGCGGCACAGCCGGTCCTGGAGGTCGATCGGCTGCCGCTGGGACAGCGCCGTACGGACCGCGCTCAGCTCCAGCAGCACGTCGCACAGCAGCCGTAGCGGGGGCGTCGTGGTGTACTGGCGGCCGAAGGCGAGCGTCGCCTCCTCCCACTGGTCGAGCATTCCGCCCGAGACGGTGGCCGAGACCAGCGTCTGGTCCATCCGCCGCCGGATGCCCTCACACGCGCCCAGCATCGCCCCGTCGAACTGCTGCTTGAACGAGACGTCGGTGTCGAGCAGATTTAACAACGTGCGCCGCAGGATGTTCTCGTCCTCCTGGGCGTCGGCCTCGACGGTCACCGGTTGCAGGACCAGGTCGCGAGGGAGCGACGCCGACCCCATGCGCTGGGTGATCTCGGCGAGCGCGCCCGGCATGCGGTGGCCGTGGCCGCAGATGCAGGGGCCGTCGAAGCCGAGCTCGATGGGCTCTACCCGGTAGACCGTGCACAGGTAGTGCAGGTATTCGGGACCCGGGCGCTTGAGCCCGCTCTCGTACGCCGACAGCAACGTCTCGCCGATGCCCGGCGGCGCCTTGGCGTCGCGCTCGAACAACGCGCGCACCTGTTCGATCACGTCCGCGAGTGCGATGCCGTAGGACAGGCGGTGCGCTTTGATGCGGGTCGTGCTGAACTGTGGTGAGCACGCTTCGTGGATCTCTTCAGCTATCTGGGCGGAGGTGCGCCCGGTGGCAAGGCCCTTGGCCCTGACCCGCCGGGCTATCTCCGTTTCCCTGTGCTGCCTGCCGGACATCCCGGCCCCTCTCCCGATGTCTCGACCCGTCAAGACTGGTGACTCAGCGTAGCCCTCAGGTAGCTCTTCGCCTAGAGATGACTATGAGGCAGTGAGGACCGTTTGAAAACGTGCTCATCAAGCCTACGGTTAAGGATCGTCCTCCGAGGGGTCGTTTCTTACAACCCACGAGGGAATAGCCACTCCCTGTGATCACCACAGTGGCGTTGCGTGTGCCGTTGACTTGAGCCATGTTTGGCCCACCAGCAACGATTCCCAGGGAGGACGAGAAGGTGACGGACGACAAGAACGGACATCTGCAGCGCCTCGTATCCGAGCTCGGCGCTCGCGGTCTGCTCGCACGAGTGGTCCAGACCCAGAGCGGCCGGCAGTTCGTACGCGTCATCAACCCGAAGGCGACGAGCCTGTCCGAGAACGTCACCTGCCGACCGGCGAACGCCTCGGACCTTCCCGACTGGTGGTACTGCTGGTCCTGGGGCGAACCCATGCACACGGCCGACGACCCGGCCGGTGCCGCGACCAAGGTCGCACGCGTGCTCGCCGCCGTGGGAGAGTGACGACGCGGTGATCCGGGTGGAGCGCAGCCACCACGGCTCACCGTCCCCACGGCGGCCTCGCGGGGCCGGCGGGACGATCGGTGCGGAGGGCGTCCGGAGTTCCCGGGCCCCTGATCGTCCCGCCGGTTCCGGCTCTTTCGCGCGGGCGGGTGCCCGTGCGCGCAGGACAGCCCGGCGGGTGCCCCCGCCGGGTGCCGGGGGGATCACCTCCCCCCTTGGAACCGGAACGGGACACGCTTCCGGGTGCGTGGCCCGTCCGAGCCGTCCGTCATCGGAGCGTCCGGTCTCTCCCTCCGCGGCCCAGAGACCTGGCGACCCCGTCTTCCCCGGCGTGATGTGACGGCGGCCGGTTCGGTCAGCGGTATTTTTAGATCCAATTGGACTGATTTGCCGCTGACCGAACCGCTTCCTGAGGGGGAATCCACCCAGTGTTCCTGTTGGTGACATCGGGGCCATCACCGACGCCCGCGCCGACGGAGTCGTCGCTCGTGCAGGACTTGGACAAAGTGAGCTCGCAGATGGCGCAAGCCTGTCAAGGTGACACAGTGATCTGTGGTCCCCTGGTCGACTGGCTGGGCAACGTATCGTGGGCGCCGTTGCTGGCGAGCTTGATCACCATCGTCCTGATCCTGGTCTTCGGGTTCGTCGTGCGGAACATCTCGCACCGTGTGATCACGAAGGTGGTGACCCGGGCGGCCACCGGCGGCTCGCTCGCCAACAGGTTCCGCCGCAACGCCGCCACCGACGGCATCGACGCGCTGCTGCACGAGCGCCGCAAGCAGCGGGCCGAGACCATGGGCTCGGTGCTCAAGCACATCGCCTCCATCGTCGTCCTCGGCACCGCCATCCTGACCGTGCTCGACCGGCTGACGATCCCCATCGCCCCCCTGCTGACCAGCGTCGGCATCCTGGGCGTCGCGATCGGCTTCGGCGCCCAGGAGCTGGTGAAGGACTTCATCGCCGGCATGTTCATGCTGCTGGAGGACCAGTACGGCGTGGGCGACGTGATCGACGCGGGCGCCGCCATCGGCACCGTCGAGGCGGTCACCCTGCGCGTCACCCGGCTGCGCGACGCCGACGGCCGCGTCTGGTACGTACGCAACGGCACGATCACCCGCGTCGGCAACGAGTCGCAGGGCTGGTCGCGGGCCTACTTCGACGTCCCGGTGGCCTACGACGCCGACATCACCGCCGTGCGCGCGGCGCTGGAGATCGTGGCCGAGGAGATCTGGGCCGACCCCGAGTACCGCGAGAGCGTGATCGTGGAGCAGCCTCAGGTGTACGGCGTGGAGCAGCTCTCCGACAGCGCCCTGGTGTTCCGCATCACCGCCAAGACGTTGCCCTCCCACCAGGCCGAGGTCGCCCGGGAGATCCGGCTCAGGGTGAAGTCCGCCCTCGACTCGGCCGGCATCCCCATGGTCGCCCACGCATAGGCGGCGGCCCCTGCCACCTGCGGTTGGCCGCCGAACGCGGCCGACCGTAGGCTGAGAGCGTGACTGAGACCTCCTTCTACGACGCCGTAGGCGGCGAGGAGACCTTCCGCCGCCTTGTCCACCGTTTCTACGAAGGTGTCGCGGAAGACCCGCTGCTGCGGCCGCTCTACCCCGAGCCCGACCTGACGGGCGCCGAAGACCGGCTGCGTGGATTCCTGATCCAGTATTGGGGCGGCCCCAACACCTACAGCCAGGAGCGCGGCCATCCCCGGCTGCGCATGCGCCATGTGCCGTTCGTGATCGGGGAGGCCGAGCGCGACGCCTGGCTGCGGCACATGCGTGACGCGGTCGACTCGCTCGACCTGCCCGAGGAGCAGGCGACCCGACTTTGGGACTATCTGGTGTACGCGGCCCACAGCTTGGTGAACTCGCCGACATAACGGGCATGACGCCCACATGGATATCCCCTGGTGGCGCGATGCCGTCGTCTACGAGATCTACGTTCGCAGCTTCGCCGACGCCTCCGGAGACGGCGTCGGCGACCTGGCCGGGGTACGGGAACGGATTCCGTACCTGAGGAGGCTGGGGGTCGACGCCATCTGGCTGACGCCGTTCTACCCGTCCCCGATGGCCGACGGCGGTTACGACGTGGCGGACTACCGCGGCGTCGACCCGCTGTTCGGCACGCTGGCCGACTTCGACGCGCTGGTGGCCGAGGCCCACGGGCACGGGCTGAAGGTGCTCGTGGACGTCGTCCCCAACCACAGCTCCTCCGAGCATCCCTGGTTCCAGGCCGCGCTGCGGGGCGAGGGCCGCGACCGTTACCTCTTCCGCGACACGATCAACAACTGGCAGTCCACGTTCGGCGGCCCGGCGTGGACCCAGACCCCCGACGGGCAGTGGTACCTGCACCTGTTCGCCCCCGCCCAGCCCGACTTCAACTGGCGCAACCCCGAGGTGCACGCGGAGTTCCTCGACGTCCTGCGGTTCTGGCTGGACAAGGGCGTCGACGGGTTCCGCATCGACGTCGCGATGGGCCTGTACAAGGCCGAGGGGCTGCCGGACGTCGGCGACCAGTCGTTCAAGTCGGTCTCGCCGGTCTGGGGGCAGCCCGAGGTGCACGGCGTCTACCGCGACTGGCGCAAGGTGCTCGACGGCTACCCGGGCGAGCGCATGGCCGTCGGCGAGGTCTGGACCGACAGCGCCGAGGACCTCGCCCTCTACGTGCGGCCCGACGAGCTGCACCAGAGCTTCAACTTCGCCTGGCTCCAGGCGCCCTGGTCGCCGACCGCGTTCAAGAAGGTGATCGACGACACCCTGGCCTCGGTGCCGTACGCCACCTGGGTGCTGTCCAACCACGACGTCGTACGCCATCGCACCCGCTACGGGACCGCCGATCCCGGCACGGGGCTGGCGCGGGCCAGGGCGGCGCTGCTCACGATGCTGGCGCTGCCCGGCTCGGCCTACCTCTACCAGGGCGAGGAACTGGGCCTGCCCGAGGTGACCGACCTGCCGGACGAGGCCAGGCAGGACCCGGTGTTCGTCCAGTCGGAGGGCAAGCTGCCCGGCCGCGACGGCTGCCGGGTGCCGCTGCCGTGGTCGGCGGAGTCCCCCTCCTACGGGTTCTCGCCGCCCGGCGTGCGGCCGTGGCTGCCGCAGCCGTCCTCCTTCGCCGAGCTGACGGCCGAGAAGCAGGAGGGCGACGCGGACTCGACGCTGGAGTTCTACCGCCGGGCCCTGGCCTGCCGCCGCGAGCTGGCGGGGGACATTCCTTACACCTTGGAGTGGCTGGATTCCCCCGAAGGAGCACTTTTCTTCTCCCGGGGCCCGCTGATCTGCGCGATCAACTGCGGGACGGAGGCCGTACGGCTGCCGGCGCACGACGCGGTGCTGCTGTCCAGCGGCCCGGTCCAGGCGGGGACGCTGCCGCCGGACACCGCCGTGTGGCTGCGCCGGGAGTCATGAGCGAAGGCCGGCCCGCTGCTCGCCGCGGACGGGGATGACGGGCAGCGAGAGCAGCGCGCAGGCCAGGCCCGCCGCGTACGCCGCCCAGTACCCCGTCCCGGTGATCAGCGCTCCGGCCAGCGGGGTCACCGCCAGGGCGACGACGTTCTGGACTGTGTTGTGGGTGCCGAGCACCTTGCCCGCCCAGGCGGGTCCGGCCAGCTCGCCCGCCCTCAGGTAGGCCAGCCCGTTGCCGGACACGGTGAGCACCGAGGCCGTCGCGAGCGCCGCCGGGCCGAGCAGGCTGTCCGTCGCCGTGCCCACGACCAGCAGGGCGAGCACGGCCAGGCAGGCGCAGGTGAGCAGCAGCAGGGGACGCATCCGCAGGCCGACCCGGTCCGACCAGCGGCCCACGGCCACGCGGACCACGGCCCCGGCCACGGCCGACAGGCCGAAGAGCTGGCCGGCCGCCACGGCGTCCCAGCCGTACAGGCCGACGAGGCAGGTGACGCCGTACGTGCTGACCACGATCTGCGGGACCGCGTGCAGCCCGCTGGTCGCGTGCACCCGCCAGAGCGCCGGCTGCCGGTACGGCGAGCGCGCCTGCTCAGCGCTCCCGCCGGAGATCGAGTGCGGCGGCTCGGCCAGGAACAGTGCGGCCAGGACGGCGGCCAGCAGGCTCACGGCGGAGCAGACCAGCAGCACGCCGGGCAACCCGTGCGCCCGCGCGACCGGCGGCAGCACGAACGCCGCGACGGCCATGCCGAGGGTGTAGGAGACCTGCCGCAGGCCCATGGCGACCCCGCGCTCGGGCGGCTGGAACCAGCGCAGCACGATCCGGCCGCCGCCGACCATGGCCGCCGAGCCGGCCGCGCCCGCCAGCGCCAGCAGCGCGATCACCGCCCAGGCCGGCCCGGCGAAGGCCACGGCGGCGAGCAGCACGGCCGCCAGGCTCACGCCGATGCCGAGCACGAGACGCTCGCCGTGCCGGTCGGCCAGCGCACCCCAGGCGACGAGCGCGATCAGAACCCCGATTCCCGGGGCGTTCCCAATGATTCCGGCCACCGCCAGCGGCACCCCGAAATGTCGCTCGATTTCCGGCATGACGAGTGGCAGGCCGAAGAGTCCTAAGGTGACGCTCGCGTGGGCGTTGACGCCCAACGCGAGCATCAACCAGCGCTTCCTGCCGGGGCCGGCGGGCGGCTGCGGTTCCAGGGCGGTCAGCCCTCGGCCGCGTAGCGCTTGAGCACGACCAGCTCGTCCTCGGTGAGCCGGCGCGGCGCGGCCCGTTCGACGTCGTAGGCCACGATCACCGAGGTGGCGGTCACGTAGATCTCGTCGTCGTCGCGGATCTCGTAGGACAGGGTGAAGCGGACCGGTCTGATCCCGGTGACCCAGGTCTCGACCCTGACCGGGTCGGGGCGCAGGCCGAGCGGCCGCCGGTAGTCGATCTCGTGGCGGGTCACCACGAGCCCTCCGAAGGGCGCCTCGCCCGCCCGCACCGGATCGATCGCGAACATGCCGAAGCGGGCGTCCTCCAGGTAGTCGAGGAAGCGCACGTTGTTCACATGCCCTTGGGAGTCGATGTCGGCGAATCTGACCATGCGGGGGAAGACGTGCCGGTGCGCCGAGGAGGGTTCTGCCACGTCCGCCACGGTACCCGTACCGTCCGGTCCGCCGGTCACCGGGCCTTGCGGCGGGCCAGGCAGGCCAGCACGGTCAGCACCGAGATCGAGGCCATGCAGGTGAGCGCCCAGCGGTAGCCGGTCACCAGCTCGCCGACCGCCTCCCCCGAGACCTGCGAGAGCGTCCCGGCGAAGACACGCTGGTGCAGCGCGGCGGGGAGGGGCGCGGTGATGATCGACAGCACCAGGCCGGTGCCGACCACGTTGCCGGTGTTCTGGAGCATGAGGCGCATGGCGTTGACGATGCCGAGGCGGTCGGAGGGCAGGCCGTCCAGGATGGCGGTGGTGTTGGAGGGCAGGAAGACGCCCGAGCCGAGCCCGATGAGCACCAGCCCGGCGGTCACCGCCGCGTACGGCGTGCTCGCCGACATCGTGGCCAGCAGCACCAGCAGCCCGCAGGTCGTGGTGGCGGCCCCGGCCACCGCCAGGGTGCGCGCGCTGGTCAGCCGCTGGAGGAACCCCGACGCCACCGACGCGGCCATGGCCGCCACCGCCAGCGGCAGCACCTTCAACCCGGCCTGTACGGGATCGTCCCCCCGCACGGCCTGGAAGTAGAGCGCGACGAGGAAGACCATGCCCATGCGCGCCACGGCGTTGAGGAAGGAGGCGAGCGTGCCGAAGGCGAAGGCGCGGTCGTGGAACAGCCGCAGGTCCACGACGGGATGGGCGGCCCGCCGCTCCCTGGCCACGAACAGCGGCAGCCCCACGGCGAACGCGCCGAGCCCGGCCAGGACCGCCGGATGCCCCCAGCCCAGCCTGCCGAACTCCGACAACGCCAGCAGCAGCCCGCCCAGCGTGACCAGCACGAACACGCTGCCCGGCAGGTCGAGCCCGCGCTCGCGCCCGGCCGGCTCGGTCCGCCGCAGCGTGACCGCGCCCCACACCAGGCAGATCACGCCGATGGGCACGTTGAACCAGAACACCCAGCGCCAGCCCAGGTTCGAGGCGAGCACACCGCCGAGCGTCGGGCCGATCAGCCCGGCGATGGAGAAGGAGGCCACGTAGACGCCCATGCCCTCGCCCAGCCGCTCGCGCGGGAAGGCGTCGCTGACCAGGGCGGCGCTGTTGGTGAGCAACATCGCGGCGCCGACGGCCTGCACGACCCGCATGGCCACGATCACCCACGCGCCGGGCGCGAACCCGGCGAGCAGGGCGGCCGCGGTGTAGACGGCCAGCCCGAGCAGGTACATCCTGCGCCTGCCGAACATGTCGGCCAGACGACCGAATACCACCATGAGGACGGTCGTGGTCAACTGGAAGCCCAGCAGGATCCAGCCCGCGGCCGTGGCGTCGGCCCCGGTGTGCCGGGCGATCTCGGGCAGCGCGACGTTGATCGAGCTGCCGCCTAACCCGGTCAGCACGCTGGCCAGGCTCACGACCGAGAGCGTACGCCAGGCGTGGCCGACGGATTCGGTGGTCGTCGTCACCAAGGGCCTGTCCTTTCTAGATTTTAATACTAGAATCCAGTTCAAGTCGTCGGCGGGTCAAGGATCGAGGTGTCGGATGAGCGGGATCGTCGAAGGTCGCGTGGTGATCGTCACGGGTGCGGCCAGGGGCATCGGGCGCGGGCACGCGCTGGAGTTCGCCAGGCAGGGCGCGAAGGTCGTGGTCAACGACCTGGGCGCGGAGGTGGACGGCACCGGTTCGTCCGGGGCCGCCGCCGAGGTGGTGGCCGAGATCGAGGCCATGGGCGGCCAGGCGATCGTCAACGGCGAGGACGTCTCCGACTTCGAGGGCGCCGAGCGCCTGATCAGATCGGCCGTCGAGCATTTCGGCGACCTGCACGTGCTGGTCAACAACGCCGGAATCCTGCGCGACCGCATGCTGGTCAACATGACCGCCGACGAGTGGGACGCGGTGATCAGGGTGCACCTGCGCGGCACGTTCGCGCCCCTGCGGCATGCCGCCGCCTACTGGAGGGCCAAGGCGAAGTCCGGCGAACGCCTCGATGCCCGGATCATCAACACGACGTCGTCCTCCGGCATCTACGGCAACCCGGGCCAGGGCAACTACGGCGCCGCCAAGGCGGGCATCGCGGGGCTGACCGTGATCGCCGCCAGGGAGCTGGAGCGCTACGGCGTGACCGTCAACGCCGTCGCCCCCGCCGCGCTCACCCGCATGACGGAGAACCTGATCCCGGCCGGGGCGACCGGCGCCGACCCCGACGACATCGCGCCGCTGGTGGTCTGGCTGGCCAGTGCCGAGGCGCGGGCCGTCACCGGGCGGGTGTTCAACGTGCGCGGCGGCATGATCAGCGTGGCCGAGGGCTGGCACGCCGGGCCCGGCGTGGACAAGGGCTCCCGCTGGGACCCGGCCGAGCTGGGCGCGGTCATCCCCGCCCTGGTGGACAAGGCCGCCCCCAACGCCCTGACCAACGGCCGCGTCCCCGGACGGGAGGACTGACATGCCGCTCGACCACTCGCTGATCGGCGTCGAGGGCCCGGCACACGAGCGTACGTGGACGGCCAAGGACACCATGCTGTACGCGCTCGGCGTCGGCTCCGGCCTCGACGAGCTGGAGTTCGCCACCGAGAAGGGGCAGCGGGTGCTGCCGACGTTCGCGGTGCTGGCCGCGCAGTCGCCGGGGCGGCGGCTGGGCGACTTCGACCCGGCCCTGCTGGTCCACGCCGAGCAGGGCTTCGAGCTGCACCGGGAGCTGCCGGCCGCGGGCGGCGTACGGACGACGTCGAAGGTGACGGGCATCTACGACAAGGGCTCGGGCGCGCTGGTGACCACCGAGGCCAGGGCCGTGGACCTGGAGACCGGCGAGCTGGTGATCGCCTCCCACAGCTCGGTGTTCATCCGGGGCGAGGGCGGCTTCGGCGGCGACCGTGGGCCCCGCGACGAGTGGACGGTCCCGGACCGGGCGCCCGACCACAAGGTGACCTGCCCGACCCGGCCGGACCAGGCGCTGATCTACCGGCTGTCGGGCGATCTCAACCCGCTGCACAGCGATCCTGAGTTCGCCGCCAGGGCCGGGTTCGACCGGCCGATCCTGCACGGGCTGTGCACGTACGGGGTGACCGGGCGGGCGTTGCTGCACACGCTCGCCGGGTCGGACCCGTCGCGGTTCGGGGCGATGTCGGGCCGGTTCAGCAGCCCGGTCTTCCCCGGCGAGTCACTGACCGTCTCCATCTGGGCCGACGGCGACGACGTGC
Organism: Nonomuraea sp. NPDC051191; assembly: GCF_044455665.1. NCBI lineage: Bacteria > Bacillati > Actinomycetota > Actinomycetes > Streptosporangiales > Streptosporangiaceae > Nonomuraea > Nonomuraea sp. NPDC051191. The sequence goes on along the minus strand of NZ_JBITEZ010000009.1, from coordinate 381,182 downwards.
TGTTCAGGACCGCCAAGGACGACGGGACGGTGGTGATCGACCGCGGACGGGCGACGATCAGTCGTCACCGAGCCCTCTGAGGGGATCGAGGCGGTGGATGAGCTTCATCGCCGCCTCGATGATCTCCCTGGCCTCCTCCTCGGTGTCGGACGTGGCCACCTCGCGGGCGGCCTCGCCGATGATGCTGGTCAGCACCGCCACGGTGAACCGGTCGAGCGGGTCTCCCCCGGCGCCGAGCAGGACGGCGTTCTGGCGCACCCACTCGCGCCCGCGGGTGCGGCGGATCAGCTCGAAGCCGGGCGGGCCGTCGCCGTCGATGAAGAGCCTGACCAGGTCGCGCCGGTCCCAGGCGCCGTCGAGGTAGGCGCGGGCCCCGGCGATCAGCAGCTCGACGGGGTCGCTGACGCCCGCCTTCTTGGCCTTGGCGACACTGGCGGCCGAGGCCTGCTCGTGGGCCGCCTGGTGGTCCTCGTAGAGGGCGAGGAACAGCTCGGTCTTGCCGCCGAAGTGGTGGTAGAGGCTGCCGACGCTGGAGCCGGCGCGGGCCACCACCTCCGAGACGTTGGAGTCGGCGAAGCCGTGCTCGCTGAAGACCTCACGGGCCGCCTGCAACATGCTCTTGCGCGTCTGAGCCGTGCGGCTCCACTCCCACGAGGACTTGCGTGCCATGCCGCCCATTCTAGCCCGGTAAATTCTAGAATCTGATTCTTGACCAGGGCGGCACGGGAGCTAGAATCCAGTACTAGAGAATGATTCTAGAAATTCAGGAGGCGGCCGTGGACTTCTCGCTCAGCCCGGAGGAACGCCAGATCCGCGACACCGTACGTTCCTTCGTCGAGAAGGAGGTCATGCCGCTGGAGCCCGAGGTCCTGCGCAACGAGCGCGAGGGCCGTCCGGGGCTCGATCCCGAGGTCGTGCGCGACCTGCGCGCCAAGGCCAGGAAGTCCGGCTTCTGGGGCATCAACACCCCCGAGGAGTACGGCGGCGCGGCGCTCGGCCCGATCATGTCCGCGATCATCGCCATGGAGATGGGCCGCACGTTCGTGCCCTTCTCCTTCGGCGGCAGCGCCGACAACATCCTCTACGCCGGCACCGACGAGCAGAAGCGCCGCTACCTCGTCCCCACCATCGAGGGCGAGCGGCGGTCCTGCTTCGCGATCACCGAGCCCGGCGCCGGCTCCGACGCCCGCAACATCCGCACCCGCGCCACCCGCGACGGCGCCGAGTGGGTGATCAACGGCGAGAAGACGTTCATCACCGGCGGCAGCGAGGCCGACTTCGTCATGGTGTTCGCGGTGGCCGAGGGCCACGGCGTGACGTGCTTCCTGGTCGACCGGGACATGGGCTGGAAGTCCGAGCCCATCCCGACCATGGGCGAGTGGGGCCCGGCGGCGCTGGTGTTCGAGGACGTACGGGTGCCCGAGGAGAACATCCTGGGCGAGCTCGGCAAGGGCTTCGAGCTTGCCATGCAGTGGATCGGGCAGGGACGCTACATGATCCCGGCCCGTGCCATCGGCTCCGCCGAGCGCATGCTCCAGATGGCCGTCGACTACGCCAAGATCCGCAAGTCGATGGGCCAGGCCATCTCGGAGTACCAGGCCATCCAGTGGATGATCGCCGACTCCCAGGTGGAGATCGAGGCGGCCAAGTGGCTCACCCTCTACGCGGCCTGGCAGGTGCAGCAGGGCATGGACGCCCGGCACGCCTCCTCCATCGCCAAGCTCAACGGCGCCGTGATGGCCAACCAGGTCGTGGACCGGGTGCTGCAGATCCACGGCGGCATGGGATACACCAAGGAGCTGCCGATCGAGCGGTGGTACCGGGAGCTACGCCTGCTGCGCATCTTCGAGGGCACCGACGAGATCCAGCGCCGCACGATCGCCCGCAACCTCATCAAGGGCCACGCCAGGCTCGGCCTGATCGGAGAGTAGCCCCATGTCGGTCGAGGCACTGTTCAACCCGCGCTCGATCGCCCTGGTGGGGGCCACGGACAAGTCGGGCTGGTCGGTCAGCACGCTGCTGAACCTGCGTACCCACGGCTTCTCCGGGCCCGTCCACCTGGTCAATCCCAGGGGCGGGGTGGTGCACGGATCGCCGGCCTTCCGCAGCCTGACCGAGATCCCCTCCCCGGTCGACCTGGCCTACGTCATGGTGCCGACCGCGGCGGTGCTCGGCGTGCTGAAGGAGGGCGCCAAGCTGGGCATCGGCTGTTACGTGATCCTCACGGCGGGGTTCGGGGAGGCGGGCGCGGAGGGCGCTCGCCTGGAGGCCGAGATCGCCGGGTTCGCCCGCGAGCACGGCCTGACGATCCTAGGGCCGAACGGCAACGGCTACATCAACGCCGCCGCCGGCGTGACCCCGTACGGGCTGCCCATCCCCGAGCCGCTGCTGCGCGGGTCGGTCGGCGTGGTGTTGCAGAGCGGCGCGCTGGCCAGCTCGGTGCTCGGCTTCGCCCAGGCCCGCAACGTCGGCATCAGCCTGCTGACCTCGATGGGCAACGAGTCGGTCGTCACGGTCACCGACGTCGTCGACCACCTCGTGGACGACCCGGCGACCAAGGTCGTCGCCCTGTTCCTGGAGACGATCAGGAACCCGGCCGAGTTCTCCCGCGTCGCGCGCCGGGCGCTCGTCGCGGGCAAGCCGATCGTCGCGCTCAAGATCGGCCGCAGCGGGCTGGCCTCGCACACGGCGCAGGCCCACACGGGCGCGCTCGTCGGCGACGACGACGTCATCGACGCCGCGATGCGCCAGCTCGGCGTGATCAGGGTGCGCTCGCTGGAGGACCTCATCATCACCGCCGGGCTGCTGGCCGCCACCGGGCCGCTGCCCGGCCGCCGGATGGGCGTCGTGACGCCGTCCGGCGGCGCGTCCGAGATCATCGCCGACCGGGCCGAGGACGAGGGCCTGGAGCTGCCGCCGTTCGCCCCGGCGACGGTCGAGCGCCTGGCCGGGATCGTGCCGTCGTTCGGCACCGTGCAGAACCCGCTCGACGTCACCGGTTACGTGCTCGTCGACCGCACCCTGCTCGGCCGCGCCCTGGAGACGGTGACCGCCGATCCCGGCATCGACCTGGTCATGCTGCTGTCCGAACCGCCCAGGACCGCCCCTCCGGACCCGGCCCCCGTGCTCGCGATGTACGAGGCCAGCTCGCGGCGCATCGCCGAGTCGCCGGTGCCCGTCGTGGTGGTGAGCAACGTGCTGACCGACGTCACGGAGTTCGGGCGGCGGGTGCAGAAGGAGACCGGGTTCCCGTACGTCATGGGCGGGATCGAGCACGGGCTGACCGCGATCGGCGCGGCGGTGCGCTGGTCGGAGGCGCACCGCAGGGCGCTCACCAGCGCCCCGGCCGGGCGCGCGGCGGTCACCGGCGCGCCCGAGGGCGCGAGCGGCGTGTGGGCCGAGCACCGGGCCGCCGCCCTGCTCGCCGCCGCCGGGCTGCCCGTGGTGCCGTCGGAGACCGCGGCGGACGAGGCGGCGGCGGTCGCGGCGGCCGAACGTTTCGGCTACCCGGTCGTGCTCAAGGCCGCCGCCGAAGGGCTTGGGCACAAGAGCGACATCGGTGGCGTACGGCTCGGGCTGTCCGGGCCCGAGGAGGTGCGGCAGGCCTACCGGGAGGTGGTGGCCGCGGCGCGGGCGCACGCCCCGGACGCGGGCGCCCTCATCCAGCCGCAGCGCGGCGGCGGGGTCGAGCTGCTGGTGGGCGTGGTGCGCGACCCGGCCTGGGGGCTCACCCTCGCGGTCGGGCTCGGCGGCGTCTGGGTGGAGGTGCTGCGCGACGCGGCCCTGCGTGTGCTGCCGGTGGACGCAGTCGAGGTCCGCCGGGCCCTGTCCGAGCTGCGCGGCGCGGCCCTGCTGGACGGCGCCAGGGGCACCGAGCCGGCCGACCTGGACGCGGTGGCCGACGTGGTGACCCGGATCGCCGCCTTCGCCGAGAGCCTGGGCGACGCCCTGGAGTCCCTGGAGATCAACCCGCTCCTGGTCACCGGCTCCCGCGTCGAGGCCCTGGACGCCCTCATCACCTGGCGCCCACCGGCCCCCTGACCTCGGCCGCCCCGGGCGGGACCGCCACGCGCGGCCCCGCTCAGTGCCCGACGCTCTTCAGCAGGATCATCACGGCCCCCAGAGCCCCCGCACCGGCACCGCAGAGCAACCGGACCCAGAGCCGGTCGGTCTTCGGCGCCGCCGCGAAGAAGCCCAGCACGGTGAGCAGGACGACCGACACGACGATCTCCAGGTACACCGACGCGTCCACGGACATCGCCCCGGTCATCGCCACGCACAGGATCACCGTGAGCGGCACCAGCCCCCACAACATGCCGGTGGACCGCATCACCGCGCCTCTCACCGCCTGGCGCACGTCCGGCGACCGGTCGCCGACGATCTCCGCGAACGCGTGCGCGATCCAGAACACGATGACCGTGCCGATCGCGGTCACCAGCAGTTCGTCGGCGTCGCTGATGAAGTGCGAGAGCCCGGACACGACGCCGGCCGTCAGGATGGTCCCGTAGACCGACTCGCCGTTGACGAACCGCCCCACCCCGCGCGCGGCTCCCGTTCCCACCCGACGAATCTAGTACGGCCCCCGCCCCCGCCCCGGCACCCGACGCGCCCCGCCTGCCCGGATTCTCTGGGTCCATGGCGCCCCGGTCCCGGATTCACAAGGTCCGGGGCGCCGCGGTGACGGACGTCCGCGTCCGCAGCAGCGCGGTCGTCGTCACCGGTCCGGCGGTCACCCCTGTGGTTACTCGACCTCGATCGGCAGCTCGTAGATTTCCGTCGTGGGATGGCCGGCCTTCTCGTGCACCCGCATCACCGCGTCCTTCGACGGCCCCGAGGACAGGCAGAACACCTTGCCCGAGTCGGGGTCGAGCCAGGCGCGCTCGAAGTGCACGCCCTCGGCGTCCTCGACCGCCAGGTCCCGCTCGTGGGCCTCGCGCAACTGCTCCTCGGTGACACCGACGAAACCACTGTGCACGTCCATGAACTTCGGCATCGCCGTCTCCTCTTCTCATGGTCTTCCGCTTCCGATGGAGAGGCGTTCCATCCCGTTCCATGCCGTTCCATCGGCCGTCCGGGCTCGCCTGCCCGGAGGGCCGACCGGGGAACCTAGGGCAGCCGGGACGCCAGGACGAGGGTCGCGGCCGAGGCGAACATGCCGCCGTTGCCCAGCACCACGCTCACCTCCACGTCCGGCACCTGCGCCGCCGCCTCCCCCCGGAGCTGCCGCACCGACTCCTGGATGGCGAACATGCCGTACATGCCGGTGTGGGTGTAGGACAGTCCGCCGCCGTTGGTGTTCATCGGCAGCCGGCCGCCGGGCGAGGTGTGCCCCTCGGCGACGAACGCCCCCGCCTCGCCCCGGCCGACGAAGCCCAGGTCCTCCAGCCCGTAGATGGGCACGTGGGCGAAGGCGTCGTACACCATCAGGTGGTCGACGTCGTCGTGCGAGATCTTGGCCTCGGCGAAGGCGGCCTCGCCGGACAGGCGGAAGCCCTTGGAGGTGGTGAAGTCCTCCATCTGCGAGACCATCGGCGCGTCCATGGCCTCGCCGGAGCCCAGCAGGTACACCGGCGAGCGGCGCGACAGCTCCTCGGAGGTGACGACCAGCGCACCGCCGCCGTCCGTCACCAGGCAGCATTCCAGCAGGTGGAAGGGGTAGGCGACCATCTTCGAGTCGAGCACGTCCTCGACCGTGATGAGGTCGCGGTACATCGCCCGCGGGTTGCGGGAGGACCAGCGGCGCTGCGCGACCGCCACCTCGGCCAGTTGCTCGTGGGTGAGGCCGGTCTCCTTCATGTGGCGCAGCGCCGTGACGGTGAACGACGTCGGTGGCCCGGCCACCCCGTACGGCAGCTCGAACTGCCCCAGAAGCGAGTCCGCGCCCAGCCCCCACCGGCCCGCGCCGACGCGCGACCTTCCCGACTCGCCGTGGGTGATCAGCACGGTACGGCACAGCCCGGCCCGGATGGCGGCGGCGGCGTGCCGTACGTGGAACAGGAACGACGACCCGCCCACCCCCGTGCCGTCGAGCCAGGAGGGCGTGATGCCGAGGGCGTGGGCGATCTGGATCGGGCCGGGCGTGCCGACCGTGGCGATGCCGTCGATGTCATGTTTCGTCATGCCCGCGTCGGCGAGGGCGTTGCGCGCGGCCTCCAGGTGGAGCTGGAAGGTGGAGCGGTCCGGCAGGCGGCCGATCTCGTCGGTCTCGGCCGCCCCGGCGATCACGATGTTCATCGGGCGTCTCCGGCGGGCTCGAAGAGCGGCACGTGCACGTCGCCGCGCCGCTCGAACACCACCCGCAGCTCCATGTCCAGCGGCAGGTTCTCGGGGGTGCTGGGCACGCCCACGATGTTCGTCATCATCCGCACGCCCTCCTCCAGCTCCACGACGGCGATGGCATACGGTCCGTCGGCCTCGAAACCGGGCGCGGGCCTGTGGTTGATGACGTACGAGTACAGGGTGGCGCGGCCCGTCGCGCGCACCCACTCCACGTCGTCGCCGCCGCAGTGGGGGCAGCTCGGCCGGGGGTAGAAGTAGTGCCGCGCGCACGTCTGGCAACGCTGGATCCTGAGCTCTCCCGCGGCCGTGCCGTCCCAGAACGGTTGGGTCTCGGGCGTGGGCTTCGGTGCCGGTTTCATCGGCCTCCCCAATCTGGTTCTAGAATCCCACTCTAGATCTAGGTTCGGTTCCGAGGGAAGGCTCAGGACTTCAGGGACGCGGGGACCTCAGGGGGTGGGGGCGGCCAGGGACTGGGGCCGGTCAGGGACGGGGGCCGGTCAGGGACGGGGGGCGGTCAGGGGCTGGGGATGCCGTCGCCGTTGCGGCCGCGTCCGGCCAGCACCTCCTCCAGCGTCGGACGGGTCTCGTCCGGCTCGCGGAACCCCGGACAGGCGAGCTGGATCAGCACCCCGTGCGCCTCCTTGGGGTGCAGGAACACCTCCTGCCAGCGGACGTCGGCCCGGTTGAGCCCGTGCAGCCGGTAGCCGCGCTCGGTGAGCCGGGCGACGGCCGCGTCCATGTCGCCGACGTGGAAGTTCAGATGGTGGACGCCACCCCGCCCCCGTGTCAGCCCGAAGAAGCTGTCGAAGAACGTGGACCCGGCCAGCGGCTCCATGAGCTCGATCTTGCTCCCGTTCTGGTACGTGAGCTGCAGCGTGCGGTACCCGTTGACCCGGTTGTCACCCCCGCCCCCCAGGTGGCGGCCCCCGAGCAGGTCGCGATAGATCGGCAGCAGGTCCCTGATCCGGGGAGCGGCCACGGCCGTGTGGTCGAAGGTCACGTCGAGGCCGTCAAGTTCCAGGTCCACGCACGGCTCCTCACTACGAGCGAATCCTAGAATTTGATTCTAATCACCTCATACCGGGTACGCACTCTTGACGTCCGCCGATGCGAGGAGCAGCATCTCAGAAATGGATTCTAGAGCTAGCTTCTAGAACTCATGACGGGGGGCCTAGGCTCGACAGAAAGGCTTGTCATGAGGCTGTCCTACGTCCGCGAGCTCGACGAGTACCCGACCGGCGCCCGCCGGATGAAGATCCTCACCATGGCCGTGCTGGCCATCCTCATCGGCTCCTACGAAGGGCAGATCGCGCCCGTCGTACCCCTCCTGCTCAAAGACCTGAACATGTCCCTGGCCACGTACGGCGCGGTCTCGGGGGCCGCGGCGGTGGCCGGGGCGATCGCCTCCATCCTGGGCGGCAGGCTCACCGACCGGGTCGGCCGGGTCCGCCTGCTCATCCCGCTCATGGCCCTCACCGCCGTGTGCTGCTTCGCCATGACGCTCGTGCACAGCCCGCGCGACCTGCTGATCGCCCGCATCCTGCTGGCCTTCGTGGACGGCGTGGCCATGGCCTCCACCGCGCCGCTGATCCGCGACTTCTCGCCCCGGCTCGGGCGGGCGCAGGCGTTCGGATTCTGGACGTGGGGCCCGGTGGGCGCGAACTTCCTGGCCGCCGCCGTCGCCGGCTGGACGCTGCCGATCTTCGATGAGTCGTGGCGGTCGCAGTTCGTCATCATGGGCTGCTTCTCTCTGGTGATCTCGGCGGTCATCGCGTTCAACATCGCCGACCTGTCCCCCGAGCTGCGCGCCAGGATCCAGCACACGGAACGGGCCGCCGAGGAGGTCGTCGACCTGCGGCGCCCGCCCACCATCCGGTCGCTGTTCGCGCGCCGCAACATCTGGGCCCACGTCGTCGGCATCTCGCTCTGGCTGGTGCTCTACATCACGCTGTCGCTGTTCGGCCAGACGATGCTGGTGGGCTCGCTCGGCATCAGCAGCGCGCAGGCGTCCACGATCATGGCCGCGTTCTGGAGCCTCAACCTCATCACGCTGATCGTCACCGGACGCCTGTCGGACCGTCTGCAACTGCGCAAGCCGTTCTCGCTCGCCGGCACGATCGCCGCGGTCCTGGTCACCGCCTACCTCGCCGTCGCACTCGGCCAGGAAGGCGTCTCCACCGGCACGCTCATGGTGGCCGGCGCCCTGCTCGGCGGCTCGCTCGGCGTCGCGTACGCCCCCTGGATGGCCAACTACTCCGAGGACGCCGAGGACGCCGACCCGCGCCTGCAGGGCACGGCCTGGGGGCTGTTCGGCTTCCTGAGCAAGGCGATCGCGGTGGTCGGGCTGCTGGTCATCCCGCACGTCGTGGCGGCCACGAGCTGGCAGACCTGGCTGTTCGTGGCGCTGGGCTGCCTGGTGCTGTTCATCCCCGCGATCCTGCTGTTCAACGGCCCCTGGCGACGCACCACCCCGGCCCCCGTACCGATCGCCCTCACCGAAGCCGAAGGCTGATCCCCCGTCGTACAAGGCTCGTCCGGGCCCTCCCGCATGGCGCTCCGGCCCCTCACAACACGCGAAAAGCGGCGAGCCCCTGGAAAGGGGCCCGCCGCTCGTCGGCTCGGGACGTCAGTCCCGGTGCAGCTTCCGGTACGTCACCCGGTGCGGACGGGCCGCGTCGGCACCGAGACGCTCGATCTTGTTCTTCTCGTAGTCGGCGAAGTTGCCCTCGAACCAGAACCAGTTCGAGCCTTCCTCCCACGCGAGGATGTGGGTGGCGATGCGGTCGAGGAACCACCGGTCGTGCGAGGTGATCACCGCGCAGCCCGGGAAGTCGAGCAGCGCGTTCTCCAGCGACGACAGCGTCTCGGTGTCGAGGTCGTTGGTCGGCTCGTCCAGCAGCAGCACGTTGCCGCCCTGCTTGAGGGTGAGCGCCAGGTTGAGCCGGTTACGCTCGCCGCCCGACAGCACGCCGGCCTTCTTCTGCTGGTCGGGCCCCTTGAACCCGAACGCCGCGATGTAGGCCCGCGACGGCATCTCGACGTTGCCGACCTTGATGTGGTCGAGCCCGTCGGAGACGACCTCCCAGACGTTCTTGTTCGGGTCGATGCCGCCCCGGCTCTGGTCGGCGTAGGAGATCTTCACGGTCTCGCCGACCGTGATCGACCCCGTGTCCGGCGTCTCCCCACCCGTGATCATGCGGAACAGCGTGGTCTTGCCGACGCCGTTGGGGCCGATGACGCCGACGATGCCGTTACGCGGCAGGTCGAACGTCAGGCTCTCCATCAGCAGGCGGTCGCCGAAGCCCTTGGTGAGCTCGTCGGACCTGATCACCGTGGTGCCCAGACGCGGGCCCGGCGGGATCTGGATCTCCTCGAAGTCCAGCTTGCGGAACTTGTCGGCCTCGGCCGCCATCTCCTCGTACCGCTGGAGACGGGCCTTGCTCTTGGTCTGGCGGGCCTTGGGGTTGGAGCGCACCCACTCCAGCTCGTCCTCCAGGCGCTTCTTGCGCTTGGCGTCCTTCTGGCCCTCGACCCTGAGACGCTGGGCCTTCATGTCGAGGTAGGTGGAGTAGTTGCCCTCGTAGGGGTAGCAGCGACCGCGGTCGAGCTCCAGGATCCAGGTGGCCACGTTGTCCAGGAAGTACCGGTCGTGGGTGACGGCCAGCACCGTGCCGGGGTACTTCTCCAGGTGCGACTCCAGCCACTGCACGCTCTCGGCGTCGAGGTGGTTGGTGGGCTCGTCGAGCAGCAGCAGGTCGGGGGCCTCAAGCAGCAGCTTGCACAGCGCCACGCGGCGGCGCTCACCACCGGACAGCTTGCTCACCTCGGCGTCGGGCGGCGGGCAGCGCAGGGCGTCCATCGCCTGCTCCAGCTGGCTGTCGAGGTCCCACGCGTTGCGGTGCTCCAGCTGATCCTGGAGCTTGCCCATCTCCGCCAGCAGTTCGTCGCTGTAGTCGGTGGCCATCTGCTCGGCGATCTGGTTGTAGCGCTCGAGCATCGCCATCGTCTCGGCGACACCCTCCTGCACATTGCCCAGAACGGTCTTTTCCTCGTTGAGCGGCGGCTCCTGCTGGAGCATGCCGACCGTGAAGCCCGGCATCAGCTTGGCGTCGCCATTGGACGGCTGCTCCAGGCCGGCCATCATCCGGAGCAGCGTCGACTTACCGGTGCCGTTCGGCCCCAGGACACCGATCTTGGCTCCGGGCAGGAACGACAGCGTGACGTCGTCAAGGACAACCTTGTCGCCGTGCGCCTTGCGCACGCGCTGCAGCGTGTAGATGTACTCCGGCATGCTCCCTAGCTTAGAGGCTGCACGCCCAGGCTTCCGCCGCCCAGCCCCATTCCCCTCCGCCCTTCCCTCCCCCCGCCACCCCCCAGCCCCTCGACGCCACAGTCCTCACGGGGTCTTCCGGCCGGGCAGAACCCCCTGCCGCCGCAGCCGAACGCCCACCCTCGGCAGGACACCGATCAGCCCGTCAGCACCACTGGCGATCCCCGATCAACACCGCCTCCGGTCGGCGAAGCCGACCCGGTCACGAACCGGTGGTCCGCGCCTGCGCGCTCCAAGCACCCGACGATTCGACGTCAGCGGACCGCGTCCTCCCTGACCGCCCCCGCAACGTCCGTCGTCGCGCCCTCCCCGGTGGCGAGAAGCGCGGCGGCCGCGGCCCGCGCTCGCAGCGCAGGGCGGATCGAACGTTCGCGTACCGCCGTGACGATGGCCCCGTCCACCAGCAGCACGAACAGGTGCGCCAGCTCGACGGCGTCGGGCCGCGCGTCCCGCTCGATCAACTCCGCCACGTAGGCCCGCACGCGCTCCTTGTGCTCGGCCGCCACCCGATGGGCCGCGCTGTCCGGGTCCGCCGTCTCGATCATGGTGTTGATGAAGGCGCAACCACGGAAGTCCGCTCTCGCGAACCGCTCGGCCAGGGCGTCGAAGACGTTCAGCGGATGCCCACCCAGAGCCTCCACCCGTTCGGCCAGCCATGCCCGCCACCGCTCGTCCCGCCGCCGCAGCACCGCGACGACCAGGTCGTCCTTGCTCGGAAAGTGCCGGTAGAAGGAGGCACGCCCCACGCCCGACACACTCAGGATCCGCTCGACCCCGACGGCTCTGATCCCCTCCGCGTAGAAGAGGTCCTCGGCGGCGTCGAGCAGTCGTTCGCGGGCGCGGGTTGGCATGCCTCCAAGCTATCCCGAACTTTCCTAAAACAGAACCATTCGGTATCGTCTTGCCGAGACGGAACCGATCAGTACCGTTTTGGAGACATCATGCCCCGCCTTCCGCAACTGACCGAAGACCACGACGGTCTGCTCGAACAGACCCGCCGCCAACTCGGCAAGGTCCCCAACCTGTACGCCGCCCTCGCCAACGGCCCCGCCGCCCTGGCCGGCTACCTCGCGATGCGGGAGCACCTCAGCTCGGGCGTCCTCACGCCCAGGCTGCGGGAGCAGATCGCCCTGTTCGTCGCCCAGGAGAACCACTGCACCTACTGCGTGAGCGCCCACACCATGCGCGGTCACCGTATGGGCATGTCCGACGAGGAGCTGATCAAGACCCGCCAGGGCGCCGACGACGAGCCGCACGCGGCAGCCGTCCTGGCGATCACCAGGGCGATCATGCACACGGGCGGCGCGGTGAGCGACGACGACCTGGACGCCGCACGGGCCGCCGGCGTCTCGGACGCGGAGCTCGCCGAGATCGTGGGCCACGTCGCCCTCAACACCTTGTCCAACTACTTCAACCATCTCGCCCAGCCCGAGCTGGACTTCCCGGAGGTGCAGGCGTGAACCCCACCTGGAGAAACGGCACCGTCGAACTCCTCGACGGCTACACGCTGACGGACTCCGAGGGCCGCCGCCTGTCGAAGGTGGAAGGAGTACGGTTCGCCATCGAAGGCGGGTACCTCAACGTCGAGGTCCCGGGTGTACCGCACGTCCAGATCGTCTCGGCGCCCGCCGTCCGCCTCGTCACCTGCGACAGCGTCACCACGTCCTGACATCCCGGCCGGCTTCCCCGGACCGGCACCGGCAGGGGCAGGCCCCTGACCCGCACCTCCCTCAGACGCCTGCCCCCAGCTCCTCCGAGAGCCCTCGGCGGAGGCGGCCGACCGCCGCCCTGCAGATCCGCAGCCGACCGACAGCCCCACGGTCGGGAGATCGACGCACGCGACCGGCACGATCGCCTCGTCGTACGAAGCGAGATCACACGGCTTGCTCCTCGTGCGACGGCGGTTGCGGCGGCTGGACGACGGGGATGCAGACACGGTCCCGTCCCAGTTCCTTGGCTCGATAGAGCGCCAGGTCAGCGGCGGCCAGCAGGTCGATCAGATCGTCACCGTGCACGGTCATCAGCGCGACCCCGACCGAGATCGTGATCCGGATCAACGCGTCGTCCACCGGGGTCGCCATGTGCCCGATGTGCGTACGAAGACGTTCGGCGACCTGCCGAGCCTCGTCGACATCCGCGCCCGGCAGCAGGACGACGAACTCCTCACCTCCGAACCGCCCCACCACGTCGGAGTCCCGCAGCTCCCTGCGCAACATGGCCGCCACCCCGGCGAGGACCTCGTCGCCGACCAGGTGGCCGTGCGCGTCGTTCACGCGCTTGAAATGGTCGATGTCGATGATCAGCAGGGCCAGCGTCTCGCCGCTGCGACGCGCCCGCAGGATCTCGGTGTCGGCCTCCCGCTGCCAGGCGGCCGCGTTGAGCAACCCCGTCTTCGAGTCGGTACGCGCGGCGGCCTGCAACTGCGCGTGCAACAGGCTGCGTTGCAGCAGGACGACCGGCGGCAACGCGAGAACCAGCAGAGCGAGGTTGAGCCCGCACCCGATCGAGACCGTGACCCCGAGGCACAGCTCGACGATGTCCAGCAGCACGCTCTCCCTGTTCCACAGCACCTCCTGCCACGACCCCTCAGGGTCGGACGTGTGCGCCGCGACCGCGATGAGACCGATGTTGAGCAAGGAGAAGAGCACAGCGGCCGTCACCGCGTAGGCGATCGGCGGCCCGCTCCCCTGCGTCAGCACCCAGGGATCCGGGACGACCCAGTGGAAGGCCACCGACGCCGTACACCCGGCCAGACCGATGGCCGCCGAGCTGAACACCCGACGGTAGAGAACTGTGGCGCGGACGCGCACCTGGAGCAGGATCTGCAGCACGATCGGCGCGAAGAGGGCGTAGACCGGTGGCAGGAGCAGTGCGACCGGCAGCCACCAGGCCGACAACAGGTCGCGCGAGACTCCGGCGGGCATGCCCAGACGCCTACTGGCCTCGATGCAGACCGCGCCGCATGCCATGAGCGCGGCAAAGGTCAGCAAATCCGGCCACTGGAAATCGGTAGATCTCGTGAACAAGGTAATCGCGACGGCATCGAGGGCGACAATGGCGCACAGATACGCCACAAGCGGGCGCCGTTGCCCGAGCAATGGCCAGCGACCGGCCAGTCTTGACACACCGTCGCGAGACTTGATCGTGGCGTGACTGGTCGCCGCCATCTCGTCTCCTCCCTGACTAACGATGTGTAACACAATAATTGCGGAGTGTGCGTTATGCGATGGGAACCGCTACGTTGAAACGACCACGCCCGCTCACTCCGCGAGCGGGCTGCCGGAAAGGAGCAACCATGGTGCGGGGCGTGACCTGGACATGACCCATGCTCTAGGTATCTGACGCGGACAAACACCCCATCGGCCCCCCTTCGGGGTGGCATCGGGGCCATCGGCCGATGCCCCTCCCCCTCCCCTTAGGCCGTCCTCTGCGCGGGGCGCCGACAATCGGCTGCTGCCCCTCCGCCCCGATCGCTTCCCACCCCGTCCACCGGCCGGTGATCGACCGCGAATCGGGATTCACACCGCCAAGGTGCGCATCACTCCAACAACCGGGTGTCTCATCACGCCCGCCGGCCGGGCCTCGCGTCAGACGGCGCACCGTCTCACCCCCATGAGACACACTCCGGTTCCTCACGACGTCCCCTCTGCCGACGTCTGCACGCGCCCGGCCGCAGACACCGGCGGCGGGCAGGAGCACCGCGCGTCCGTACGTGCGCGCTCCCGAGTCGGGTGTGCGCAAGCGAAGGTGACCAAGCAGCCTCCCAGGTGGCCGCCCCGAAAGTGCAGCGGACGACCCCCAATGCACTTGACGCGACGTAGGCGAGGGGCGACCCGGCGTAGGCGAAGGCGCCGTGAAGGTGGACAAATCCGCAAGGCGGCGGACAGCCGCGCCGGTGGACGAGCGCCTTCCCAGGTTGGGCCTCCCCGCAGGCTGGAGGTCGCCGCCTTTGTGGGCGGCGCCGTGTGCGCGTACTCCTGTCGGCGAGCGGTCGCTCGCGGTGCGGGGAGGCGCGTGTCTTGCTGGTCGCCTGAGCAAGGCACCGGCACACACGCGCCTCCACCGACAGCGGCCACCCTCACGGCACGAGCATCCACCGACGTCAGTGCCTAGCCGTACAGAGCTCTAGCCGTGTAGAGCTCTAGCCGTGCAGATCCCTGGCCGTGTGACGCCCGGCTGTGTGACGCCTGGCCGTGGGGTGGTGCTGGTGTCAGGCGGCGGCCTTTTCCGGGATCTGGGTCTTCGTCCGGGGCCGGGCGGTCGGGCCCAGGGGGCGGACTGTGCCGGTCTTCGTTGCCGAGCCACGCACCCGGTGCTCTCGGGTGCCCGTGTCGGCGTCGACGTAGTCTCCCGAGGCGGGAGCGTCTTCCGAGGCGGGGTCGGCCGGGGTTTCAGGGATGGGCACAGGGGGTGTGGCCGGCTTCGGGGTGGTGGCGCCGGGGTCGGTGGCCGCGATGGCCATTGGCGCATGGTCGGCTTCCGGCCTGGCATCCTCGTCGTGAGGCTGGGCGGGGACGGTTCCGGCGGCGTCGGCGGTCAGGGAGACCGACGGGTCGGCGGTCAGGGGGATCGACGGGTCGGCGGTGGGGCGGGACGGCGGGCGGACGGGCCTGGTGCCCATGGCCCAGTCCTGGGTCTCCTCGTCGAGGCGTTCGCGCATCTCCTTGGTCATCGAGCCGAGGCCGCCCCCGCGCTCCGGCTTGGTGAAGGCGCCGGTGCCCCAGCGCAGGTCGTGCCCCACCGCGCTGGCCTCGATCTCCGGCATGAAGCGGCGGTCGCCCTCCGCGCCGAACTCGCGGATGCGGAGCTTGCCGGACACGACGACGGGTTGCCCCGCCCGTACGCAGTCGGCGACGTTGTCGCCCAGCGCCCGCCAGCAGCGGACGGTGAAGCAGACGCGCTCACCGTCGGTCCACTGCCCCGTCTTCCTGTCGAAGTAGCGGTGCGAGGTGAACACCTTCAGCGATGTGACCCTGGTGCCGTCGTCGAAGCTGTACTGCCGTGGCTCTGCTGCGACGTTTCCGGTGAGCGTGATGTAGATGTCGTTCATCCGTGCCTCCCATGATGCGGGCCTGCTGCCCGCGACCTGGGAACACGGTGCCTGAAGGGGGCCGGGTGGGGTGGAGGCGAACGCCGTTCTGTGGATGAGGGGACGGGAAGGGAACGAGCCTGTGGACGACGGCCGTACGAACAGACGGGGATCAGCTGGAGAGGTCGCGAAGGGCCGTGTAGAAGGCGTGGTGACGGCCTAGCTCGCGTTCGACCGGCTCCACCACCATCGTCGCCGACACCGCCGCCACCCGGCGGCGCATCTCCCGCTCCAGCCGTTCCCGCTCGCGCGAGGCCCCCAGCTCGACGAAGTTGCGCGAGGCGATGCCGGACAGGGCGCCCAGTCCGAGCACAGAAGCGATCATGAGCGCCACCCACGGCAGCGCGGCGCCGTCGCCGACCAGTTGCAGGGTCGCGGGCAGCTGCCTGGGCACGGTCAGCCCGGCCACCAGCCAGACCACGCCGGCCACGAACGCCACCACCAGCAGGTACTGCCACACCTTGAGCAGCCGCCACCAGCCGGGCACCCGGTCGAGGCGCGGCGCCACCTCCGTGAGCTCCTCGGTCAGCGCCTTCGGCAGCTGGGACGCGTGCGAGCGCGCCGCCTGTTGCACCGCGGTCCGCCACACCGGGTCCATCCCGGACGACAGCCCGTCGGTGAGCGCCTGCACGGCGTTGGCCACCTCGGCGGACTGCGCGCTCACCGAACCGGTCGTGATGCCGCGGATCTCGTCGCCGACGTCCTGGAGACGCAGGCTCTTCAACGGATCCGGACGGAACTTGGCGAACCACCGCGGATACGGCCAACCGACCCACTGGCTGGACCGCTCGGCGTAGACGTTCTCCATGGCCTCCCCGACGGCGGGGACGCCGATCGCGTCGCAGAGCGCGTCGGTGAGCCCCATCCTGCGCGCCTCGTCGACCGACGACGGCACGAGCAGCGCGTCGCCGAGCGGCATGGCCTCGCCGAGCCGCTGCTCCATGCGCTGGAGGTCGGCCTCCAACTTCTGGATGGCGGCGCGGCGGCGGCCGACGGCGGTCGCGATCACGCTCTTGAGGCTCTCGACGCCGCGCCCGGTGACGGCCGAGGTGGGGACGACGCTGGGATGCTCGACGCCTTCCCTGCGCAGCAGGTCGTTGAGGTCGATGACCAGCTCGGCCAGCTCCGCGGCGGAGAGCTTGTCGGCCTGGTTGAGCGCGAACACGGTCACCGCGTCGTGCCCGGCCAGCTCGGTGACGTAGCGGCGGTGCGTGGAGGCGTCGGCGTACTTCTGCGGGTCGAGCACCCACACCACCAGGTCGGCCAGCCCGATGAGCCGGTCGGCCTCGTTGTCGCTGAGCGCCCGGATCGAGTCGTGGTCGGGCAGGTCGAGCAGGATCAGCCCGTGGAGCTGGCTGTCGCCCTTGTCGAGCGCGCTGGTACGGGAGAAGCGGTGGCGCTGCTGGATCCGCAGCCAGTCGAGCAGCGGCGCCGAGCCCTCCAGCCCCCACACACAGGCGTGGGTACGGGCGGTCGTCGGGCGGCGTACGCCCGTGGGCGACAGCTCAAGCCCCGAAATGGCGTTGAACAGGGACGACTTTCCGCTGCCCGTGCCGCCCGCGAGAGCGACCACGGTGTGCTCGGACGACAGCTTGAGCCGGTCGCCCGCGTGCATCAGCAGCGCTCCGGCCTCGGTGAGCAGCTTCTGGTCGAGCCGTCCGGGGCCGAGCTCCACCACCTTGTTGAGCGCGGCCAACCTCGGCGCGAGCCCCGCCCTCGGGGGCGTGGTCGTCGTCATCGGGCGACCTCAAGGTTGTAGGTCGCCTGGAAGAGGCGGGTCGCGACGGACTCGTCCGGGATGCCCGCGGAGTCGAGAGCGTGTACGTAACGCATGGATTCCTCGTCGAACAGCATGCCTATCCTGGCTCGCAGGTCACTGAGCGCCTTGGAGCCGATGCCGCGTAGCGACTCCGCTCCGAGCAGCGCGTTCACGAGCCGGTGCGGGACGCCCGACCCGTCGCCGCCGCTGAACATGGCGACCGTGAAGATCAGGGAGAGCGCGTCGGGATCGAACGAGACGAGCTTGGACACCGAGCGCTTGGTCACGCCCTCGGTCCGTACGAGCTCGTTCAGGTGATCCTGCCAGGACGCGATGGCTCGCCCGGCGTGCCGCAGAAGGTTGTCCGACGGGCGGTCCAGCCCTTCGACGAGCTTGGCGCCCAGCTCCGAGCGGTGCCGCCAGCGAGCGACCACCTCCTCGGCGGCGCGGTTGGCCGCGGCGACGATCACCGACTCCAGCCCGGCCCGGATCGCCGCCTTGAACGCCAGCACGCGCTCGGGCGTCTGTCTGCCCGCCTTGCCGCCCTTGCCGAACTGCAGCGAGCGCATGAGGTCGCCGGAACCCGCGAAGTCCTGCCAGCGGGCCAGCACCTCGCCGTGCAGCAGCGAGCCGTTCTTGGACGCCTTGTCGATCTCGGCCAGCGCGCCCAGGTAGGCGGCCTCCACGTCGCTGCGCAGCTCGGCCCGGAACACCGCCTGGCCCTCCAGGTGCCTGGCCAGCGCGGGCACGCGGGTGCGGAAGCTGTTGAGCACCCCGTTCAGGGTCTCCTGCACGGCCTGCGCGCGGCGCGCCTCGTCGACGGAGAGCTCGGCCAGCCAGAGGCGCAGGTCGGTGACCTCGCTGTCGGGCAGCCTGCCGTCGGTCACCGTCGCCTCGTGGATCACGAACCTGTCGATGTCGCCCAGGCCGTATTCGGTCAACATGCGGACGAAGTGCTTGAGCACGACGTCGGCCGAGCGCGGCTGCACCCGCGACAGCACGATGGCCAGGCGGGCGCCGCGCTCCTTGGCCAGGCGCAGGAGGTTCCAGGCGGGGGCGTCGGCGTAGCGGGCGGCGGTGGTCACGAAGATCCACAGGTCGGCGGCGTCGAGCATGCGGTGCGCGATCTCGTGGTGCTCCTCGACGACCGAGTCGATGTCGGGGGTGTCGAGCAGCGCTACGCCCTGCGGGAGCTTCTCGGTGGACACGACGACCAGGCCGTCCGTACCGCTGTCGGGCGACGGCCGCTCCAGCCGTTCGAGGCCGGCGAGCAGCTCGCCCTCGGCGAACCAGCTCCTGTCGTCGGGGTGGCAGGCGAGGATCGGGGTGCCGGTGGTCGGGCGGCGCACTCCGGTACGGGAGATGTTCCGCTCGGCCAGGGAGTTGACCAGGGTGGACTTGCCCGCGCCGGTGGAGCCCGCGATCACGATCAGCGCGGGGGCGGTGTTGGTGCGCACCCTGGGCAGGACGTAGTTCTCCAGCTGGGCGAGCAGGTCGGCCCGTGCCTGCCTGGCCTCCTCGGCTCCCGGCAGGTCGAGGCTGAAGCGCAGGTCGGACACGCTTTCGCGCAACGCGCGCAGTGCCGCCGTCATGGCCTCGACGACCTCGGCGGGCAACTCCTCGACCCGCTGCCCTGCTTCCGCGCCCTGCGGATCTTCCGGCTCCGGCACGGCGTCCGCGTCGGCCGCCGTGTCGGCCGCCGTGTCGGTGTCGGCCACGGCATCCGGGTCGGTGTCAGGATCGGTCTCGCCGCTGTCGTCGGCGGGATCGGCGGCATCCGTTCCGGCCTTGTCGGCCTCACCCGGGATCGTGATGTCGTCGGTGTCGGCCTCGACGTCGAACTCCTCTTCCGCCAGGTCTCCCGGGTCGGTGGGGTAGTCGGCGTCGGCGGGGACATCGGTGGCCGCAGTGTCTTCGGTGGCTTCGGTGGTGGCGGTGTCGCTGGGTTCGTCGTCGGCGGGGGTGTCGTCGAGATCGCCGTCGTTGTCGTCAAGGGCGATCGCCTCGGCGAGGACGTCCTCGCCTTCCGTAGAAGGCGCCGCTTCGGCTTCGGGAGCGGGGTCGGATCCCGCGTCGGCCTGAGTGGCGGGACCGGCGTCGGCGTCCTCTCCTTCGAGGTCGGTCGCCTCGGCGAGGGCGCCGGTGTCCACGTCAGCGTCGGGAGCGGTGTCGAGGTCGGGGTCGCTGTCAGAAGCAGCGCTCACCTCGGAGGGGACGGCATCTGCGTCGGGGACGGGGGCGACGTGGGGAAGGGGGCCGTCCGTGGTGGGCGGGCGGTCGTCGCCTGTGGTGTCCGTCTCGTCGTGCGTATCCCGTGGTGAGAACTCTTCGGGGTGTGGGTCGAGCGGAGCGTCGTTCGGGGGTGCGTCGTCGTCGCCAGAAGCCGCGTCGGCCGGGACGTGCTCGGGCTCGATGTCGGAAGGGGTGGCTCCGGTGTCGTCCGCGTCGGCGTTCGGGCTCGCGGCCACCGGGTCGGACTCCGCGTCCGGGGTCGGCTCGGGGGAGGCGGGCTGGTGGGAGGGGGCGGCGGGTTCTTGGGCGGCGCGTTCCCAGAAGGCGGGCGGCCTCGGGCGCGGGTCGTTGCCCTCGCGCGGCTCGGCAGGGCGGGCCGGGGTGAACAGGCTGGGCCGTTCGGCGGGACGCGCCGGAGTGAAGAGGCTGGGGCCGGTGGGCTGGCCGGTCTCCGTCTCGGCGGACGGCCGTTGCGGCGCCGAGGGCACCTGCCGCGTGAAGGGCCGCTGCGGCGCGGCCGGCTCCTGCGACGCCGAGGCCGGCGGCCCGGACGGGTGACGCGGGGCGGCGGGCTCGTCGGCACGCGGCGGCCGCTGGAAGAGCGAGGGCCGGCCAGAGGAGGACGACGGCTCGTCCGCAGCGGACGGCAGCCGTTCGGCAGAGGACCGCGACGGCAAACCGGAGGGGGACCGCTCACCGGTAGACCGCGATGGCAAACCTGAGGAGGGCCGTTCAGCAGAGGACCGCGACGGCAACCCCGAAGAGGGCCGCTCAGCGGAAGACCGCGACGGCAACCCCGAAGAGGGCCGCTCAGCGGAAGACCGCGACGGCAACCCCGAAGAGGACCGCTCAGCGGAAGACCGCGACGGCAAACCCGAAGAGGACGACGGCCCTTCGGTGGGGGGAGGCGGCGGGGCCGCAGGAGGTTGGGGGGCCTCGGTGGACGAAGGGGCCGGGTTTCCGGGGTCGGGCAGGTCGTCGTCCGTCACCGGACGGAAGCTCAACGTCTGCTCCCCCAGCGACTCGTGCCGCCCGTCATCCATGGCGGTGTTCACGGCGATCGCTCCGCTCGAACCATCTCGACCTCCTGGCCGACCCGCACGACGTCGCCGACGATGACGATCGCCGGAGGCCGTATCCCAGCCGCGGACACGCGGTCGGCCACGGTGGAAAGCGGTGCGACTACCGCCCGCTGGGTCGGAAGGGTACCGTCCTGTACCACCATTACGGGAGTCTCCGGCGCACGTCCGTCTCGAAGGAGCGCCTCGGCCACCTTCGGCAGCCGCTCGACGGCCATCATCAGCACCAGCGTGCCCTGGGAACGGGCCAGGCCGGGCCAGTCGACGGTGGAGGCCGGGTCGTCGGGCGCGACGTGCACGGAGATGACGTGGAACTCCTGGCTGACCCCGCGATGCGTCACCGGCACCCCGGCAGCGGCCGGGACCGCGACGGCGCTGGTGATGCCGGGCACGACGAGCACGGGGATGCCGGCCCGGGCACAGGCGATCATCTCCTCGCCGCCGCGCCCGAACACGAACGGGTCGCCGCCCTTGAGCCGGACGACGAACTTGCCCTGCCTCGCCCGGTCGACCAGCAGCTCGTTGATCTTCTCCTGGGACAGCGACCTGCCGTAGGGCACCTTGGCGGCGTCGATCAGCTCGACGTCGGGGGCGAGCTCGTCGAGCAGCGCCCGGGGCGCGAGCCGGTCGGCGATGACCACGTCGGCCTGGGCGAGAAGCTGCCGCCCGCGCACGGTGATCAGGCCGGGGTCGCCGGGACCGCCGCCGACCAGGGCCACGCCGACGGGCTTGGTGCGGTTGCGCCGGGCGTCGACCGTGCCGTCGCGCAGCGCGTCGACGACCGCGTCGCGGATGCCCGCGGCCCTGCGCGGGTCGCCGCCCGCGGTGACGGCCACGCTGATCTCGTCGACCCGGCTGGAGGCGGGGGTCCAGGCGGCGGAGGCGTCCTTGTCGTCGGCGCGCACGCACCACACGCGCTTGGCCTCCGCCTCGGCGGCGACCGCGGTGTTGACGGCCCTGTCGTCGGTGCACGCCTGCACGAGCCAGGCGCCGTCGCAGTCGCCGACCTCGTACGGCCGCGGGTGCCAGGTGACCCGGCCCGCCGCGATCAGATCGTCGAGGGCAGGCGTGACGCCCGGGGACACGACGGTGACCTCCGCACCGGCCTCTAGCAGCGCGGGAACACGCCGCTGGGCGACGCGGCCGCCGCCCACGACGAGGACCCGGCGGCCGGAAAGCCGCAGGCCGAGGAGGTAGGGACCCATGGGGGAAATCTCCCGTTCGCGAAGGTTGTGTTCGGAGGTAAACCTACCGGCTCACCGTGCGTCGTTCGCTGCACACGGCTCAACGGCCGTCAAGAAGAGGCTGCGACGGGTCCCAGCGTGGCCCGCCCTGAGCGTCTTTGCGGCGTCTGGCCATGGCCGAGAGTGCCTCAAGAATAACGCGGTTCCCGAGGAACGCGGTGATGTCGGCGTGGTCGTACGGCGGCGAGACCTCCACCACCTCCATCCCGGCCACGGGCAGCTCGTAACAGATCCTGCGCACGGCGTCGAGGAGCTGCCTGGCCGACAGGCCGCCGGGCTCGGGCGTGCCGGTGCCGGGGGCGTGCCCGGGGTCGCAGACGTCGATGTCCACGGACAGGAAGACCTGGTCGCACTCGTCGAGCGCGATCGTGAACGACTCCGTCAGGCACTCCTCCAGCCCGCGCGTCACGATCTCGGTCATCTCGTACGAGCGCATGCGCTGCGCCGCCATCCAGTCGAGCGTCTCGGGCTCGGGCCAGTAGCCGCGCAGCCCGATCTGCAGGAACCTGTCGCCCCGGATGGCGCCGGACTCGATGAGCCGCCGCATCGGCTGGCCGTGTCCGTGCAGGTGGCCGAACTCGATGTCGCCGGTGTCGGCGTGAGCGTCGAAGTGGATCATGGACGTGCGGCCCGGCTCGTACGCCCTGGCGGTGCCCCGGGCGTCCGGCAGCGCGACGGTGTGGTCGCCGCCGAGCACCACGGGCACGGCCCCGGAGGAGGCGATCCGGTGGACCGCGTCCTCGATGGCGGCCAGCGAGCCCTCGACGTCGCCGGAGTAGCACTCGACATCGCCCGCGTCGAACACCCGCAGGTCGCGCAGGGCGTCGACGCGCAGGGCCAGGCTCGGACGGGACCCGTTGTGCGGCAGGTAGCAGGTCTGGCGCAGCGCCATCGGCCCGAACCTGGCGCCCGGCCGGTTGGAGGTGCCCCCGTCGAAGGGGGCGCCGATGATCACGACGTCGGCGCCGGCATGACTGGCCGGGTCCGCGAGGTCGCAGCGCTCGACGCCGAGGAACGTGATGTCGGGGCCGAACATGGGACCGTACCGGGACACTGCTCACCTCACGTGCTGTCTGGCGTGTCCCCCATCATCACACGGGTTTCTCGGTGACCCCCGCCGAGTCGAACGTCGCCACGTCGTGCATCACCCGTACGGCCGCGCACACCAGCGGATGCGCGAGCAGGCCGCCGGTGCCCTCGCCGAGCCGCAGCTCCAGGTCCACCAGGGGGCGCAGCCCGAGGTGGTCGAGCGCGGCGGCGTGGCCGGGCTCGGCCGAGCGGTGACCGGCCACGCAGTGACCGCTGACGTGGGGGTCGAGCGCGGCGGCGGCCAGGGCGGCCGAGCCGGCGATGACGCCGTCGAGGATCACCGGCACCCGGTTCGCCGCGCCGCACAGCACGAAGCCCGCGATGGCCGCGTGCTCGAACCCGCCCACGGCGGCCAGCGCGCGCAGGGCGTCGCTCGGCCCGGTGCCGCCCGGCAGGCCGTTGACGCGCAGCGCCTCGCGGACGATGTCCACCTTGTGCGCGTACGTCTCGTCGTCGATCCCGGTGCCCCTGCCGGTCACCTCGGCCGGGTCCTTGCCGGTGAACACGGAGATCAGCGCGGCCGAGGCGGTGGTGTTGGCGATGCCCATGTCGCCGGTGATCAGGCAGCGGGCGCCCTTGTCGATCAGCTGCTGGGCCACCGCGATGCCCGCCTCCAGCGCCCTGACGGCCTGGTCGACGCTCATGGCGGGGCCGCGGGACAGGTCGGCGGTGCCGTACGCGACCTTGCGCTTGATCAGGTCGGGGGCGTCGGGCAGGTCGGCGGCGACGCCGACGTCCACGACCGTCACGGAGGCGCCCACCTGGGCGGCGAAGGCGTTGGCGACCGCGCCCCCGGCCAGGAAGTTGGCGACCATCTGCGTGGTGACCTCCTGCGGCCACGGGCTGACGCCGCGCGCGTGCACGCCGTGGTCGGCCGCGAAGATGGCCAGGGCGGCCGGCTCGGGCACGGGCGGCGGGCAGACGCCGGAGGCGCCCGCAAGGCGTACGGCCACCTCCTCCAGAGCCCCGAGCGCGCCGCGCGGCTTGGTGAGCCGGTCCTGGTGGGCACGGGCCTCGGCGAGCGCCTCGGGGTCGGCGGGACGGATGGCTGCCAGGGTCTCGGCGAGCACGGGACACCTCCACTTAGTGAACGAGCTGGAGCGCTTCCTCGTAGCGGTCGATCACGACGTCGGCCAGCGTCTCGCAGTCGCCGATCACCTCGGCGCAGCGGATGTCGAGGTCGGGGTGGCCCGCGCCGTACGCCAGGGCCTGCGCCCACACGCGCTCCAGCAGACCGCCCGCGAACAGCAGGTACGGCACCACGATCACGCGCTTGGCGCCCAGCCGCCGGCAACGTTCGAGCCCGCCGGGCACGCCGGGCGGCGTCACCGAGACGAACGCGGTCTCGACGGTCATGTAGTCGTAGGCGTGCGTCTCCCAGAACAGCCGCGACACCCGGTGGACCTCGGCGTTGGCGACGGCGTCGGTCGAGCCCTCGCCGACCAGCACGACCGCCGTCTCGCCCGGCTCGACCTGCCCGGGGGCTTCGTCGAAGGCCGGCGTGTCAACGGCGCGCAGCCGGGGGCGGGCGCCGACCAGCTCCAGCGGGCGCGGCCTGGCCATCTCGGCGGCGGCCTCGCCGAGCCGGTCGGCCAGCAGCGCCAGCACGCGCGGGTCGGGGCCGAGGGGACGGCCGTAGTCGTACATGAGGGTGGGGTGGCGCTGCTGTTCGAGCGCCATCGCGGCCGGGAACTCCTCGCCCACCCTGCTGAGACTGAGCGGCAGCGCGACGAGACGGTGGTGGCCGCGCGCCATCAGGGACGCCACGGAGTCGCTCAGGCGCGGCGTGGCGCGTTCCAGGTAGCCACCGGAGACGTCGACGGCCGTCTGGTCGAGGCGGCAGCGGAGCCGGTGGACGAACCTGCCGAACTCCGCGGCGTAGGCGTCATCGTTCGAGCCCTGCCCGATCAGCAGGAGCGGCGGCTTCATTGAGGGAATCTCCGGTGCGTAGACAAAGTCACGCGAGGATAACCGATACGTGCCCGTGGGGGACAGGTCACGCTGCGTGCACGGGCCTGGCGTGCACCACGAAGACGGGGTCGGCGGAGGTCAGGCGGTGCGACCCGGCGGCGCCGAGCGTCAGCCCGGACGCCTGGATCCGCGTGCCCTCGGCGCGGTAGCCGTGCTCGCGCAGCAGGGCGAGCACGGCCACGGCCCGCTCGACCGTGCCGAGCGCGCACACCAGCGCGCGGGGCCCGCGGGCGGCGCAGGCCGCGAGCACGTCGGCGCCGCCGCCGCCGACGTAGACGGCGTCGGGGTCGGGCAGCGGTTCGAGCGCGGCCGGCGCCTGTCCCCTGGTCAGAGCCACTTTGACGCCGTGGGCCAGCACGTTGGAACGCAGGCGGGCGCAGGCGGCCTGGTCGCGTTCGACCGCCACGACGGCCGCGCCCAGCCTGGCGCACTCGACGGCGATCTCGCCCTCGCCGGCGCCGACGTCCCAGACCAGGTCGCCGAGCCGGGGACCGAGCTTGGCCAGGACGAACGCCCGCACCTCGGCGGGCAGCCCCTTCCCGGACGGCAGCGCCCACTCCGGCGGCCCCGGCTGCGCCCCGGCCAGCCAGCCGGGCTCTCCCGGCCGGTGCAGCGGGTCGATGACGAGCACCACGTCGGGGTCCTTCCAGGGCCGGGTGGTGGCCTCGCCCATGCGGCTGTGCGTGACGCGCTGCTCGGGGCCGCCCAGGTCCTCGCAGACGATCAGGGCGCGCGGCGTGGTCGGTGCCAGCTCCCTGGCGATCTCGGCGGGGCCGACGCCGGGCGCGACGAGCAGCGCGACCTTGGGGTGGGCGCGGCAGGCGTTCACCACGCGGGCGAGCTGGCCGGGGCCGGAGGGGGCGACGACGAGGGCGTCCTCCCAGTTGAGCCCGGCGCAGGCGAAGGCGCGGCTGATCAGCGAGGTGGCCGGGAGCACGTCCGGCCGGAGGCCGTGCGCCCGTAACGTGCGGACGACTCCGAAGAAGCCGGGATCGCCCTCGGCGACCACGACGGCCGGCCCGCGGCCCTGTCCGAGGTGGCCGTCGAGGGCTTGCAGCAGGTCGCCGTCGTTCGCGGCCCGTCCTTCGACCCTGAGCCGGCCGAGAATGGCGGCGGGGCCGACGACGAGCTCCGCCTCACGCAGCCTGTCCGCGGCCCTGGCCGGCAGCTCGACCCCGTCCCAGCCGACAACCGTGATCATTCAGCCTCACCGTCCTCATCCCCAGGGTGACGGTTCACGCCGGGTTTCACCATGGGTCGGCGGGGCCAGTCCGCTGTGCCCTCAGGCCAGGTCGGACGGGAGGAGGCTGTAGACGACCAGGTCCTCGCCGCCGAGCGCGGCGCGGGCGACGCCCTCGCGGGTGAAGCCGGCCTTCTCCGCCACGCGCTGTGAGCCCGGGTTCGACACCGCCGCCCGCAGTTGCAGCCGGCGGAAGCCGTGGCGCTCGAACAGCCAGCGGGCGATGCCGGTCACGGCCTCGCCCGCGTAGCCGTGGCCGCGGGCCCAGGGGGCGGTCATGTAGCCGACCTCGGCCGTACGGTTGTGCCAGTCGAGGTCCCTGAGGTCCACGTTGGCCACGAAACGGGTGGTCGTGAACTCCTCCGCGGCGAACGCGATGCCCGCGCCCCTCATCCGCATACGTTCGCAGATGTCGATGAAGCCGCGGGCGTGGTCCTCGGTGTAGTCGCGGGGGACGCCGGTCCTGGCCTGGGTGAGCGGGTCGGCGGCGGTGGCGGTCAGGTCGGGGACGTCGGCGAGATTGGGCTGCCTGAGCAGCAGCCGGGGCGTGCGCAGCTCGGTCTTCGGCAGGGCGGGCGCGGGCTCGCCGGAGTCCTCGCGCAGCCGTCCGAGGACGACCAGGTCGTGCGGGCCGTCCTCCTCCAGCACGGCGGCGCGCAGCACGCCTTCCCAGGTGAAGCCCGCTTTGAACGCGACGCGCAGGGAGGCCGGATTGTCCAGGTTCGCGGTCAGGTCGACCCTGCGCAGGGCGGTGGTGGCGAACACCCAGGCGGTCAGGGCGCGTACGGCCTCGGTCGCGTAGCCGCGGCCCCGGTACAGCGGGTGGACGCCGTAGCCGACCTCGGTCGTGCCCGCCGTCCAGGAGGTCTTGAACAGGCTGATGGCGCCCACGATGCGGTCGTCGGCCTCGGTCATGGCCAGGTGCAGGCCCTGCTGCGAGCGGTACAGCTCGTGCACGCCGTGCGTGAGCCACTGGCCGACGCCGGAGGGGTGGACGGGCGCGCCCGGCGGGAGGAAGCGGTCCCCGGGCCCGGACGCGGCCCCGACTGCGGCCTCGACCACGGACCTCACACGGTCGGCGTCACGGGGACCGAACGGCCGCAGCACGAGCCGTCCGGCGGCTATGCGCGCATCGGGATCGAACACGTGCGCACCCTACACACCCACGATGTTTGCCCACGAAAGCGGGGGTAGGGGCCGATCGAGAGGAGTGAGGGAACTATGGAACGTGGGAGCGACAAGCACGGTCCGCGCCTGGACGATCAGCAGAAACACGAGACCGAGGGCATGGTCCGCGGCGGCGGCAGCACGCACGCCGAGGAGTGGAAGGAGACCGAGTCCATGCCCGGGCCCGGCGAGGAGTCATTGCAGTCGTACCCCCCCGGACACGAGCCCGGCACCCCCCAAGGCATCACCCGGCGGGGCGTCGACATCCGCAGCGACCTGGCCAAGTGGCTCAGCGACACCCATTGGCCCGCGTCCAAGGACGATCTGGTCCAGCACGCCCAGGAGGTGGACGCGCCTGACCAGGTGGCCGACATGGTGCAATCCCTTCCCGACCGCCGTTTTGTGAACATCGCCGACGTGGCCAAGGCCCTCGGGCTCGGCCTGGAAGAGCGGAGGTGGTGACCGGTGCGCCTCGACTTCATCCGGCCGCTGTACGAGCGGCGCGGCCCGTACGCCTCGGTCTATCTGGGCGCGCTCACCGAGCCGCAGCGGGAGACGCACTGGCACAGCGTGCGTGACCAGCTCGACGGGACCGACCCCGCCACCATCGACGCCCTGGAGGTGGCCGCCAACCGGCCGGCCCCCGGCCAGGCGCTGTTCGCCACGCACGGGGCCGTGGTGCTGGCCGAGCCGCTGGCGCGGCCGCCGTACGAGCTGGCGACCGTGTCGCCGCTGCCGCACGTCACGCCGATGCTGATGCAGCGCGGCGAGAACGTGCCGCACCTGCGGGTCATCGTGGACCACGCGGGGGCCGAGCTGTCGGTCTTCGGCGGCGGCGCGGCGCGCACGACCACCGTGGAGGCGGCCGACTGGCCGCTGCAGAAGACCGCCCAGGGCGGCTGGTCGCAGAAGCGGTACGAGCGGGGCGCCGAGGAGACGTGGGAGAAGAACGCGGTCGCCGTCGCCCGCGAGATCGACGAGCAGGTCCGCAGGATCGGCGCCGAGCTGATCATCGTGGCCGGCGAGCCGAAGTCGCGCTCCTACCTGCTGCAGCACCTCAGCACCAAGTCCGCCGACCGGGTGATGATGGTCGAGCACGGCAGCCGCTCCGACCACGGCCAGTTCGAGGAGGACGTCGAGCGCGCGCTGGACGACTGGCTCGACCGCCGCCGCGCCGAGCTGCTCGACCGCCACCGCGAGTCCTCGGGGCCGGCGGGCCTGTCCCAGGTCGCGCACGCCCTGCGCGAGGGCAGGGTGCACGCGGTGCTCATGCCCGGCCCGCTCGACCGGAACGTGTGGACCGGCGACGGCGGCACCCAGCTCGCCACCGACCCGGCCGAGCTGCGGCGCTGGGGCGTGGAGCACCCCGTCGAGGAGCGCGCTGACTCGGCCGTGGTCAGGGCGGCCGCCATGACGGACGCCGAGCTGTGGTTCACCGACGACGTGCACGACGTGGCGGCCGTGCTCAGATACTGACGATTTGCGAGGGCGGCCGCTCAGGTGCTGATGATCACTTCGAGCGTCCTGGGGCCGTGCACGCCCTCGACGCGGTTCAGCTCGATGTCGCTGGTCGCCGACGGGCCGCTGATCCAGGTCAGCGGGCGGGCCGGGTCGAGCCTGGCCACCGCCTCGGGCACGCCCGCCACGATCTGATCGGCGCGCACCACGCACACGTGGTGGTCGGGGACCAGCGTCTGCGCCCTGGCGCCCTGGCCGGGCCCGTGGTCGAGGACGATGGTCCCGGTCTCGGCGACGGCCACCGCGCAGGCGGTGAACACCCCGTCGGCGGCGTCCAGCGCGTCCCAGCGCCGGTCGGTCCCGGCCTCCGGGCTGCTCGGCGCCGCCCAGGCGAAGCCGTCCGGGACGATCATCCGGCGGCCCTCGGCCAGCTCGGCCAGCTTGCCGGGCACCTCCGCGTCGGGGAGCACGTGCACGACGGCCCGGTAGTCGCGCACCCGCTCGGCGAACAGGCCCACCACGTCGTCCACCTGCGGGCGGGTCCGGTAGTGCCGGGCGACCTCCACCTCGGGCGCGTCCGCGACCGCCTTCCTGACCTTGGCCAGGATCTCTTCACGCGCGCCCATCGTCACGCTCCCACCAGTCTCTAAAGGATTCTTCAGGGATGTCCGGCACGTCCCGGGTGTCGGTCCAGGCCGACAGCGGGCCGGGGAGCCGACGTCTGGGCACCAGCCGGCGCAGCCGGCCCGCCAGCCGCTGCGCCCTGGCCAGCCGCGCCTGGTCGCCCAGCACCCAGCCGGCGGCCTTCATGCCCGCGCGCTCGGCCGCCGCGTGCGGCGCCTTGGCCCGCAGGTCCACCAGCACCTCCGGGATGTCGATGGCCACCGGGCAGACCTCCAGGCAGGCCCCGCACAGGCTGGAGGCGAACGGCAGCGAGGCGTCCAGGTCCGAGGACATGCCCCTGAGCTGCGGGGTGAGGATGGCCCCGATCGGCCCGGGATAGACCGAGCCGTACGCGTGGCCGCCCGCGCGTTCGTAGACGGGGCAGACGTTCAGGCAGGCCGAGCAGCGGATGCAGCGCAGCGCCTGGCGGCCGACCTCGTCGGCGAGCACGTCGGTGCGGCCGTTGTCGAGCAGCACCAGGTGGAAGTCCTGGCCCTCGGTGGCGCCGGTCCACGTGCTGGTGTACGGATTCATCCGCTCACCTGTGGAGCTGCGCGGAAGAAGCTGGAGGAAGACCTCCAGATCCTGCCAGGACGGCAGGAGCTTCTCGATGCCGACGACGCTGATGAGCGTCTCGGGGAGGGTCAGGCACATGCGGCCGTTGCCCTCCGACTCCAGCACGACCAGCGTGCCGGTTTCGGCGATCATGAAGTTGGCGCCGGAGACGGCGACCTTGCTCTTGAGGAAGCGTTCGCGCAGGTGGAGCCGGGCGGCCTCGGCCAGGGCGGGCGGCTCGTCGGTGAGGCCGGGGGGCGCGCCGGGCATGTGGTCGAGGAAGATCTCGCGGATCTCCGACCTGTTGCGGTGGATCGCGGGGACCAGGATGTGGCTGGGGAAGTCGTCCCCGAGCTGCACGATCAGCTCGGCCAGGTCCGTCTCGTACGCGGTGATCCCGCGCCGGGCCAGCGCCTCGTTGAGCCCGATCTCCTGGGTGGCCATCGACTTGACCTTGACCACCTCGGTCTCGCCGGTGGCCGCGACCAGGTCGCCGACGATGCGGTTGGCCTCGTCGGCGTCCCTGGCCCAGTGGACGGTGCCGCCCGCCCGCCGGACGGCCTCCTCAAGCTGGAGCAGGTAGCGGTCGAGGTGGCGGAGGGTGTGGTCCTTGACGGCCTTGCCGGCGGCGCGCAGTTCGGCCCAGTCGGGCAGCTCGCCGACGACGGCGGCGCGCTTGCCGCGAATGGTGTGAGTGGCTTTCCGGAGGTTGAACCGGAGTTGCGAGTCCTCCACGGCTTTCGCCGCATTTTTCGGGAAATTTCCGGGCATGCCGAGGAATGTTGCGCTCATGGGGTCTCTTCCGTGGCTGCGAGGATTTCCGCCAGGTGCATCGTCCTGACTCCCGTCTTCTGGCGGCTCAGGGTGCCGCCGATGTGCATCAGGCACGAGTTGTCGGCCGCGCAGATCACCTCGGCGCCCGTGTCGAGGATGCCGCGCACCTTGTCGGCCCCCATGGCGGCCGACACCGCCGGGTTCTTGACCGCGAACGTGCCGCCGAAGCCGCAGCACTCCTCCGCTCCGGGCAGCGGCACGAGCTCCAGGCCCCGGACCTTCCGCAGCAGCCGGGTGGGCCGGTCGCCGAGATGCAGCCCGCGCAGCGAATGGCACGTCGGGTGATATGTCACCCGGTGCGGGAAATATGCGCCAACGTCGTCGACTTTCAGGACGTCCAGCAGGAACTCGCTCAGCTCGTACACCTTGGGCACGACCTCGGCCACGGCCGCCGCGCCCCTGCTGCCCGGCCGCACCAGCTTCGGGTACTGCTCGCGCACCATGGCCGCGCACGACCCGGACGGCGCCACGACGGCGTCGTACCCGGCGAACACCTCGGTGAACTTCCTGGCCAGCCGCACGCCCTCCGCCCGGTAACCGGTGTTGACGTGCATCTGCCCGCA
This sequence comes from Nonomuraea sp. NPDC051191, assembly GCF_044455665.1. Lineage (NCBI taxonomy): Bacteria > Bacillati > Actinomycetota > Actinomycetes > Streptosporangiales > Streptosporangiaceae > Nonomuraea > Nonomuraea sp. NPDC051191. The sequence continues at coordinate 349,630 of NZ_JBITEZ010000009.1, read as the reverse complement.
GCACGTCTGGGCGACGGGGAAGTCCACGTCGCAGCCCAGCCTGCGCAGCAGCGACACGACGGCCTTGCCGGTGCCCGGGAAGAGCGTGTCGTTCACGCAGGTGATGAACAGGGCGACTCGCACGACTCTCCCAATGAATGGTCTGACCACTGTATGGTCAGACCATACCCAACCACACTGTTCCGGGCCAGCACCGGGGAGGCATCGGTGAAACGCACACGGGCGTTCGAGGACGTGCTCGCCCAGATCGAACGGCGCATCGCCGAGGACGGCCTGACCGTGGGCGACCGGCTGCCGGGCGAACGCCGGCTGGCCGAGCAACTGGGCGTCGGCCGCTCGTCCGTACGCGAGGCGCTGCGCGTCCTGGAGACCCTGGGCGTGGTGTCCTCGCAGGTGGGACGGGGACCGGAGGCGGGGGCCGTGCTGACCTCGCGGCCCGACACCGCGCTGACCGACCTGCTCCGGCTCAACCTGGGCCTGGCCACCCTGGAGCAGCGCGAGGTCGTGGACGCCCGGCTGATGATCGAACGCTGGTCGGCCGCGCACGCGGCGGCGACCCGGGCCGGCACCTCGGCCCTGGACGCCGCGATCGAGGGCATGGACCGGGCGGGCACGGCCGAGGAGTTCGTGGAGCACGACACGGCCTTCCACTGCGCGATCGCGGACGCCTCGGGCAACCGGCTCATCGCCGCCATCATGCGCTCACTCCGGGACGCGATGCGCAGGAACGCCATAGAGGCGGTCGAACGCCTCGGCGACCCGTCCGTGCTGCGCGCCGACCACGAGCGCATCCGCGCGGCCATCGCGGCCGGCGACCCGGACGAGGCCCAGCAGGCGGTCACCGACCACCTGGCGCACGCCTACCCCGCCCTGTTCCCCGGTCACTGACGCAGGTCGGCCTCCCGGCACCCGGCGCCCGAGCAGGCCCGCATCGCCTGGAGCCGGGTGTCGAGCCCGAGCAGCAGCGCCGGGTCGGCAGTGGCCGCGAGGTTGTCGAGCTGGTACGGGTCGGCGGTCAGGTCGTAGAGCTGCCGCTCCCCCGTGTCGTACCTGACGTAGGTGTAGCGGTCGGTGCGCAGCGCCTGGTAGGAGGGCACCGGCGTCTGGGCCGCCGACGACCGGTTGACCGGCCTGTTGAACTCGACCAGCACGTTCCTGCGCCACTGGGCGGGCGGGCTGCCGCGCAGCAGCGGCACCAGCGAGCGCCCCTCGGTGAACGACGGCACGGCGGCCCCGCCCAGCGCGGCGATCGTCGGCGCGATGTCGACGGTCGCGCCGAGCTGCCCGATCGCCGAGCCCGGCTTGATCCCCGGCCCGCGCACCACGAACGGGACCTTGATCGCCTCCTCGAACGGCGTCGTCTTGCCCTGGGTGAGCCGATGCGTGCCGAGATGGAAGCCGTTATCGGAGGTGAAGACGATGTAGGTGTTGTCGAGCTTGCCGGACGCGCGCAGCGTCTCGACCACCGACCGGACCAGGTCGTCCACGCCGAGCATCGAGCGCAGCCTCCGGCGGTGGCGCTCGTCGACCCGGTCGATGTCCTCCTGGCTCAGCGGGGGCAGGGAGCGCAGCCACAGCGGCTCCTTGCTCACGTCGACCTGGTTGAACGACGGCGTGCGCGGCGCGCCGACCTCGGGGAGGTCGGCGACGTGCCGGACCGCCGGGTTGGCCGGGTTGTGCGGGCCGATGGGCGTCAGGTAGAGGAAGAAGGGGTCGTCGGAGCCGGTGATGAAGTCGCTCGCCTTGGCCGCCAGCACGTCGGACAGGTAGTCCTGCTCCGACCAGCCGTAGTCGTACAGGTCGCCGTTCTCGTTGAGACGGTAGCCGTACTCCTCGTAGAGCTTGCGGACCGGGACGTCCCATTCGTCCCAGCCGGGCGGCACGTACGCGGCGTCGGCGGTCGCGCCGGGATAGTGGTTCAGGAACTTGCCCATCAGCGCGGTGCGGTAGCCGGCCTGCTGCATCCACGTGCCGATCGTGGAACGTTCCAGATCCAGCGAATGGAAGCGGTCGAACCCCCCTTCGGGGGCGGTGTTGGTCAGGACGCCATGGCTGTGGACGTACTGGGACCGCAGGATCGACGTGCGCGAAGGGCAGCACCAGGAGTTCGTCACGAAGAAGTGGTCGAAGGAGGCGCCCTTGGCGACCAGCTCCGAGGTGATGGTCGGAAAGTAGGGCAGCACGCCGCTCTCCAGGTCGTCGGCCATCACGAACACGATGTTCGGCCGCGCGGCGCTCACGGCCATCGTCGGCTCGGCCGCCGGCGACAGCAGGAGCAGCAGGCAGAAGAGACGACAGAGACTCTTGAGCACAATGTCTGATCTCCCCGGAGGATCACGCATTGACACTGCGGCGTCGGTAATGGAACTTTATTCCGGAGGTACGTATGAAGCTCGGCCTGAATCTCGGCTACTGGCAGCGCGGCGCCGACGACGCCACGGAGACCGTCCTGGCCGCCGAACGCCTCGGCTACGACTCGGTGTGGACCGCCGAGGCGTACGGCAGCGACGTGTTCACGCCCCTGGCCTGGTACGGCGCGCGTACGAGCCGGATCAAGCTGGGCACGTCGGTGGCGCAGATCTCGGCCCGCCCGCCGGTCACCACCGCGATGACCGCGATGACGCTCGACCACCTGACCGGCGGCCGGCTGCTGCTCGGCCTCGGCGCCTCCGGCCCGCAGGTGGTGGAGGGCTGGTACGGGCAGCCGTTCGCCAGACCCCTGGCCAGGACCCGCGAGTACGTCGAGATCATGCGCCGCGTGTGGCGCCGCGAGGAGCCCGTGACCAGCGACGGCGAGCACTACCCGCTCCCCCTGGCGGGCGGCCTGGGCAAGCCGCTCAAGCTCATCACCCACCCGCTGCGCCCCGAGATCCCCGTCTACCTCGGCGCGGAGGGCCCGAAGAACGTCGCCCTGGCGGCCGAGATCGCGCAGGGCTGGCTGCCGCTGTTCGCCTTCCCCGGCCGGATCGAGGAGATGTACGGCGACGCGCTGGCGGCCCGGAGCCCCGGCTTCGAGATCGCCGCCATGGTGATGGTCGTCATCTCCGACGACGTCAGGGCCGCCCTCGACGGCGTCAAGATGATGCTGACGCTCTACATCGGCGGCATGGGCGCCAAGCAGCGCAACTTCCACGCCGACATCATCGGCCGCATGGGCTTCGCCGAAGCCGCCGAGCACATCCAGGCCCTCTACCTGGCCGGCCGCAAGGACGAGGCGTTCCGGGCGATCCCGGACGAGCTGGCCGACGGCATCTCGCTCGTCGGCCCGCCCGGCCGGATCAGGGAACGGCTCGACCTGTGGCACAAGAGCCCGGTCACCAGCCTGCTGGTCATGGGACCGCGCGACGAGCAGTCGCTGCGCACGGTCCGCGACCTCGTGCTCGGCTGAGCGGCCAGTTCGGACACCCGGTCCGGGTGGTCAGTCCGGGCGCGGCGCCGGGTCGTCGGTCACCGAGCGCAGCAGTGGCCTGCTCAGCGCGCCCGCGCCGATCACGCCCCCGAAGCCCGCGGCCACGCAGACCAGCAGCGTGACCACCCCGGTCGTGCTGATCCCGCCGATCATGAACGGTATCGCGCAGAACGCGCCCACCAGGATCGCGCCGCCGCCCATCACGGCCATCGGGATCAGCGTCTCGGCCCGCCGGGCCCGGTCCAGGACCTCCAGGGGCGTGCCGGCCAGCCGCAGCAGCGCGTACGTCTGCCGCCGGTCCAGCACCGACGACGCCGCGGTGATCCCCGCACTGGCGATCGCCACGAGGAACGACACCGACAGCACCACGATCGTGCCCACGCGCACGTCGGCGAGGATCTGCAGGCCGAAGCGCTGGTCGTCGGCCTTCGTCGTCGGGGTGTGCCCCGGCACGAGATCGCTCAGCACGGTGCGCGCCCGGTCGACCACGACATCGTCGGCGCCGCTGCCGAGCGCCGCGACCACGGTGTGCTTGGTGGTCTTCACCGTGGCCGTGATGCCCGCCCGGCCGAGCCGGTCGCGGGCCTGGTCGGCCACCTTCGACACCTCGCCCACCGGCGCCGCGACGCTGAGCTGGGCGGGCCCGGTGTCCCCGCCGAACGCGCCGGGGCTGAGCAGGCCGAGGAACCCGGCCACGAAGCCGGTCAGGGCCACGCCGCTGACGGTCCGCCAGGCCGAGCGCGGATCGTCCACGAGCCTGCGGGCCGCCAGCAGCCGCGCGGGCCGGCGCGCGGTCCCGGCCGCGACCTTGCCGATGAGGCCGACCACCCACGGGCCGGCCAGGTTCAGGCACAGGAACGCCAGTCCGAGCGCCACGGCCACGATCGCCACGCTGGTCCCCCTGGTGAGCAGCGGGAACGCGGCCAGCACCGCGAGCAGCGCGAGGACGCGGACGAACCGCATGCCGGGCGGCGTCTCGCGCTTGGCCACGCCCAGCGGGCTGACCACGACCCGGCGCAGCCCGACCACCGCCGACACCCCCACCAGCAGCGGCACCGCGACCAGCACGCCGGCCAGGATCAGCAGGTTCGGGAACAGGTCCGCGACGAACCAGGTGCCGCCCTGGATCGGGATGCGCGCCAGCAGCGGCACGGCCGCCCCGAACGCGACCGCCCCGGCCAGCGCCCCGGCGAAGGCCACCAGCACGGCCTCGGCCACCGTCATGCCGATCACCTGGCCCGGCGTGGCGCCGACCAGCCTGAGCGCGGCCAGCCGCTGGTCGCGCCGGGCGACCGTGAGCCTGGCCGCCGCGCCGCCGAACACCAGCAGCGGCACGACCATGAGCACGCTGGCGATCAGCGCCAGCACCTGGTATGCGGTGGCGTCCTCGCTGGGCGTGCCCGCCAGGGTGGCGACCTTGACCGGCGGCTTGCCGAGGATCCAGTCGTCGCTGCGCTCGGCGGTCATCGCGGGCGAGTCCGGGGCGTGGCCGACGACCGCGACCAGCTCCTCGGGCTGGACCAGCGCCTCCGGACCCAGGACGCCCTTCGGCGCCGGGTAACGCTTGGCGAGCTGGTCGGCGGGCAGCCGGGCGGCCAGCTCGGACAGGGCGGGCGACAGCCACACCTCGCCGGGCGCGGGGAAGTGCGGCATGCCGGGCGGGGCGGGCGCCCCCGGCTTGAGCGCGGCCAGGTCGACGACGGTGATCGCCTGGTCCCCCACGTAGTCGAAGCGGCTCGCCTCGACGGCGACCGCCGCGTCCTTCTGGGCCGCCGCCACCGGGTTGCGCCAGGCGCTGCGGTCGGCCCTGGCGTCGAAGGCGACGTTCGCGGCGACGGCGAACAGCAGCAGCGCCGTGGCCACCGCGACCGCGCCGAAGGTGAGCCAGGTGCCCAGCATGCCCCTGCGCCCGCCGCCCTTGAGCAGCCGCCAGGTCAGGTCGAAGTTCACGCGGTCACCCCGTGGGCGAGCAGGCGGCCGTCGCGGACCTCGACCGTGCGGTCGCACCAGGCGGCCACGTTGGGGTCGTGCGTGACGACGATCAGGCAGGCCCCGTTGTGCCTGGTCGCCTCGGTGAGCAGGCGCATCGTGTCCTGGCCGGTCTGCTGGTCGAGCGCGCCGGTGGGCTCGTCGGCGAAGACCACGGCGGGCTTGCTCACCAGCGCCCTGGCGATGGCCACGCGCTGGGCCTGGCCGCCGGACAGCTCGCCGGGCCGCCGGGCCTCCATCTGGTGCAGGCCGAGCAGCGGGAACCACTCGCGCGCCTGCCGTACGGCCTGGACGCGCGGCACGCCGCCCAGCATGAGCGGGAGCGCCACGTTCTCCTCGGCGGGCAGCTCCGGCAGGAGCTGGCCGAACTGGAAGACGAAGCCGAAGCGGGTGCGCCGCAGGGCGCTGCGCTGGCGTTCGCCCATCGCGTCGATGCGCTGGCCCAGCAGGTGGACCTCGCCGTCGTCCGGCTTCATGATCCCGGCCAGGCAGTGGAGGAGGGTCGACTTGCCGGAACCGCTCGGGCCCATGATGGCCACGGCCTCGGCCGCCCGTACCGTGATGTCCACGCCGCCCAGGGCGACCGTCTGCCCGAACCGCTTGGCCAGGGCTCGTCCAACAAGCACGTCGTTCATGGGCTCCAGCCTTCCGGGACAGGGGGTGCCGGCGGATCGGCCGTGCGTCCATTTCGGCCTCGGCCGAACGGCTGATCCTTAGAGTTGAGCCGTGACTATTCGGGTTCTCATCGCCGACGACCAGCAGCTGGTACGCACCGGCTTTCAAATGATCTTGGACGCACAACCGGACATGGAGGTCGTGGCCGCCGTGGCCGACGGCGCCGAGGCCGTGGCCGAGGCCAGGCGGCTGCGGCCGGACGTGTGCCTGCTCGACATCAGGATGCCCAAGCTCGACGGGCTGGAGGTGACCCGCGTGCTGTCCGGGCCGGGCGTGGAGAACCCGATGCGGGTGGTCATCGTCACCACCTTCGACCTCGACGAGTACGTCTACGGCGCGCTGCGCGCCGGGGCCACCGGCTTCCTGCTCAAGGACAGCGGCCCCACGCTGCTCATCGAGGCGGTCAGGGCGGCCGCCGGCGGGGACGCGCTGGTGTCGCCGTCGGTCACCGTACGGCTGCTGCAGCACCTGACCCAGCCCAGGCGGGCGGCCGAGCCGCCGAACGGCGCGCTGACCGACCGCGAGCTGGACGTCGTGCGCCTGGTGGCCAGGGGACGCACCAACCAGGAGGTGGCCGCCGAGCTGTTCGTGTCGCTGTCGACGGTGAAAACGCACCTCGGCAGCATCCAGGCCAAGCTCGGTGTCCGCAATCGAGTGGGAATCGCAGCTTGGGCGTGGGAATCCGGCGTGGTGAGCTGATTAACAGCGGTGCTCACGGGATACAAGTGAGTCAGAACCTCAGCGCATGGCCCGGGGGGAGAACATCGTGCGCTACGCCCAGGCACCGCCAACCAAAGCAGCTTCCGCCGTCTACGTGACGCTCGCCGCGCAGGTCCTCTCCCTGGGCGCCCTCGTGGTCTTCGAGCGGTCCAGCGGCCGTCATCTCGCCGTCCAGCTCGCCGCGTTCGGCGGCCGTCCCCATGGGGCGCAGGCCGAGGCGGTCGTGGGGGCGGTGACGATGTTCGCGGTGCTGATGATGCTGGTCGCGGGCACCTCCGTCGCCGCCGCGGCCGCCTACGTGACCTGGCTGGTGCGCGCCCGCCAGGTCAAGGACCGTTCCAGCCCCACCGGGCCGGTCGCGGCCGCCTGGCTGATCCCCGTCGTCAACCTGGTCGCGCCCGCGCTGCTGGTCGACGACGTGTGGCAGCGGGCCAAGCCGCCGGCCGGGCGGCGCGGGCGGTGGCTCGCGCTGCTGACGGCGTGGTGGCTGAGCTGGCTGGCCATGCTGACGCTGATCACGGTCCGCCTGCCGCTGGAGTCCTCCTCCGACGGGCTGACCGGGGTGGGGTTGCTGGAGCTGGCCGGCGCGGTGACGGCGGCCCTGCTGTGCGCCGCCACCGTCCGCGAGGTCACCCGCGTCCAGCGGCTCGACGTGGCCGGACGGCTGCGCGAGGCGGTCGCCGAGGCCGCGCCCGGCCCCGAGGTCGTGACCCGCCTGACCACCCGGCCCGCCCAGGGCTCGACCCCGTTCGGCCACACCGGCTAGCCGTGGCGGCCACGCGGGCTCTGTCGGGTCAGAAGCTGCCGGGTCAGGCCGCCGTCGGGCCCGAGCTGCCGGGGCTGGCGTGCCAGAGCTGCCGGGGCGGGGCGGCGATGGCGGGGCCGAGGTCGGAGTAGGGCGAGAGCCGGAAGCCGTTGGCGTACTCGATCTTCCGTCCGCCGACGCCCTGCGACTGTTCCGGGGCCTGGTCGAGCAGGGCGCGGACCGCCTCGACGCCCTCCGCGCGCCACAGCGCGTCCAGGTCGGTCAGGTTCCAGCAGTCCACGGCGCGCATGGAGACCGCGCGGGCCCCCGTACGGCGGACCACTCCCCTGGCGAGCATGAGCCACGAGCCGAACACCGTCGCCGCGCACCTGCCCTGCACCGACTCGAAGAACGTCAGGTCGATCGGGCCCGTCGAGTCGTCGAGGGTGGTGAAGATGACCCGCTGCCCCGAGCGCACGGCGGGCGTCTGGGTGGCCACCTTCACCCCGGCGACCAGCACCTCCGCGCCGTTGCGCTGGGCGAGCAGGTCCTTGGAGCGCACGACCCCGAGCGCGTCGAGCAGCTCGTCGTGGAAGCTGATGACGTGCCGGCTGACGTCGATGCCCAGGATCTCCAGCTCGGCCTCGACCATCTCCGTCTCCGTCATCTCGGGCAGCTCGCCGGGCGGCAGGTGCTCGCCGAAGCCGAGCGGGAGCTGCGTGGACGGCTGCTCGGCCCGGGGGCGGGGCGCCGCCGCGGTGTAGCGCCTGGACCGGGGCGCGGCCGAGCGCACGCCGATCGACGACGCCCGTTCCAGCGCGCCCACCTGGGCGATCAGGTCACGCCGGGTCAGCTCTCCCGGACGCCAGCGGGGACCGCCGGGACGCAGGCCGTGCAGCGCGTCGAGGCCGCCGACCTGGACGATGCGCTCGATGGTCGGACGCGAGGGCCGGGCCCGGTCCCAGAAGTCGGCCAGCGACGTGTACGGCTGCCCCGCCACCATGCGTTCGACCTCTGCCTCGCTCACCCCCTTGACCGCCGAGAACGGCACCCGCAGCGCGTAACCGCGGCCGATCTCCCCGATCCGGAACTCCTGCCGCACCGGACGCCGCTCCTCCCCCAGCTCCGACGGGCTCACCCGCAGCCGCAGCGGCGGACGCGGGCCGAGCCGCTCCACCCGCCAGTCCTTGCCGGACCCGTTGACGTCGAGCGGCAGGATCTCGACCCCGCACTGGCGGGCCTCGTCGATGATGACGCGCGACGGGTACATGCCGGGCTCGTGGGTGAGCACCCCGGCGAAGAACGCCGCCGCGTGGTGCCGCTTGAGCCAGGCCGACTGGTAGGTGGGCAGCGCGAACGCCGCCGCGTGCGCCTTGCAGAACCCGAACGCGCCGAACGCGTCGAGCACCTTCCAGGCCCGCTCCACCGCCGCGTCGCCGAACCCGTTGGCCCTGGCCAGCGGCACGAACGCCTTGCGCACCCGCTCCCGGCCCGCCGGCGTGTCCAGGGTGCGCCGCAACGTCTCGGCGAAGGACAGGTCACGTCCCGTCATGACCGAGATGACCTTCAGCACCTGCTCGTGGAAGACGACCACGCCGTGCGTCTCCTTCAGCGCCTCGCGCAGCCGCTCGTGCGGGTAGTACGGCCGCCGCCACCCGTGCCTGGCCTCCAGGTACGGGGTGACCATGTCGGAGTTGACCGGCCCCGGCCGGAACAGGGAGATGTCCACGATCAGGTCGTGCATCCGGCGCGGCTCCAGCTTGGCCACCAGCTCGCGCTGGCCCGGCGACTCGATCTGGAAGCAGCCGAGCGTGCGGCTGGCGCAGATCATGTCGTAGGTCTCCTGGTCGTCGTGCGGGACGTACTCGACGCCGGGGTCGTCGCCGGTCTGCTCGTCGAGCCTGACCTCGATGTCGTCCACGCGTTTGATCTCGCTCAGCGCGTACGCCATGGCCGACTGCATGCGCACGCCCAGGACGTCCAGCTTGAGCAGGCCGGCCTCCTCCACGTCGTCCTTGTCGAACTGGGACATCGGGAACTCCAGCAGGCTGCGTTCCACCGGCGTCCTGTCGCGCAGGCCCGAGTTGCCGACCAGCACGCCGCACGGGTGCAGCGCGATGTGCCTGGGCAGCCCGTCGAGCCTCTCGGCCAGCCGGAACACCCGGTCGAGCCCGGCCTCGCCGAGCCGGCTCTCGCGCAGCTCGGGCAGGTCGGCCAGGGACGCGGTGATCTGCCTGGCCCTGATGTGCGGGAACGCCTTGGCGATGGCGTCGATCTCGTGCGGGGGCAGGCCCATCGCGCCGGCGACGTCCCTGATGGCGCTGCGCGCCCGGTAGGTCTCCATCATGGACACGCAGGCCACGCGGGCCTCGCCGTAGCGTTCGAAGATGGCCTTGTAGCAGTCGAGCCGGCGGGCCGACTCCACGTCCACGTCGATGTCGGGCAGGCCGACGCGCCCTTCCGACAGGAAGCGCTCCATGAGCAGGCCGTGTTCGAGCGGGTTCACCTCGCCGATACCGATGAGGTAGTTGACCAGGCTGCCGGCGCCCGAGCCGCGGATGGCGCAGCGGATGTCCATGCCGCGGATCATGTCGGTGATGCCGGCCACGGCGATGAAGTACCCGGACAGGCGCTTGCGCTCGATGACGTCCAGCTCGGCCCGCAGGCGTTCCCTGGCCTGCGGTGAGCGGTCGAGGCCGCGCCTGACCAGGCCGTCCTCGACGCGGTTGCGCAGCAGCGGCACCGGGTCGCGGCCGATCTCGGGCAGGTTGAGGTCGGGCGGGTCGTTCCTGAGCGCGAGCAGCCGCAGCGGGTCCATCGAGCACGCCTCGGCCAGGCGCCTGGTGGTGAACAGCAGCCGGGCCACCCGTTCCCGGTCGGCGCCGCAGACCTTGGCCGCCACCTGCCACATCTCCTTGGTGCTCTTGAGGTAGGCGTGCGAGGTGGTGCGTTCCAGGTGCCGCGGGTGCAGCGGGACGAGCTGGCGGGCCGCGTCGAGCACGTCCCCGACCTGGTGGTCGGCCGGGTCGAGGTAGCGGGCGGCGTTGGTCAGCACGGCCGGCACGCCGGCGGACTCGGCCAGGCCGAGCATGCGGACGGCCGTGGTGGCGTCGCGGAAGCCGTACTGGTCGACCAGTTCGATCACCACGCCGGGGACGGCGGCGCGCCACAGGCCGAGCAGCGTCCTGGCGTGCTCGTCGCGGCGTTCGGCGATCGCGCGGCCGACGTCGGAGCGCGGCCCGAGCAGCACCACGAGCCCGTCCTCGGCGCCGAACCCGTGGTCGCCGCCCTGCGGCCCGGCCCAGGCGCCGAGCAGCTCGCGGGTCACCTTGGGCGCGCCGCGTTCCCCGGCGGCGTGCGCGGCGGTGACCAGGCGGCACAGCCGTGACCAGCCGCCGGCGCGGGCCAGCACGGTGACCCGGTCCTCGGCGCCGGGACCGGTCCTCGGCCGCGGCGGGCGGAGGCCGGGCGCCGGGGTGGAGGCCGGGACGTCGAGCGCCAGGTTCACGCCGACCACGGGGGCGATCCCGGCGTCCGCGCACGCCTGGACGTGCTTGACCGCGCCGTAGAGCCCGTCGCGGTCGGTCAGCGCGAGGATGTCCATGCCGTGCTCGGACGCCCGGTCCACCAGGGCGCGCGGGAAGGCGGTGCCGTACCGCATGGAGTACGCCGAGGCCACGTGGAGGTGCGGGAACGGGGGCGCCATCAGTCCCACGCCCGCAGCAGCAGCCAGCCGTTCCCGGCGGTGTCGTAGCGCAGCTCGTACGAGCCCACCTCGCGCCCCGGGCTCGCCTCCACCCGCCAGAAGCGGCGCTCGCCGGGGTCGCCCTCGCCGGTCTTCCACCACTCGCGCGCCACGACCCAGTGGTCGAGCACGTTGCGGACGAGGTAGAGCCGGTCGCGCCAGACGAATTGGGTCGGCTCGCCGTCTCTGGTCCACACCTCTATCGGATCGCCATAGAGTCTGCTCAAGACGCTTCTCCCCGCGGCTCTGGTTCGTTTGCTGAGCCACCCGGGGGAAGACGGGCGTGCTTATGTATCGAACATATGTTCTTACGGCCCGAAGCGCAAGTCACCCGCCCGTCTTGTCAGGGGGTTGGCGCCGATCGAGTTGCGGATGCTGAAGGTGACGCTGCCCGCCCGGTACCTGTCGTCGGAGGACTCCACCGGCCGGCCCTCGTGGGTGGTGGTGACGCGGCGCTGGCGCAGGAGCGGGCTGCCGCGCCGCACGCCCAGCAGCCGGGCGTCCTCGGCCCCGGCGGGCACGGCGTCGATGAGGTGCTCGCCGTAGGCGAAGATCAGGCCGACGGAGTCGTACAGGGCCTCGGTGACGGACGCGCAGTCGGCGGGGAGCGCCTCGACGGCGGGGGCCACCCAGCCGGCGTAGACGGTCCGCTCGACGAGGACGGGCTCGCCCTCCAGCGAGCGCAGGCGCAGCACCTCCAGCACCTCGCCCCCATCCTCGCCCGCGCCGAGCCTGGCGGACTCGGGCGCGGTGGCGGGCCGGCGGCGCTGGGAGACCACCTGGCCGCCGATGCGGTAGCCGTTGGCCCTGGCCCACTGGGCGAAGCTGTGCAGCTCGGCGAAGCTCTGGCTGCGCGCGTTGCCGAGCACGATGCGCCTGGCGCCCTGCCGCGACCCCACCAGCCCCTCGGCGACCAGCACGGCCACCGCCTGCCGTACGGTCCCGCGCGCCGCCCGGTGGCGGGTGGCCAGCTCGGCCTCGCTCGGGAGCTGGGAGCCGACCGGGTACGCGCCCGTGAGGATGTCATCACGCAGCTCAGCGGCTATCCGTTCATAGCGCGCAACCATTCGCGACCCTCTCCATTCATGAAAGAGCAATGTTTATGCGACTTACTGGTGCTCGCTTGTTTGTACAAGTTCCCTTAGGTTCTTTCCACACCCCCCGGAGAGTGGAGGCGACGTGTTCACACCTCGCGCCCGTACGGCCGGCGTCATCGCGGCCCTTACCGTTGTCACCGCGGCGTGTGGCGCCGCCCCGAGCAGCCAGCAGACCACCAAGACGACCGAAGGCGGGGCGAACGCGGCGACCGCCGCCTCGGCCGCCGACTTCGGCGGCTTCGACAAGCTCGTCGAGGCCGCCAAGAAGGAGGGCAACCTCCACGTCATCGCACTGCCGCCCGACTGGGCCAACTACGGCGAGATCATCAAGTCGTTCGAGGCCAAGTACGGCATCAAGATCGAGAGCGAGACGCCCGACGCGGCCAGCGCGGACGAGATCAACGCCGTCAAGACCCGCAAGGGCCAGGACCGCGCCCCCGACGTGCTCGACCTCGGCCAGTCGTTCGCGATCAGCGGCGCCAAGGAAGGGCTGTTCGCGCCGTACAAGGTGCAGGCGTTCGACAAGATCCCCGAGGGCCAGAAGGAGCCGACCGGGCTCTGGACCAACGACTACGGCGGCTACGTCTCGATCGGCTGCGACGCCAAGAAGATCGCCAACTGCCCGACCAGCTACGCCGACCTGCTCAAGCCCGAGTACAAGGGCAAGGTCGCGATGAACGGCAACCCGACCAAGTCCGGCTCGGCCTTCGCCGGCGTGTACGCCGCCGCCATCGCGAGCGGCGGCTCCTTCGACGACATCCAGCCCGGCATCGACTTCTTCAAGAAGCTCAAGGACGCCGGCAACTACAACCCGGTCGAGACGACCCCGGCGACCATCGAGAAGGGCGAGACCCAGATCAGCATCGACTGGGACTACAACAACGCCGCCTACGCCCCCCAGATGTCCGCCAAGGGCCTCGACTGGAAGGTGAACGTGCCGACCGACGGCAAGTACTTCCAGATGTACGCCCAGGCCGTCAACAAGGACGCCCCGCACCCGGCGGCGGCCAGGCTGTGGCAGGAGTACCTGTACAGCGCCGAGGGCCAGAACCTCTACCTCAAGGGCTTCGCCCGTCCGGTGCTGCTGCCGTCCATGACCTCCGACGGCACGGTGGACAAGGCGCTGGCCGAGAAGCTGCCCCAGGTCGAGGGCACGCCCGAGTTCCCCACGCCCGAGCAGGTCGACGCGGCCAAGGCCAAGCTGGCCAGCGGCTGGGACGCCGCGATCTCGGGATGACCCGCTCGCGTTCCAGGGGCTGGGCGGGAGCCCTGCCCCTGCTGGCCTTCTTCGCCCTCGTCTTCGGCGTCCCGGCGGTCGCGCTGGTGGCGGGGGCCTTCACCGCGCAGGGACGGCCGAGCCTGGCCAACCTCGCGCAGAGCCTCCAGGGCGGCTATCTCGTCGCCATGGCCGGGAGCGTCAAGCTGTCGGCCGTGGTGGCGCTGGCCGGGGCCGTCCTCGGCACGTTCCTCGCCTACGCCGTGGTGACCTCGCGCTTCACGCTGCTGCGCGAGGCCGTGCTGACCGCCTCGGGCGTGCTGGCCAACTTCGGCGGGGTGCCGCTGGCGTTCTTCTGGATCGCCACGCTGGGCAACTCGGGCGTGATCAGCGGCCTGGTGGGGCTGCCCTCGGGGGCGCTGTACACGTTCTGGGGGCTGGCGATCGTCTACCTGTACTTCGCGATCCCGCTGATGGTGCTGGTCATGGCGCCCGCGCTGGACGGGCTGAAGCCCCAGTGGCGCGAGGCCGCGGCCAACAGCGGCGCGACCGCCTGGCACTACTGGCGCTTCGTCGCGCTGCCGGTGCTCGCGCCCGCGATGCTGGGCGGGGTGGTGCTGCTGTTCGGGTCGGCGTTCTCGGCGTACGCGACCGCCAACGCCATGGTGGGCACCGTCGTGCCGCTGGTCACCCTGAAGATCGCCAGCGCGCTGACCGGTGACGTGCTGGTCGGCTACGAGAACATCGCGCTGGCGCTCAGCCTCGACATGATCGTGGTGGCCGGCCTGGTGATGGCGATCTACCTGCCGCTGCAGAGGAGGAGCTCCCGATGGCTGCGCTGACCGGGCTGGAGCCCGTCGCCGCGGCGGCGGCGAAACCGCCCGCACGGCCCCGCTGGTGGCGCGGCCTGGTGTTCGCCCTGGCCGCGGCCTACTTCCTGATCCCGCTCGGGGCCTCGCTCTGGTACACGATCCACAACCCCGCCACCGGGGTGTCGTTCTCCGCCTACGGCGAGCTGCTGACGGCCGAGGGCTTCGCCCGCTCGCTGCTGATGTCGCTGTCGCTGGCCGCCGCGACGATCGTGCTGGTCCTGCTGCTGGCGCTGCCGGCGATGCTGGCCGTACGGCTGTTCGCGCCGCGGCTGCGGCCGGTGATGGAGGTGCTGTGCACGCTGCCGCTGGTGGTGCCGCCGATCACGTTCGTGGCCGGGCTGACGACCTCGCTGCGTGACGGGGCCGATCTGCTGGCGCCGACGCCGTTCTGGGGCACGCTGATCGCGATCCAGGACCCGGGGTTCCCCGTCGTGCTCGTGCTCGCGTACGTCGTGCTGGTGCTGCCGTTCGTCTACCGCTCGCTGGACGCCGGGCTGCGCACCATGGACGTGCGCACGCTGGTCGAGGCCGCGCGGAACCTGGGCGCGTCCTGGCCGCACGTGCTGCTGCGGGTCGTGGTGCCGAACCTGCGCTCGGCCCTGGCCAGCGCGTCGTTCCTGACGCTCGCGCTGGTGCTCGGCGAGTACACGGTGGCCAGCCTGCTCGGGTACGAGCCGTTCGCGGTGTGGATCGTGACCGTCTCCGGTTCCAAGGGGCAGCTCTCCGTCGCGGTCTCCATCCTCAGCCTGCTGCTCATCTGGGCGTTGCTGCTCGCCGTCTCCACCGTCTTCAGTGGAAGGAAGAAATCATGACCGCTCAGGTGGAGTTCCGCGGGCTGCGCCGGGTGTTCGGCAGGACGGTCGCGCTCGACGGGTTCGACCTGACCATCGCCCCCGGCGAGTTCGTGGCCCTGCTCGGGCCCTCGGGCTGCGGCAAGACGACGGCGCTGCGCTGCGTGGCCGGGTTCGAGCGGCCCGACTCCGGCGCGGTGCTGCTGGACGGCAAGGACATCACGAACGTGCCGGCCAACAAGCGCGACGCCGGGATGGTCTTCCAGTCGTACTCGCTCTTCCCCAACCTCAACGCCCGCGACAACGTGGCCTTCGGCCTGCGCGTACGCAAGGCGCCCGCGGCCGTCCGGCACGCCAGGGCCGCCGAACTGCTCGAACTCGTCGGGCTCCCCACGCACGCCGACCGTTTCCCGCACGAGCTGTCCGGCGGCCAGCAGCAGCGCGTCGCCCTGGCCCGCGCGCTCGCGCTCGAACCGCGCGTGCTGCTGCTGGACGAGCCGCTGTCGGCCCTCGACGCCAAGGTGCGCGTGACGCTGCGCGAGGAGATCCGCCGGCTGCAGCTCGACCTCGGCATCACCACCGTCTTCGTCACCCACGACCAGGAGGAGGCCCTGTCGATCGCCGACCGGGTCGCGGTGCTGCGCGAGGGGCGGCTGGAGCAGTGCGGGCCGCCCGCCGAGGTCTACGACCGCCCGGCCACGCCGTTCGTCGCCGAGTTCGTCGGGGCCATGAACCACCTGGCCGGGCGGCTCTCCGGCGACGGCGTGACCGTGTTCGGCCAGCTCCTTCCCGTGGACGGCCCGGTGCCCGCCGAGCCCGACGTGGACGTGCTGATCCGGCCCGAGGCCGTACGGGTCACGCCCGACCCCGACGGGCGGGCCGAGGTGCTGGCGGCGTCCTTCCGGGGGGCCTCGGTGCGGCTGCGGCTGTCGCTGGAGGGCGGCGAGGTGCTGGCCGACGTCCCGGGGCACGAGGCGGCCCGGCTGGGCGCTGGGGCCCGGGTCACGGTCCGGCTGGTGGAGCGGCCGGTGCTGGTGGCCGCCCGTACGGTCACGGCGCCCGCGCCGGTGTTGTCGGCCGATGCCTGAGGCGCTGCCCGACGCGGTCCAGGTTGATGCCGTCCCTGCCGACGCTGTCCTGTTCGACATGGACGGCACGCTGGTGGACACCGAGGGGCTCTGGTGGCAGGCCGTGGCGGCGGTGGCCCGGTCGCTGGGGCGCTCGCTGACGGCGGCCGACGCGCCGCACGTGGCGGGCCGCACGGTGGGCGACACGGCCGCGTACCTGGTGGACGGGACCGGCGCCGGATCCTCTGGCGAGGTGGCGGAGGCGCTCACCGAGGCGTTCGCCGAGCGTGTCAGGGAGGGGCTGACGGTCCTGCCGGGGGCGCCGGAGCTGCTGGCCGGGCTGGCCGCGGCCGCCGTGCCGACCGCTCTGGTGACCGCCTCCCCCCGGAGCATCGCGGAGCTGGTGCTGCCCCGGCTCGGGCACGCGTTCGACCTGGTGATCACCGACGGGGACACCGCCCGCGGCAAGCCGCACCCGGACCCGTACCTGGAGGCGGCCCGCAGGCTGCGGGTGGCCCCGGCGCGGTGCGTGGCCGTCGAGGACAGCCCGGCGGGCGTGGCCGCGGCCACGGCCGCCGGCTGCCGCGTGCTGGTGGTGGACCCCGCACACGGGCTGGCGCGGGTGCGGGCCGCGCTGCTCGGCGCTCCCCCGCACGGGGGATGAGCACACCTCCCGCAGGGGAGGGACGGGCCCGCGGCCGTCGGCAGGATGCCGTTCATGAGCATTGTCAGGACGCCCGTCGCGGCGCTCGCGCTGGTGGTCCTCTACGGCGGCCTGCGCGTCTACTGGGAGCTCGGCCACATGCCGGCGCGGATGTCGCCGATCGGTCCCGATCTGATCGTGTTCACCGGCTGGGCGGCGGTGGGCCTGTGCGCAGCGGCCGCGGCGGCACTGGTGGTCATGATGACCGTGCGCCCGGACGGCCCGCTCGGGTGGGCGCCGCCGGCGCTGGCGTGGGCGGTGGGCGGCGCGCTCATCGTGTCGGGGGCGCTGCTGCTGCTCGACGTGGTGTCCGCGGTCGTCCCCGGGCTCGGCATCCCGTTCTCGTGGACGGGGGCGCTCAGCAAGGCGGCCTGCGTGGGCTCGGGGGTGCTGCTCTGGCGGTCGGCCGCGGCCTACCGGCGGCGGGCCGCGGCGACCTGCGAGGCGTGCGGGCGCGGGCCGCGTTCGGCCAGGGCGCTCGGCCGTACGCCGGGGTGGGCCTTCGCGGCGGCCTACGTGTCCGTGGCCGGTTGCCTGGCGCGGATCGCGGCGCAGGCGGCCGTGGGGTTCGACGCCGTGCCGTACCGGGCCGGGGCGGTGGCGTTCGAGGTGGAGTTCCTGCTGGCCGGGACGCTGCTGCCGCTGGCGCTCGTCCACCGGTTCGGGCGGGTGTGGCCGGGATGGGTGCCGTGGCTGGCCGGTCGGCCGGTGCCGCGCCGGCTGGTGCTGTGGCCGGGCGCGGGGGTGTCCGGCGGGCTGCTGGCCTACTTCGGGGTGGCGCTGGGGCAGATGGCCGCCGAACGGCTCGGCGGGGGCGTGCCGTTCTCCGGGGGCGACCTGCCCGAGGCGTTCTTCTGGGTGGCCGTGCCCGGGTACGTGGTGTGGGGCGCCGGGATGGCCGTGGCGGCCTGGTCGTACGCGCGGCGTACGCGTACCGCCTGCGAGATCTGCGGCGGATAGCCGTCAATCGGTAAGCTGACCCGCCGTGAGCGGTGATATATCCCAGATCGGGCGCTACCGGCTGCTGAGCGTGCTCGGGCGAGGCGGCATGGGCACCGTCCACCTCGCCGAGGACCCGGCCGGGCAGCAGGTCGCCATCAAGGTGATCAACCCGGAACTCAGCCAGCACGAGCAGTTCAGGATGCGCTTCCGCCGGGAGGCCGACGCCGCTCGCCGCGTACGCAGGTTCTGCACCGCCGCGGTGATCGAGGCCGCGCTCGACGGCGACCTGCTCTACGTCGTCACCGAGTACGTGCCCGGCCCCAACCTGGAAGAGGCCGTACGCCGGTCGGGGCCGCTGCGCGGGTCCAGCCTCGACGCCCTGGCCGTCGGCGTGGCCACCGCGCTCACCGCCATCCACGGCGCCGGGGTGGTCCACCGCGACCTCAAGCCGTCGAACGTGCTGCTGTCCCCCGTCGGGCCGCGCGTGATCGACTTCGGCATCGCGCGGGCGCTCGACACGCTGGGCGGCGTCACCGGCACCGGCGAGCTGGTCGGCACGCCCCGGTACATGGCGCCCGAGGTGCTGCGCGGCGAGCCGGTCTCGCCCGCCTGCGACGTGTTCTCGTGGGGCTGCCTGATCGCGTTCGCGGCGAGCGGACGGGCGCCGTTCGGCGGCGACACGCTGCCCGCCATCGTCTACCAGGTGCTCAACACCGAGCCCGGCCTCGACGACGTCGATCCCGGCCTGCGCGAGCTGGTCGGGGCCGCGCTGCGCAAGGACCCGGCCATGCGGCCCACCGCGCAGCAGCTCCTCGACCACCTCGTGGGCCGCTCGGCGGCGCCCGCGCAGGCGGCGCACACCGTGCAGGTGGCCTGGCAGCAGGCCACCACGCCGTTCACCGAGGTCGCGCCCCCGGCCGGCACAGCAGCCAACACAGCGGCCAACACGGCGGCCGGCACGGCGGCGAAGCGGCGCGGCAGGCTGCTCGGAATCGGCGCGGCCGCCGCGGCGGTGCTCGTGGCGGGCTCGGTCGCCGCCTGGGCGATGCTCACCCCGGGCGGGCCGCCCGACGACCTGGACGTCCTGTACCGCGAGGACTTCACGCAGACCTCCGGCGGCTGGCTCGGCACGTACGACCCCACCACCACGGGCAGCAAGGGCTACCGCACGGACGGCACGTACGGGCTCGACGTGGCGGACGGCCGCGAGGAGCAGCGGGCCAAGGCCCCGATCCCCTTCCTCGTCGCCACGCCCACGACCACGCCCGATCCCTCGGCCACGCCCACGCCGATGTTGCCGTCGTCGGTGGTCGTCGGCGTCACCGCCGAGATCCGGGAGTCCGCGGGCAACGGCGAGTACGGCGTCTACTGCCACGACTCCGACGACGACGACACCTACTACGAGTTCGGCCTCGACCTCCAGGGGAACGCGCGGATCCGCCGCGTGTACGACGGCGCGGGCGGCACGCTGACCCAGCCCGCCAAGGTGGCCAAGCCGGAGGGACGCGTGCGCATCGTGGCCTCGTGCGAGCAGCGCGGCGCGGCGGTGCGGCTGACGATGTGGGTGAACGACAAGCGGGTGGCGCAGGCCGACGACCCCAACGGGCTCGGCAACGGGCACGTCGGGCTGTTCGCGCGTACGCCCAAGGACAGCGAGTCGTCGCTGAAGCTGACCTTCGACGACTTCGAGCTGCGGGGGCAGAAGGAACCCCAGGCGGGCCCGCGTTCATGACGGCCATCGGGGTAGGGGATGCGGATGGCGAAGCTCATGGACCGGGTGCGCGCGTACCTGCGCAGCCCTGAAGGCAGGCAGAACGTGGAGAAGGCCAAGCGCATGGCCCGCGACCCGCAGAACCAGGAGAAGGCCCGGCGCTTCCTGAACCGATTCCGCACCCGCCCACACTGACGGCCCTCTCCGTCCGCCGCCGCTGACCGGCCCCTCCGGCCTCAGCCACTGACGGGCCCTGCCGGTCGCCGCCGCTGACCGGACGCTGCCGGTCGCCGGCCTGATCCGGGACGCTCAGAGGACCCCGGCGCGGGCGGCGGCCAGGGCGGCGTCGGCGGCGCGGTCGGCGTCCCGCTCGCTCACCGGCTCGTGCGCCACGAACAGCCGGTAGTAGACCGGGGCGACGGCCACCCTGATCACCTCCCGCACGTCGACGACGTCGGGCAGCTCGCCACGGGCGATCGCCCGCCGGACCACCTCGGCCGACTGGTCGTGCCGCGCGGCGAAGAACTCGTGCAGGGCCCGCGCCGCCTGCGGATCCTGGACGGCCGCCGCCACGAACGCCGACGACACCGGCCCCATCTCCGGGTCGGCGAACCCGCTGCGGACGAGCTGGACGACCCCCCGCAGGTCGCCCTCGACGCTGCCGGTGTCGGGGATCGGCCACGGCTCGTCCTTGGCCAGCTCCAAGGCGTCGGAGATCAGGCCCTCCACGCTGCCCCACCGCCGGTAGACGGTGGTCTTGTGCACGCCCGACCGCTCGGCCACGTTCTCGACCGTCAGGCCGCGGAACCCGTGGGCGGCCAGCTCGGCCAGGGTCGCCTGGCGCACGGCGTCGCGCACCCGCGCGCTGCGCCCTCCCGGACGCCTGCTCGTCTCCAAAAACTACTCCAGTTGCTTTTACGGCTCGACCTGTGCCAAACTAAAGCTACAATAGTTGCGATTGGAGTTCCATCCTGATCAACGTCCGCAAGCTCAGCAAGTCGTACGGCGACCGCGCCGTGCTCACCGAGGTGTCCCTGTCCGTGGGGTCCGGCGAGCGCGTGGCCGTCGTCGGCGAGAACGGCTCCGGCAAGTCCACGCTGCTCAGGCTGCTGGCGGGCGTCGAGCGGCCCGACGACGGCGAGATCACCGTCACCGGCGACGTCGGCCACCTCGGCCAGACCCTCGGCCTGCCGCTCAGCCACACCGTCCGGCAGGCGGTCGACCACGCGCTGGCCGGCCTGCGGGCCATGGAGCGGCGGCTGCGCGAGCTGGAGTCGTCGCTCACCGACGACGTCATGGACGAATACGGCGAGCTGCTGACCGCCTACGAGGCCCGCGGCGGCTACGAGGCCGACGCGCGCGTCGACAGGGCCTTCCACGGCCTCGGCCTGGCGCACGTCACCCGCGACCGGGTGCTGTCGAGCCTGTCGGGCGGCGAGCGCGCCCGGCTGGGGCTGGCCTGCGTGCTGGCCGCCGATCCCGCCACGCTGCTGCTCGACGAGCCGACCAACCACCTCGACGAGCCCGCGCTGACCTGGCTCGAAGAGCGGCTGCGCGGGCACCGGGGGCCGGTCGTCGTGGTCTCGCACGACCGGATCTTCCTCGACCGGGTGGCCACCGCCGTCCTGGAGGTCGAGGAGGGGGTCGTCACCCGCTTCGGCGGCGGCCACACCGGCTTCCTGGCCGCCAAGGCGGCGGCGCGGGCGCGGTGGGAGCAGGCGTACGCGGCCTGGCGCGAGGAGGTCCGGCAGGTGCGCGAGCACGCCGCCACCACCGCTCACCGCGTGGCGGCCGGGCGGGCCATGAAGGACAACAACAAGATGGCCTACGACCGCAACGCGGGCCGCGTCCAGAGCTCGGTGGCGGCCCGGGTGCGCAACGCCCACGAGCGCCTGCGCCGCCTGGAGGAGGACCCGGTCCCGCGTCCGCCGGCCCCGCTCCGCTTCCGGGCCGCCTTCCGCGGTCCCGCCCCGGCGGGCGACGGTCCCGGCACGCCCCGGCCCCTGGTGGAGCTGCGCGACGTCCACGTCGGCGACCGGCTCCACGTCGAGTCGCTGACCGTCCGGCCGGGCGAGCGGGTGCTGGTGAGCGGGCCCAACGGCGCGGGCAAGTCGACGCTGTTGCGGATCATGGCCGAGCGCGCCGCGTGCCGGGCCGGCCACCTCCCCCAGGACGACGACTTCGACCCCGGCCTGCCCGTGCCGGCCGCGCTCGGCCACGACGGCTACGCCGACGAGCGTCGCGCGGCCCTGCTGGACACCGGCCTCTTCCCGCCGCACGTGCTCGGCCAGAAGGTGGGCGCGCTCTCGGTCGGCCAGCGGCGCCGGCTGTCGCTGGCCAGGCTGCTGATCCGGGAACACGACCTGCTGCTGCTCGACGAGCCGACCAACCACCTGTCGCCGACCCTGGCCGACGAGCTCGACCACGCGCTCGCCGCCTACCCCGGGGCGGTGGTCATGATCACCCACGACCGCGCGCTGAGACGGCATTTCTCAGGCACCGAGATCCGACTGACAGGGGGACACGTATGTTGACCATGATTCCCGAAGGCGCGCCCTACGGCGTGGCCACCGCCGCCGACGGCGCGCTCTGGTTCACGCTCGTGCACCAGGGCCGCGTCGGCAGGCTGGTGCCGGGGCGCGAGCCGGTGATCCACCAGCTCGACCCGGCCGACGGGCAGCCCGGCGTGATCGTGCCCGGCCACGACGGCGCGATGTGGTTCACCGAGGGCAAGGGCGGCCGGGTCTGCCGCATCACCGGCGACGGCCAGGTCACCGCGTACGCGGCCGACTCGCCGTACGGGATCGTCGCCGGGCCCGACGGGGCGATGTGGTTCACCCAGATGGGCAGCGGGCGCATCGGGCGCATCGGCGGCGCGGGCGAGCGGTCCGACTTCGACGTGCCGGTGGAGGGCGGGATGCCCGCCTTCATCACGGTGGGCAGCGACGACGCGCTCTGGTTCACGATCAACCAGGGCCACGCCGTCGGCCGGATCTCGTTGTCCGGGGAGGTCAGCGTGCATCCGCTGCCGACCGAGGGGGCCGCCCCCGTGGGCATCACGCTGGGGCCGGACGGGGCGGTGTGGTTCGTGGAGATCGGCGCCGGGCAGGTCGGCCGGATCGATCCGGCCGGGAAGATCACCGAGTTCCCGTTGCCCGATCGCGCCTGCCGTCCGCACGCCATCGTGGCCGGTCCCGACGGCGCGCTCTGGTTCACCGAGTGGGCCACCGGGCGGCTCGGCCGCATCACGGTCGACGGCACGATCGAGGAGCACCCGCTGCCCTCGGTGCCGCCGTCCGCGTCCGCCGGAGAGGGCGCCCCGAGCCCCGCCGAGGGCAGCGAGCCGCACGGGCTGACGGTCGGGCCCGACGGAGCGATCTGGGTGGCTTTGGAGGCCGGCGCCCTGGCCCGCGTCACGCCCACCCCGGACTCGGCACCCCGATGAGCCACACGTAGCGGCGCAACTGGCGGGCGCGCGGCGCGGCGCGGGGCGCGGAGAGGCGCGGCGGGGGTGCGGCGGGGTGCGGCTTGGTGGGTCAGGGTGGCGGTGGGAGGGCGGGGCGGAGTTGACTGGGGGGATGCATGCCATCATCGTCTCCGCCCAGGGCGGTCCAGAGGTTCTCGAGTACGTCGAGCGTCCCGATCCGGTGCCGGGCGACGGGGAGGTCGTGGTCGACGTCGCGGCCAGCGGGGTCAACTTCATCGACATCTACCACCGTTCCGGCGCCTACCCGCTCTCCCTGCCGAGCCCGATCGGGTCCGAGGGGGCGGGCGTGGTCTCGGCCGTCGGCCCGGGGGTGCACGAGTTGGCCGTCGGCGACACCGTGGCCTGGGCCGGCGTGATGGGGAGCTATGCGGACAAGGCCGTGGTGCCGGCCGACCGGTTGGTGCCGGTGCCCGACGGCGTGTCCGCCGAGGTGGCGGCGGCGGCGATGCTCCAGGGCATGACCGCCCACTACCTCACCCACTCGACGTACGAGGTCAAGGAGGGCCACCAGGTCCTGGTGCACGCCGGGGCCGGCGGCATGGGCCAGTTGCTGATCCAGCTCGCCAAGCTGCGCGGCGCCAAGGTCTACAGCACGGTCTCCACGCCGGAGAAGGAGAAGCTGGCCCGCGCAGCGGGCGCCGACGAGGTGCTGCACTACGACGACTTCGCCGAGGCGTTGCGCGGCCGGATCCACGTGGTCTACGACGGCGTGGGCAAGACCACGTTCGACGGCGGTCTGGAGGCGCTGCGTCCGCGCGGCCTCATGGCCCTCTACGGCGCGGCCAGCGGCCCGGTCCCGCCGATCGACCCCCAGGTGCTCAACCGCAGCGGCTCGCTCTTCCTGACCAGGCCCACGCTCGTCCACTACGTCGCGGAGCGGGAGGAGCTGCTCTGGCGGGCCGCCGACCTGTTCGGCTGGATCTCCTCCGGGCAGCTCAGGATCAACGTGTCCGAGCGCTACCCGCTGGCCGAGGCGGGCCGGGCCCACGAGGACCTGGCCGCCCGGCGTACGACCGGAAAGTTGCTGTTGATTCCCTAGCGCTACGCTCACCCCTTGTGGACATCAATGCGGCAGTTTGGTCCTTCGCTGCCGTCGTCGCGCTCCTGACGATCACGCCGGGGCTCGACACGGCTCTCACCCTGCGCACGTCGCTGCTCGTGGGCCGGCGTGCCGCCTGGGGGGTGGTGCTGGGCATCCAGCTCGGCACGCTCGTCTGGGGCGTGCTCACCGCGGCGGGGCTGTCGGCGCTGCTGGCGGCCTCGCGGCCGGCCTACGACGTCCTGCGCTGGGCGGGGGCGGCGTACCTGGTGTGGATGGGGGTGCGCATGCTCCTCACCAAGGCGCGGGCCGGCGAGGAGGAGGACGGGCAGCACGCGTTCGGATTCGGGAAGGGGTTCCGGCGCGGGCTGCTCACCAACCTGCTCAACCCCAAGGTCGGGGCGTTCTACGTGGCGATGTTGCCGCACTTCATCCCGGCCGGGGCGCCGCACGCGGCGATGGGGCTGCTGCTGGCCGGGGTGCACGCGGCCGAAGGGCTGCTGTGGAGCACGGTGCTGATCGGGTTCGCCTCGCTGATGAGCGACGTCCTGCGGTCGGCCCGCGTACGGCGGGTCCTCGACCGGGTGACCGGCGTGGTCATCATCGGGTTCGGGCTCCGGCTGGCCCTTCACGACTGACCACGGGCCGATCCGGCAGCCGCTTTCCGGACGTTTCCAGAAACAGCAGTTTCCAGAAACCGGACTTTCCTTATATCTCTCGCAAATCTTTGAACTCATTTCGCATTCGCTCCCGTACGTCCCCACACAAGCAATTCCTTCGGGACAAGGAGCGAAATGTTCACCACCCGCACCACCGTCGGCGCGTCGGTGCTCGCCGCCGCGTTCGTCCTCGCGGCCGTTCCCGCGAGCGCCCAGACGCAGAGCCAGGCCCCCGCGGCCTCCGCCTGCCGCCAGATCGTCATCACGGGGTCCAACGTGGGCGTGCGCGAGTTCGCCTTCAACAACGGGCAGGTGCTGCAGACACGCAAGACCGGCAGCGTCCTCACCTCCTGCCAGTTCCTCAGAGGCAACGGCAGCAACGGGTACACCCCCAAATGCGGGGCCAGTGGTTACAACTGGTACCAGGTCAACATCAGACCCACGCGCGACGAGATCGGCCTCGTGGTCACGAAGGGGTACGTGCCCGCCACCTGCGCCCGCGTCCGCTAGCGTCGCCGCCGGTTCCCTTCCAGGACACTGCGCCGGGAAATGGGGCAGGGTGAGGTGCGTGAAGACAGCGTTCGTGCTCGGTGGCGGTGGTGTGCTCGGTGCTCACGAGGTGGGCATGCTTCAGGCGCTCGACGACTTCGACGTCCAGCCCGACCTGGTCGTCGGCACGTCGGTGGGCGCGCTCAACGGCGCGCTCATCGCCGCCGACCCGGCGCGGGCGGTCGACCGGCTGACCTCGCTGTGGCGGTCCGACATCGTGCGCACGGCGTTCGCCGGGTCGTGGGTGGCCCGGCTGTCCACGCTGGCCAGGACCGGCACCCACCTGCACCCCAACGGCCCCCTGCGGGACGTGCTGGCCGGGACGGTGCGCACGGAGCTGATCGAGGAGCTCGCGGTGCCGTTCCAGTGCGTGGCGGCCTCGGTCGAGCGGGCCGCGGCCCACTGGTTCACCAGCGGGCCGCTGGTGGAGGCGGTGCTGGCGTCGTGCGCGGTGCCGGGGCTGCTGCCGCCCGTGAAGATCGACGGGGAGCACTTCTTCGACGGCGGGCTGGTGCACAGCATCCCCGTCGGCCGGGCCGTGCAGCTCGGGGCCAGGCGGGTCTACGTGCTGCACGTCGGCCGGATCGAGCGGCCGCTGACCGCGCCCCGGCGGTTCTGGGAGGTGGGGATGGTGGCGTTCGAGATCGCGCGGCGCTACCGGTTCGCCGAGGAGATGGCCACGTTGCCGCCGGGAGTGGAGGTGCACGTGCTGCCTGCCGGGGTCGGTGAGCCGCTGTCGCCGTTGCGCTACCGGGACCTGTCCCAGATCTCCACCTACATCGACCGGGCGTACGAGGCTTCTTCTCGTTATCTGCGGACAATAGGAGGATGAAGACCCAACCTCAGGGAGGCTGACCCAAGGGAGGCCACCGATGCTCCCGCCGCGGATCGTGCGCCGGATCATCCTCGCGCCGCTCGTGATCGTGGTCACCGTGCTCGTGCTGGTGACGCTGCCGTTGTGGCTCCTGGTCACGTTCGGGGCCTCCTTGCGGCTGCCGCCGCCGCAGCGCAGGGGGCTGCGGTTCGTCTGGTTCGGGGCGGCCTGGCTGACGCTGGAGTCGGCGGTGCTCATCGCCTGCCTCGGGCTGTGGCTGTCGGGGGCGTTCGGCCGGGCCCGGCGCCAGGAGCGGCACTACGCGCTGATCCGCTGGTTCCTGTCGAAGGTCTACGCGGTGGCCGTGCGGATCTTCAGGCTGACCCTGGTCGTCGAGGAGCCGCCGCCGACCCCGCAGGAGCGCGCCGCCCGGCTGAGCCGCCCGGTCGTGGTGCTCTCCCGGCACGCCGGGCCGGGCGACTCCTTCCTGCTGATCTATCTCCTGCTGTCCCGGTACGAACGCCGCCCCCGGATCGTCATGAAGGCCGCCCTCCAGTACGACCCCTCGCTCGACGTCGTGGTCAACCGGCTGCCGAACGCCTTCGTGCCGCGCCGGTCCGGCCGCGAACGGGTGGTCGCGGAGATCCGGCGGCTGGCGACGACCATGGACGACCACGACGCGCTGGTGATCTTCCCGGAGGGCGGCAACTTCACCCCGCGCCGGCGGCGGCTGGCGATCCGGCGGCTGGAGGAGAAGGGGCTGGCCGAGGAGGCGGAACGGGCACGCGGCATGGACCACCTGCTGCCGCCCCGGCCGAACGGCGCCATCGCCGCGATCACCGCCTGCCCGGAGGCCGACGTGATCTTCGTCGCCCACACCGGCCTGGACGACCTCGTCACGATCGGCGACGTGTGGCGCAGGCTGCCGTACGCGGCGCGGATCACGGCCAAGTGGTGGCGGGTGCCGGCGGCCGAGGTGCCCCGGGACCGGGAGAGCCAGGTCCGCTGGCTGTACTCCCACTGGGAGGAGATCGACGCCTGGATCACCGCCCAGCGTTCCACGCGGGACGGGGAAACGCCGCCGGACCGGGAAACGGCCCGGGATCAGGAGGCGCCACCGGATCAGGAAGTGGTGCCGGATCAGGAAGTGGTGCCGGATCAGGGTGAGGGGGCGCCCGGCGGCAGGTAGGGGACCGGGGCGGGGCCGTCGCGCAGCAGGCCCAGCAGGGCGTCGGTGTCGAGGTTCTCCTCGATCAGGTCGCCCAGGGCGTCGAGGCGGGCCTCGCGCAGACGGGCGAAGTCGGTGTCCGGGGCGGGGACGAAGGCGCGCCCGGCCCGGTCGGCGACGTCGGCCAGGAACGCCCGCCGGAAGGCGTCGTTCTCCAGGGCACCGTGCCAGGTGGTGCCCCACACGTCGCCGGCGCGGCAGCCGTCCAGGAAGGGTTCGCCGCCCTCGACCGTCGCCCGGCCGTGGTGGATCTCGTACGCGCTGACCGGCTCCCCGTAGGCCCGCCCGACCGGCCGTCCGAGCCGCTTGTCCGGCGCGAACTCGACCCGCACGGGCAGCAGCCCGAGCCCGTCCACCCGGCCCGCCCGCGACTCCACCTCGTCCACGATCTCCCGGCCGAGCATCTGGAACCCGCCGCAGATCCCCAGGACGGGCCCGCGCCGGGCGAGGAGGGCATCGGCCAGGCCGGTACGCCGCAGCCAGGCCAGGTCCTCGACCGTGGCCCGCGAGCCCGGCAGCACCACCAGGTCGGCGTCGTCCAGCTCGACCGGGTCGGTCACGAAGCGCACCACCACACCGGGCTCGGCGGCCAGCGCGTCCAGGTCGGTGAAGTTCGAGATGCGCGGCAGCCGGACGACCGCCACGCGCAACGTCTGCCTGCCCAGTGGCCGGCCGGTCGCGACCCGGCGGGAGTCCAGCGCGAGGGAGTCCTCGACGTCCAGCCAGAGGCCGTCGAGCCAGGGCAGCACGCCGTACACCGACCGGCCGGTGAGCTTCCTGAGCATGTCGAGGCCGGGTTCGAGCAGCTCGCGGGCGCCCCGGAACTTGTTCACGACGAAGCCGGAGACGAGGGCCTGGTCGGCCGCGTCCAGCAGCGCGACCGTGCCGTGGAAGGCGGCGAACACGCCACCCCTGTCGATGTCGCCGACCACGACGACGGGCAGCCCGGCGGCCCTGGCCAGGCCCATGTTGGCGATGTCGCCGCGGCGCAGGTTGATCTCGGCGGGGCTGCCGGCGCCCTCGCAGATCACCACGTCGTACCGGGCGCGCAGCCGTTCCAGGGAGGCGAGGGCGGTGGTCCGCAGGAGGTCCTTCAGCGCGCCGTACTCCATGGCGTCCACGTCGGCGACGGGCTCGCCCAGGAGCACGACCTGGCTGCGGCGGTCGCTGCCCGGCTTCAGCAGGACGGGGTTCATGTCGGCGACCGGTTCGAGCCCGGCGGCCTGGGCCTGCATGGCCTGGGCGCGGCCGATCTCGGCGCCGCCGGCGGTGACGTAGGAGTTCAGCGACATGTTCTGGGCCTTGAAGGGCGCCACGCGCACGCCCTGACGGGCCAGCCAGCGGCAGATCCCGGCGGTCACCACGCTCTTGCCCGCGTCGGAGGTGGTGCCGGCGACCAGCATCGCCCCGGTGAGCCGCGCAGCGTTCATGCAGATCACCGTACATGAGCCCCAAACTGCGAAATTTCCCAGAAAACGGCCATTTACGAATCGTGTGACTTCTGCCACTCTGTCTAGAACGTTCGCCTAGAACAGCATTCTAGATTTTCCTACTGGAAGGGTGAGCATGGTCAGGACGTTGGGATCGCCGCGTGCCGGCGCCATCGACGCGCAGACCCGGGCGCCGTTCGGCTGGGCGCCGCTGGTCGTGCTCTTCATCGTCGGACTCGTGGACCGGATCGAGTACAACCTGCTGTCGGGGGTGCTGCCGCTCGTCCAGAAGGAATGGGGGTTCAGCGACACCGCCGCGGGCTCGATCCCCACCGCCGCGGCGCTCGCGGCCGCGATCGTCTCCCTGCCCGCGGGCTTCCTCGCCGACCGGTTCAGCCGTACGCGGATCATCGCGGTGGTCGTCCTCCTGTGGGCCGTCGCCACGCTCGGGTCGGGCCTGGCCACCGGCTTCGTGATGTTCTACCTGATGCGGGTGCTGCTCGCGGCGGCCGAGAACATCGACAACCCGGCGGCCGGCAGCCTGCTCGCCGACTACTACCCGCCGGTCAGCCGGGCCAAGGCGTACGGGCTGACCCGCGTCACGACCTATCTCGGCGGCGTCGGCACGCTACTGGGCGGCGTGCTGGCCGAGGCGTACTCGTGGCGCACCGCGTTCCTGGTCATGGTGGTGCCCGGCGTGCTCACGGCGGTGCTCTGCTGGTTCCTGCGCGAGCCGGGCCGCGGCGACCTGGACCGGATGGTGGCCGGAGCCGCCGTCGAGCCGCCCGCAGCCCGGCCCGCGACGCCCAAGGCGCCCTTCTGGCAGCAGTTCGGGCAGGTCATCCGCATCCCGACGCTGCTGTTCGTGTGCGCCGGGCTGGGCCTGCTCACCCTCGGCCTGGCCGGCATCTTCTACTGGCTGCCCACCCTCATGGTCCGCGAGTACGGCGTCGGCGTCGGCGCCGCCGGCTCGCTGAGCGGCCTGATCACCATCGCGGGAACGCTGGCCGGCACCCTGGTCGGCTCCTGGCTGGGCCGCCGGTGGCACGGCACCCGCAAGGGCGGCAGGCTGCTGGCCGGCGGCGGCGGCATCACGGCGGGCGCGGCGGTGCTGGCCGGGGCGCTCGCCATGGACTCGATCGGCCCGATGACCGCGCTGGTCCTGCTGGCCTGCTCGCTGATGTCGATCGCGATCCCGAACATGACGGCCTGCCTGGCGGACGTCGTCCCGGCCGCGGCGCGCGGTCTCGGCTTCGCCGTGCTGCAACTGCTGATCACGGCGGCCGGGGCGTTCGGCTCGCTCGTCGTCGGCATCGCCTCCGACCGGTTCGGCTCGCTGATCGGCGGCATGTACCTGCTGGTCGTCCCCATGATCGTGGGCGGCCTCCTGACGCTCGGCGCCCGCGCCTCCTTCGAGCGCGACGCCGGGCGGGTCATGGACGCCGCCCGCGCGGGCTAGGGCAGGCAGACGGTCAGCGCCCCCGGGGCCACCTCGGCTTTGAGCTTGGTGGTGGCCTCGCGGTCGCCCCCGTCCAGTTCGTACGTCAGCGGCGACCCGAACCGGGCCGTCACCTTGCGCGCCCGGGTGATGCGCACGAACGGCGAGTCCTCCGACCGTCCGGCGGCCATC
The DNA here is from genome assembly GCF_044455665.1 of Nonomuraea sp. NPDC051191. Lineage (NCBI taxonomy): Bacteria > Bacillati > Actinomycetota > Actinomycetes > Streptosporangiales > Streptosporangiaceae > Nonomuraea > Nonomuraea sp. NPDC051191. The sequence goes on along the minus strand of NZ_JBITEZ010000009.1, from coordinate 319,112 downwards.
TTGCCCATCACCCTGGCCCACTGGATGGGCCCCTTGGCCGTGGACAGCCCGACCTCCAGCCAGCCGTCGTCCGGCCGGGCGTCGTCGAACGCCTCGATCCCGCCGGCGATCGTGCCCACGTTGCCGAGCAGCAGGCAGCTCGCCTCGCCCTCGAACCAGGTGACCCCGTCGACCTTGACCTTCATCGGCACCAGGGGCCCGCCGACGTGCCGGACGGCGGCCTTGACGTAGCTGAGCCTGCCGAACTTCCGCTTGGCCTTGCCGTCGGCCTCGGCGATCATCTCGGCCTCGAACCCGGCGCCGGCCATGACCGCGAAGTGCTCGCCGTTGAGCAGCCCGAGGTCCAGCTGGGCGCGGCGGCCCTCGAAACCGATCCGTACGGACTCCTCCAGGTCGGTGGGGATGCCCAGGTTGCCGGCGAACAGGTTGGCCGTGCCGGCGGGCAGGATCGCCATCGGCACGCCGGAGCCGGCCATGGCGTCGGCGCACCGTTGCACCATGCCGTCACCGCCCCAGACGAACACCTGCTCCGCGCCCGCCTCCAGGGCCTTGCGCACCTTCTTGGGCGCCTTCTTGCTCTTGGGCACCTCGTGCCAGATCAGCTCTCCGACGTCCCGCTCGGTGAGCAGCACGCGCAGCCGGTCCAGCCCGGCGCCGAGGATCTTCTTCTGATGTGCGACAACTGCGATTGTGGGGGACACTCCTCCCGCACTACCCGTGGTTTGCGGGGTTATGAATGGCTTTCATGCGGGTAGCGGTGGCCGAATGCGCATCCAGGACTGGTTCCTCACCGAGGAGGAACGCGACAACCGGGCGACCGGGCTCGACGCCTGGTCCAGCGGCAACGAGGTACGCCCGCTCATCCACGGCGCCACGTACTTCGCCGAGCTGAACAGCCGCCTGGCGGCGCTGCGCAAGGACGACCTGCTGCTGTTCGCCGACTGGCGGGGCGACCCCGACGAGCGGCTGACCGACGACGGGCCCACGGTGAGCGCGGCCCTCGGCGCCGCGGCCGAGCGCGGCGTCATCGTCAGGGGCCTCATCTGGCGCTCCCACCTGGACCGCCTGCGCTTCAGCGCGGCCGAGAACCGGCACCTGGGCGAGAAGATCGAGAACGCGCACGGGCAGGCGATGCTCGACACGCGGACCAAACCGGGCGGCTCGCACCACCAGAAGTTCGTCATCCTCCGCCACGACCGCGACCCCTCGGCGGACGTGGCCTTCGTCGGCGGCATCGACCTGTGCCACAGCCGCCGCGACGACGCCGAGCATCTGGGCGACCCGCAGTCCTGCCCGATGCCCGACGTGTACGGCCCCCGCCCGCCCTGGCACGACATCCAGCTCGCCATCCACGGCCCGGCGGTCGCCGAGGTGGAGAAGACCTTCTGCGAACGCTGGGAGGACCCGGCCCCCGAGACCAGGGACCCGCTGCGCCGCCTGCGCGACCATCTGAGCAGGCTGGACGACGCTCCCCCGCTGCCCGACCCGGGCCCGCCGCCCCCGCGCGCCGGCACGCACCACGTGCAGCTCCTGCGCACCTATCCGGCCCGGCACAGCGCGTACCCGTTCGCGCCGGACGGGGAGCGCAGCATCGCCCACGCCTACCACAAGGTGCTCGGCAGGGCCCGGTCGCTGGTGTACCTGGAGGACCAGTACCTGTGGTCCACGGACGTGATCGAGCCGTTCGCGCAGGCGCTGGAGCGCGAGCCGGAGCTACGGATGATCATCGTGGTCCCGCGCCACCCCGACCAGGACGGCTGGCTGGCCGGCCCGGCGAGCCTGATCGGCCGGGTCGAGGCGCTGAACCGGCTGACGAGCGCCGGCGGCGACCGCGTCGCGATCTACGACCTGGAGAACCACCAGGGCACCCCCGTCTACGTGCACGCCAAGGTGTGCGTGGTGGACGACGTGTGGGCCTCGGTCGGGTCGGACAACGTCAACCTGCGCTCGTGGACCTACGACTCGGAGCTGAGCTGCGCCGTCCTGGACGAGCGGGAGGACCCGAGGCCGCCGCACGGCGCCCTGAGGTTCGCCCGCGACCTGCGGCTGACGCTCATGTCCGAGCACCTGGACGAGGAGTCCGAGGCCGGCCGGGACGAGCTGTGCGACCCGGTCGCCGCGTTCGACGCCTTCGCCGGGTCGGCGGCCCGGCTGGAGGACTGGCACTCCTCCGGCTGCCGGGGACCGCGCCCGGCCGGCCGGTTACGCCCGCACCCCGCCCCCACGCTGTCCAGGGTCCGCAGGGCGATGGCCATGCCGCTCTACCGGTTCGCCGTCGACCCCGACGGCCGGCCGCCGGAGCTGCGGAGATCGCGGAGGTTCCGATGAAGACGTTCCTGCTCCACAGGCTGGGGCCGCGGATGACGGTCGCGGCGTTCGCCGTCGCGCTCATCATGATCCCGTTCTCCCTGCTGCTCGTCGTGGCCAAGATGCCGCTCAACGAGCTGGACGCCGGAGCGGCCCGCGAACTGCACGAGTACGCGCTCGCCCACCCCGGCGTGACCCGGGTGCTCATCGTCTGGACGGACCTGTTCGGCCCGTGGCCGTGGCGGATCGCGGTGGGCGCGTTCACGGTCTGGCTGCTGATGCACGGCAGGCGCAGGCTGGCGCTGTGGGCGATCACGACCGTGACCGCGGGCGGCCTGATCGGGCTCGGCCTCAAGATCCTCGTCGCGCGGGTGCGGCCGCACCTGCCCGACCCCGTCGCCCTGGCGCCCGGCGACTCCTTCCCCTCCGGCCACGCGGTCAACGTGACCCTCGGGGCCGGGGTCGTCACCCTGCTCCTGCTGCCGATGCTGCCCCGGTGGGGGCGGCGGCTCGCCTGGGTGCTGGCCTGGTTCGTGGTGGTCTCGGTGGGCTTCACCAGGATCGCCCTCGGCGTGCACTGGGTGAGCGACGTCGTGGCGGGGATCGTGCTGGGCGTGGCGGTGATCGCCGCGACCGCGGCGGCGTTCGAGACGTGGCGGCGCGACACGGGCCGCAGGCCCACCGCGCCGCTGTCGGAAGGTATGGAACCCGAACCGGTGAAGGTGCCCGATGAGCAAAGCTGAGCATGTCCGGTACTACGCGCTGTCGCTGGTGTTACCTCTGGTGCTGATGGGCGCCGTCTCGTACGGCATGGGGCTGCTCATCGTCGGCGTCCCCCAGCCCGGCGACGTGGCCGTGAGCAAGGAGTTCGCCTCGATCCGCACGTCGCTGTGGAACACCCTCACCGACTACGGCACCAGCCTGTCGGACACGCCCTACGTGGTGGCGTTCACGGCGGTGGCGGTGATCCTGTTCCGGCTGGTGTACAAGCGCTGGCGGGAGTCGTTCTTCATGATCGCCGCGGTCTGGGGCCAGTCGCTGGTCTTCCTGGCGACCACCGAGCCGGTCGGCCGCAGCCGCCCGCCGGTGCACCACCTCGACCCCGCGCCGCCGACCTCCAGCTTTCCGTCGGGACACGTCAGCGCCGCCGTCGCGTTCTACTGCGGGCTGGCGCTGGTGCTGACGACGCACGTACGCAACCGGGCGCTGCAGGTGGTGATCTGGACGATCGGGATCGCGGCCCCGCTGATCGTCGCCTTCTCCCGGCTCTACCGCGGCATGCACTTCTTCTCGGACGTGACCTGGGGGCTGCTGCTCGGGGTGTTCTGCGTGGTGGTGGCCGCGCGGTCGATCCTCTACCGGACCTGGGACACCCGGCAGGCGGCCGTGAAGGGCGACCGAAAGCGTCCCGCCTCCGTCCACGACTAGCGCGGGTCGGCTCGCCGGCCGGGTCAGACGAAGGCCCCGATCCCCGTCACGGCCCGGCCGACGATCAGGGTGTTGATCTCCCTGGTCCCCTCGTAGGAGTAGATCGCCTCGGCGTCGGCGACGAACCTGGCGATGTCGTGGTCCAGCAGGATGCCGTTGCCCGCCAGCAGCTCCCGCGCCCACCCGACGACCTGGCGCATCTGCGTCGTGCAGTACGCCTTGGCCAGCGCCGAGTTCTCGTCCCGGTAGATCCCGGCGTCCTGGAGCTGCGCCAGGCGGACGACCATGCCGAAGCAGGCGGTGGCGTTGCCCAGCATCCTGACCAGCAGGTCCTGCACGAGCTGGAAGGAGCCGATCGGGCGGCCGAACTGCTCGCGCTCCTTGGCGTAGGCCAGGGCGATCTCGTACGCGGCGATCATGATGCCGACCGCCTGCCAGGCGACCCCGCTGCGGGTGCGGCGCAGCACCCTGGCGGTGTCCCGGAAGGAGCCGGCCTCCTGCAACCGGTCGGACTCGGGGACGCGGCAGCCGCGCAGCGTGATGTCGGCGTTCTGGACCGTGCGCAGGGCCATCTTGTTCTCCATCTTCGTGGCGGTGAAGCCGGGGGCGCCCTTCTCCACCACGAAGCCCTTGACACGGCCGTCGTCGGCGTCGCGTGCCCAGACGACGACGAGGTCGGCGAACGTGCCGTTGCCGATCCAGCGCTTGGCGCCGTCGAGCACCCACGTGTCGCCCTCGCGCCTGGCCGTCGTGCGCAGGCCGCCGGCCACGTCGGAGCCGCCGGTCGGCTCGGTCAGCGCGAACGCGCCGATCTTCTCCATCCTGCTCATCGCGGGCAGCCAGCGCCGGCGCTGCTCGGCCGAGCCGCACTCGGCGATGCTGCCCATGGCCAACCCGGTGTGCACGCCGAAGAACGTGGCCATCGAGGCGTCGGCGTGCGCCATCTCCAGGGCGAGGAAGCCGCTGAGCAGGCCGCTCGGCCGGGGCCCGGGGCACTCGGGGTGGGCCAGGCCCGCGACGCCGAGGCCGGCGTAGCCCTTCACCAGCTCGACGGGGAACTCCGCGCGCACCCAGCAGTCGTTCGCGACGGGCACGACCTTCTCCCGCAGGAACGCGCGCACCCGCAGCAGGATCTCGCGCTCGTCGGCCGAGAGCAGGTTCTCGAACTCGTAGAAGTCCCCGGTCAGCAGCTCGGACATGACCTCGTGTCCTTCCTCGGGCCGGCGCGGCGGGCTCTGTCCCAGCGCCCTACCCTGCGCGCCGGAGGCCACACGGACGGTCAGCCGGGTACGCCGCGCCGCTTACCATACGGCCCATGACCACCCACGGATTCACGCTCACCGCGGAGGGCCCGTTCGACTTCGGCGCGACGCTGCGCTTCGTCGAGGACTGGCCGGCCACCAGCGCGCTGCCCTCCGACGGCCGGGCGCTGCGCTTCGCCTACTGCGCCGAGTCCGACTGGCTGCCGATCGGGGTGAGCGTGACCGCCGCTCCCGGCGGCGTCGCCGTCACCACCACCCGCGCCCCCGGCCCGGCGATCCGGGGCGAGATCGCGCGCATCCTCTCCCTCGACGTGGACGCCGGCGGCTTCGCCGAGCTGGGCGAGGCCGACCCGGTGCTCGGCGACGTGCAACGGCACCGCCCGGGGCTGCGGCCGGTGTGCTTCTGGAGCCCGTGGGAGGCGGCCTGCTGGGCGGTGATCGTGCAACGCTCGTCGATGCTCGTCGCCTCGCGGATCAAGCAGCGCATCGCCGACCGCTACGGCGCGGCCGTCACCGTGGACGGGCAGGCGTACCAGGCGTTCCCGCCGCCGGTGAGCCTGGTGGACGCGGGCGGGCTCGGGCTGCCGGCGCAGAAGGAGGAGTGGCTGCGCGGGCTGGCCAGGGCGGCGCTCGACGGCGTGCTCACCACCGAGCACCTGCGCTCGCTCGCCCCCGAGGACGCCCTGGCCGAGCTGCGCGCGCTGCCCGGTGTGGGGCCGTTCTCGGCCGGTCTGATCCTGATCCGCGGGGCGGGCGCGCCCGACGCGTTCCCCGGCGACGAGCCCCGGTTGTTCGGGATCCTGCGCGAGGCGTACGGGCTGCCCGAGGACGCCCCGGCGAGCGCCTACCGCCGGATCGCCGAGTCGTGGCGGCCCTACCGGTCGTGGGCCTCGTTCCTGTTCCGCGCCACCGGCTACCGGGCCGCCGCGGACTGAACCCGTTGGCCGCCGGCGCCGAGCACGACGCTCACAGGGACGTCAGGGCGGCCAGTTCGCGCCACTCGGGCAGGGGCGGCTCGCCGGGGCGGTCGGTGAGCACCTGGAGGCACACGTGGTCGGCGCCCGCGTCGAGGTGGGCCCGTACGCGCTTCTCGATCGCCTCCACGTCGCCGTGGGCCACGATCGCGTCCACCAGCCGGTCGCTGCCGTGCTCGATCTCGTCCTCGCCGAAGCCGAGCCTGCGCAGGCTGGCGGCCTGGTGAGGGGCGCCGGTGCGGTAGAAGAAGACGTGCTCGGCGGCCAGCTCACGGGCCCTGGCCGGGTCGGGGTGCAGCACGACGGCCTGCTCGACGGCCAACAGGGCACCGGGGCCCATGGCCTGCCTGGCCCGCGCGGTGTGCTCGACCGGCACGAAGTACGTGTGCGCCCCGAGCGTGCGCCTGGCCGCCAGGTCCAGCATCTTCGGGCCGAGCGCGGCCAGCATGCGGCGCGGCGCGCGCTCCGGGGCCGGCGAGTTCAGCGGGACGGCGTCCATGGCGTCGAGGTAGCCGCCCATCGTGGTCACCGCCCGGCCGAGGCTGGGGATCGCGTAGCCGTCCATCTGGATCGGCCCGTCGCTGATGCGGTGGCCGCCGAGGCCCAGGACGTACCGGCCGGGGTGGGCCTCGTTGAGCGCCCGTTCGGCGGCGGCCATGCTGATCGGGTCGCGCAGGGCGATGTTGGCGATGCCGGCGGCCACCGTGATCCGCCTGGTCGCCGAGAGCAGCAGCCACGACTGGCTCACCGAGTCGCGGCCGAACCCCTCGCCGAACCACAGCGCGCCGTAACCCAGCTCCTCGATCTCGGCCGCGCCGTCGCGCAGCTCCCCGGCCGGACGGTCGTCGAAGGCGAACGTCCACAGGCCCACCTTGCCCAGGCGGGGGCCGTCGTCGTGGTGGGGGTTGTCGGTCATGGGTCACACCGTCCCGTCTATTCGGAGAGCCTCTCCGGTTACGTCGGGGACTATAATCGGAGATGTTCTCCGATTCAACCCGCGGGAGTGTCCAGTGCCGGCACGGGCGATGCGCGCCGATGCGCGCCGCAACTACGACCAGTTGGTGGCGGCGGCCATCGCCGTGGTCGCCGAGGAGGGGCCCGACGCCTCGCTCAACGAGATCGCCCGGCGGGCCGGCGTCGGGGCGGGCACGCTCTACCGGCACTTCCCCACGCGCGAGGCGCTGCTCGTGGCCGTGTTCGAGGGGCGGCTGGCCCGGCTGTGCGCACGGGCGGAGGAGGCGGGCGAGGAGCTGCCGCCCGGCGAGGCGCTGGTGGCCTGGCTGCGGTCGCTGGTCGCGCACGCGATGACCGACCGGGGGCTCGGCGCGCGGATGATGCTCACCCAGGACGGCGCGGGGGTCGACTGCTGGGCGATGTTGCGCGCCGCCGCCTCGCGGCTGCTGCGGCCCGCCCAGGAGGCGGGGGCCGTACGCGCGGACGTCGAGGTGTCCGACCTGGTGGAGCTGGCCGCGGGCATCGCCCAGGCCACCCCCGACCCGGCCCGCGCCGACCGCCTGCTCACCCTCATCCTGGACGGCCTGCACCCCCGCCCCTGACCGCCCCTGACCGCGCCCGACCACCGCACGCCCGACCACCGCACGCCCGACCACCGCACGGCCATCCCGCTCAGCGGACAGCGGTCATGGACGCCGTGAACGCGGACATCCCGGCGGCCCAGGCGGCTTCGACGTCCGCGCCGGGCAGGAAGCGGCCGTCGAGTTCGAGCACCACCAGGCCGTGGGCCAGCCCCCAGACGGCACGCGCGGCGGCCTCGCCACGCACGATCCGCGCCAGCGGCGCCGCGGCCCGCTCCTCCACCCCGGCGGGCAGCAGGTCACGCGGCAGCGGCCCGGCGCTCATCAGGCGGTACAGATGCGGATGAGCCAGCGCGTACGCCCGATAGGCCCGCCCGAGAGCCCCCAAGCCGCCCCCGCCCCCGCCGCCGTCACGCTCGCCACCCCCACCGCCGTCACGCTCGGCGCGCTCGCCGCCGTCACGCTCGCCACCCCCGCCGCCGTCACGTTCGGCGCGTTCGGCGCGTTCGGCGCGTTCGGCGCGTTCGGCGCGTTCGGCGCGTTCGAGGGCGACCGCCAGTTCGGTCAGGGCGATGGCGATGAGCTCGGCCTCCACGGCGGACTTGTCGGGAAAGTGCTTGTAAAGGGACGGCGCCCGGATCCCCAGCCGCGCGGCCAGCGCGCGCATCGTCAGCGCCTCCGCCCCGCCCGCCTCGACCAGCTCGCGCGCCGCCGCGACGATCTGCCCGGCGCGCGGCGACAGGTCAGCCACGCGCGCTCCTCGGCCCGTGACCCAGGAACCGGGCGACCGCGACGTACGTCATCCAGGCCAGCCCCGCGGTGAAGACCGGCACCCAGCCCAGCGGCGAGACCGAGTAACCGACCAGCACGGCCAGCGGGATCCACGGGCGGTGAGCGAGGTCGTGCAGCACCGCAGGCCCGCGGAACCTGGTCGCGTACGGCGCCAGCACGAACAACGCCGAGCTGACCGGCGTGACGCCTCCGTACTTGGCCACCTCGAAGACGAGGAACGCGAGGCAGAAGGCGGCGAGCAGCGCCCACCCGGAACGGCCGGCCACCCGCCTGACGGTCACTGCGGTCATGATGTCCTCCTCGGCTAACAGCGTTAGCCACACTCTAGGCTAACGACGTTAGCCTGTCCAGGGAGCAATAGGGTGGAATCATGATCGATCGGGAGGTGGCCGTACTCATCGGCCTGCAGGCCTCCGGCAAGTCCACCTTCTACCGGCGCTGCCTGGCCGCCACGCACGCACACGTGAGCAAGGACGACTTCCCCAACGCGCGCCGCCGTCAGCACCGCCAGCTCCGGCTGATCCGCGAGGCGCTGGAGGAGGACCGGAACGTGGCCGTGGACAACACCAACGCCTCGCCCGAGGAGTGGCAGCCGCTCATCGTGGCCGGCCGGGAGCACGGCGCGCGGGTGGTGGCCTACTGGTTCCCGCCCAATGTGAAGGCGTCCCTCCAGCGCAACGCCGAGCGCCTGGGCCGGGCGCGGGTCCCGGAGGTGAGCCTCTTCGCCACGCTCAGGCGACTGCGCCGCCCGCGCGCCTCCGACGGCTTCGACGCCGTCTACGCCGTGGAACTCGACGGCCGCGGCGGCTTCCTGGTCCGCAAACAGGAAGGCTGAGCGGCCGCGGCCCGGCCCGCCAGGCGCGGGCCGGTCCTTCAGGCACGGGCCGGTCGGTCAGGCACGGGCCGGTCGGTCAGGCACGGGCCGGTCGGTCAGGCACGGGCCGGTCGGTCAGGCACGGGCCGGTCGGTCAGGCACGGGCCGGTCGGT
>NZ_JBITEZ010000009.1:175481-309728 GCF_044455665.1 Nonomuraea sp. NPDC051191 | reverse complement strand
GTCAGGTGCGGCGGGTGAAGGGGGCACTGGCGAAGCGGTAGGCGATCTTGGCCGGGGTCAGCCACCGCACGTGGGCGCCGTTCCTGGCCCGGCCGACCACCCGTTCGGCCAGCCACGGCGCCACGGTCTCCACCGGGTCGGCGAGGATCGCGAAGATCCTGGCTGCCCGCGCCCGCTCGGCCTGCGAGTAGCCGTACGTCAGCAGGTCGGTGACCACCATGCCGGGGCTGAGCAGGCCCGCCGTCACTCCCTCGGGAGCCTCCTTGGCCAGCGCCCGGGTCAGGTACGTCACGGCCCGCTTGGTGGCGCCGTAGACGCCGAGCCCTGGCACCGTGCGGCCGTCGCTCCCCAGCCCCTCCATGTTCCAGACGTGGCCGCCGCCCTGCGCCGCCATGCCCGCCACCGCGACCGCGCAGCCGTTGACCGTGCCCAGCAGGTTGACCTCCGTCACCGCGCGGGCCTCGTCGGCGGGCAGCCGCCACAGCGGGAGGCGGTCGTGGGAGATCCCGGCGTTGTTGACCCAGATGTCGACCCGCCCGTGCCGGCGTACGGCCTCGTCCCAGAGGTCCTGGAGGCGGGCGCGGTCGGCGACGTCGGCCACGACGGCGGGCACGCCGAGCTCGGCCCCCGCCTCGGCCACCCGGACGGGGTCGGTGCCGCACACCGTGACCCGGTGCCCCAGGGCGGTCAGCGACCGGGCGAGGCCGAACCCGAGCCCCCGGGTGCCGCCCGTGATCACGATCGACCGGGACGCGCTCATGCCTCGTGCTCCTTCCTGGCCGCCACGGTCGCCTCGATCGCGTCCGCGAGGAACCTGCCGACGACCTCCCGCTCCGCCGGGGTGAACGCGTCGATCGCCGCGGTGAGGTGGCGGACCAGCGGGGCGAAGAACGCCCCCGCCAGCTCGACGGCCTGCTCGTTCAGGACGACCTCGACCTTGCGGCGGTCGCCCTCGTCGCGCCGCCGTACGACGTGGCCGGCCTGCTCCAGCCGGCCGAGGAGGGCCGTCGTGGCAGGGGCACTGAGGTTCAGGGCGGCCCCCAGCCCGCCCGGGGAGAGCGGCCGGCCGGCGCGGTGGGCGTCGAGGATGACCACCAGGGCGTTCATGTCGGTCCTGTGCAGCCGGTGCCCGACGGCGAAGCCCTCCACGAACCGGTCGCTCTCCACGTTGAGCCGGCGGATGAGGACCATCAGGTCATACGCCGTCATGTCACCCCTTATATTTCTATCGTGGAAGTATTCCATCATAGAAAGAAAACGTTAGCCGCGCTCCGTCCTGAGACGGTACTCGTCGCGGGGGTGGTCGCGAGCGCCGTCCTGACCGGCCTGATCTGGTTCCTCGGCCGGTGGCTGGACGACGTGGTGCTGCTGCCCGACCAGGGCGCGTCCTGGTACTACTGGAAGCTGCCCGAGCCCACCATGTGGACCAGGCTGTCGGCCTGGGCCGGTTACGCCGCCCACCAGATCGTGTCCTGGTGGCTCATCCACTACGCCCAGACCCGGGTCCGCCGCTACTCCGCCGGCCTCCACCCGGTCAACGTCGTCGCGCTGGCGGTCAACACCGGGTTCATAGCCCTGCACACGGCGCAGACCCACCTGTTCTACGACGGCCTGGCCCAGGACGTGTCGATATACAGCTCCCAGGGCTCGGTCATCCTGCTGCTGGTGGTCGTCCTGATCATGGAGAACCGGCGGCGCGGCCTGTTCCTCGGCAAGCCCGCGCCCATTAAGCGGGAGATCGTCGACTTCGCCCGCCGCTACCACGGCTACCTGTTCAGCTGGGCGGCGGTCTACACGTTCTGGTACCACCCGGCCGAGTCCACGCCCGGCCACCTGATCGGCTTCTTCTACATGTTCCTGCTGCTGCTCCAGGGCAGCCTGTTCCTCACCAGGGCGCACACCAACCGCTACTGGACGGTGACGCTGGAGCTGGCCGTCGTCGTCCACGGCACCCTGGTGGCCGTCATGACCTCGGGCCCGGACGGGTTGTGGCCGATGTTCCTGTTCGGCTTCCTCGGCGTCTTCGTGATCACCCAGATGCACGGCCTGGGGCTGTCGCGCACCGCGCGCTGGGCGCTGACCGGCTGCTACGCGGCGGCCCTGATCGTCGTCTACGCCCTGCGCGGCGACCTGGCCGGCACCAACGAGGCGATCAGGATCCCGGCCATCGAATACCTCCTGGTCGGCGTGCTGGCCCTGCTCGCCTGGGGAGCCCGCCGCCTGTGGGCGCTCAGAGCGGGAGCGGGATCCGGTCGAGGAACCAGTACAGGCTGACCGCCACGATGGACAGCGACACCGCGGCCGACGTCCAGCGGGCCGCGGCCGTCCGCCGAAGGAGCACCAGCAGCGGGAAGAGCACGGCGATGATCGCGAGCTGGGTCACCTCGATCCCGACGTTGAAGCTCAGCAGCGACAGCAGCAGCTCCCACGACCCGCTCTCGCGGATGTCGAGCGCGCCGGCGAACCCCAGGCCGTGCATCAGGCCGAAGGCGAAGACGACCGGCAGCCGCCAGGCGCCCGGCCGGTCGCGGCCCAGGAGGTTCGCGAGCGCGACGACGACGATCGAGGCGGCGATGACCGGCTCGACGACCGCGCCGGGCACGTTCACCACGCCCATCGCGGCCAGCAGGAACGTGATGCTGTGCGCGACCGTGAAGGCGGAGGCGGTGACCACGACGTCCCGCACCCCGCGGGCGCCGATGATCAGGGTGAGCAGGAAGAAGACGTGGTCCAGGCCTAGGACGAGGTGCTCGACGCCGAGCAGGAAGAACTCGCCGATCTGGCCGGTCGCGGCGCGCTCCCCCACGCGCAGGGTCGGGCTCCCGGCGGTCAGGACGGCCGAGCCCGCGTCACCGTCGAGGTCGTAGCGCAGGAGCGTCTGGGTGCTGTGGACGAACGACTCGGCGTCGGGGAACAGGGCGCTGGAGATCGTGGGCCCGCCCCCGTCCGGGCAGGCGTAGGCCAGGGTCAGCGTCGCGAAGGCGGCCTTGCCGCGCGGGTGCACGTCCGCCTCGCCCACCTGCCGGGGGACGCACGGCCGGTCGCCGCGGGCGACGGAGAAGCGGCGGGTGACGTAGCCGAACACGGCGTCGCGGTTGGCCGCGAGCTGCCGGAGCTGCTCGGCGCGCTCCTTGGCCTCGTACGCCTCGGCGTAGAGCCAGGCGGACTTCATCAGCAGGTCGTACTCCAGGTCGAGCACGACTCTGACGTCCCCGGCCGTACCGGTCACCTCGGCGTGGGCCTTCGTGGTGGCGTCGTGCGCCGCCGCCGGGGCGGGGTGCAGGAGGTCGGCCAGCGCGCCGCAGAGGATGACGGCGAGGACGACGGCGTACGGCCAGCGCCAGCGAGGCATGTCTTTTGTCTCCAGGGGTCAAGGGGGGAAGGGCGCCGCCCCGGGCGCGGGCCCGGGGCGGCGGAAGGGACGGATCAGCGGTTGAACCAGCGGTACATGGGCGAGTCCTGATCCCACTTGCCGGGACGTCCGCGCTCGTCCTTGGTGACGAACACGCTGGGCTCGGAGGCGGTGACGCCGCCGCCGGCCGAGCGCGCCGTGACGAACCAGGCGTAGGCCGTGTCGTTCTTGAGGTGCTTCCAGGTCACCGAGGCGACCTGGCCCGAGGCGGCGGTGCTCCTGCCGATGATCTTCGTGGGCTTGTAGAGCGCCAGAGAGTCGGTCTTGAAGCTCGTCGTCCGGGAGGTGAGGTCGACGGGCAGGACCATGTTGTCCTCGCGCCCGTCGTAGCGGCGCAGCGGGTCGAACTCGCCGGCGCCGAAGTCGCCGAGCAGCGGGGAGTAGGTGTCCACGCTCAGCTCGGCCCGCTTGACGTCGAACTGGAGCAGCCGGAAGTAGCTGGCCCCGAACTGGAGCTGGTCCTCCGGCTTGTAACCGCCGATCTCGGTGAGCCCGAGCCGGTCGGCCGAGACCGTGTAGAACTGGTAGTCGGCCAGCAGCTCGACCACGCCGTTGCCGACCTGACCGACCTTCGGCTTCACGTTGGTGCCCACGCCATGCTCGTGACCGGCCAGGATGAGGAAGACGTTCGGGTTCTTCTCGACGACGGTCTTGTAGAGCATCGAGCCGTCGGGGGCGGAGAAGCCGGCGCCGCGGCCGTCGGGGTTGGTGCTCGGCACGAGGTAGTCGTGCGAGAGCAGGATGCCGTTACGGCCGGGGAACTTCTTGAAGACCGAGTCGGCCCACTCGGCCTCCTCCCTGGTCACGCCGTACGACAGGCCGACGACCACGAAGTCCAGGCCGCCCGCGGAGAACAGCTCGTAGTGGTTCTGGTTGTCGCCCTCCTTCCACGGGCCGCCGTACTTGGCGTGCTGCCAGCCCTGGGAGGCGTTCTGGTAGCGGGACGGGCCGTAGTACTTGTTGTAGATCGCCTCCGGGCCGTCCTCGGTGCCCGACTGGTTGTCGTGGTTGCCGGCGATGACGCCGTTCGGGATGCCGGCCTCGTCCAGCACGCGCTGCTGCTTCGACGACACCTCGAACTCGCCGACGACCTCGCGCTGCATGGCCTCGTCGGCGGGCTTGCGGATGTTGTTCTCGATGATGTCGCCGGTGTGGGCGACGTAGGAGATCTTGCGCTGGTCCTTGTTGGCGGCGATCCAGTTGACGATCCCGGCGTAGGCCGACTCCCACACCGCGCGCTCCTGCGCGGTCTCCTGCTCCACCGCGCCCTCGGAGATGTACTGGGTGTCGGTGAAGTGCACCATCGAGAAGTCGTACGTGGAGGGGTCGGCGAAGCCGTTCGGGTCGCCGGGGTCGATGTCGTCGGCGAACGGGTCCTCGCCGGTCACCATGACGTGCACGTCCTGCCGGTCCACGTACTCGGGGCCGACCACGGCGGTCAGGACGGTCCTGCCGTCGGCCGCGCCGCGGGCGCTGGTCAGCAGCTCCCACGCCTTGGTCCTGGTGTTCCACGCCCGCAGCGAGGCCAGGCGCTCGGGGTCGACGACGCCCTCCCAGCGCAGGACGGGCGAGTCCACGTGGCCCTGAACCTTGACGTCGTAGCGCTGGTAGACGAGGTCGCGGCCGCTGGGGGCGTCGAGCGTCCGGCCGTCGCCGGGTTCGAGCCCTTCGGCCTTGACCCGCTGCTCGCCGGGCACCTTCAGCGTCGTGGGCAGGGTCGTGGCGGTGCCCTGGTACGCCTCGTCTGGGGTGAGGATCTTGGCCTCGGAGAAGGTGGCCGACACCTGCCCACCGCCGGGCTCGCCGACCTTGGCCGACAGCGTGACGGGGTCGGACACGTCGGCCGTCCCCGGGGCCGGGGTCAGCTCGGCGGGCACGTCCGGGATGCCGGCCGACTCGAACACGATCTCCTGGGCCGCGGTGTTGCCGAGCCCGTCGACGCCGGTGACCGACAGCGTGTGCCGGCCCGCCTTCAGCCCGGGGCCCACCTTGGCGCCCAGCTCCACGGCCTGGCCGTCGAGCTTGACGTCCGGCCCGGACACGACGCCGGAGGCGTCTTCGAGCTTGACGTCCAGGACGACCGTCGCGGTGATCTTCTCGTCCGCGGCGGGGACGCTCCTGGCGACCTTCGGCGCGGAGTTGTCGGTGATCAGGACGCGGGCGGCGGTCTCGCCCGAGGTGGACTTCGCCGCCAGGGTGTGCCGGCCGTCCTTGATCGCGGTGGTGTCGAGGTCGGCGCGCAGGCCGCGGGCCGGGGCGTCCACCAGGAACTCCAGGTCGATCTCGGTCAGCGGGTTCACCGTGTCGCCGCAGTTGCCGTCGCCCATTCCGTACGAGGTCTTGATCATCTGGCCGGTCGCGGTGCCCTGCGCCGGGGTCAGGACGATGTTCGAGATCGTGAAGTCGTCCCGGTTGGCGCCGCAGGACGTCGGGTACGTGCCGGCCACGAAGTCGATCGTGTTCCAGCCGGGCACGAGGTACTCGTTCGGGATCGGCAGGTCCACCCGGCGGCTCACGAAGTCGCCGTCGAGCACCACCTTCTGGCCGTTGACCAGCACGAAGTTCTGGTAGCGCGCCTCGATCGAGTTGCTGCCCACGGTGAAGCCGAGCGTCGCCTGGCCGGAGCCGAGCGTCTCGGTGACGTGCACGGCGGGGGCGTCGATCGTCCAGCGCAGCTCTGCCTCGCGCGGGAGGGCCTGGTCGCTGCCGCAGTCGCCGTCGCCCAGCGCGTACGAGGGCTTGACGTCCTGGCCGGTCACCGTGGCGCCGTCGAGGGTCAGGGCGAGGTTGGCGATCGTGAAGTCGTCGCGGTTGACGCCGCAGGACTCCTTGTAGTCGCCGGTGACGACCTTGATCGTGTTCTCGCCGGGCACCAGGAACCTGGCCGGGACCGCGACGGTCACCCGCCGGCTCGCCCAGGTGCCGCCCAGGTCGATGCGCTTGCCGTTGACCAGCAGGAAGTTGTCGTACTTGTCGTCGATCGAGTCCGCGCCCACGTCGAAGGCGAGCATGGCGGCGCCGTTGCCGAGCGTGGCCTTGGTGACCGGCTTGCCGCCGTCCACGGTCAGCGACTCGACGCCGCCGGATCCGGCCGCCGGGACGGTCGCGTACACCGTCTTGGCGCCGGCCGCGAGCGTGCCGTCGGTGGGCAGCAGCCGCGGCGCGCCGGCCGGGGCGTTGTTCACCGTCACGGTGTTCCTGACGGTCCCCCCGGCCGCGGTGGCGGCGCTGATGACGTGCTCGCCGTTGGCCAGCTTGGTGGTGTCCACGTCGGCGGCCAGGCCGGTCGTGCCCTGCGGGTCGGACTGGGTGAAGAACGTGAGCGTGGCGCGCTTGAGCAGCGTGGCGTTGCTGCCGCAGTTGCCGTCGCCGAAGTTGAAGGTGTAGGGGTTGTCCTCGCCGTCGGCCACCTCGCCGAGCAGTTCGAGGCCCACGTCGGACAGCACGAAGTCGTCGTAGTTCTGCCCGCAGGAGGACTGGATCGCGCCGACCACGATCTCGACGGTGTTCTCGCCCTTGACCAGGTGCCCGTTCGGGATCTCGATGGTGGCCCGCTGGTTGACGAAGTTGCCGATCTCGGCCTTGTAGGCGCCGTTGACCAGCACGTAGCTGTGGTACTGCGCCTCGGTGGAGTTGGAGCCGACGTCGAAGGCCAGCTTGGAGACGCCCACCGTCGGGGTGGCGGTGACGGGGGCGCCGTCGATGTCGAGCTTGGTGACGCTGTCGCCGGCGCTCACCGGGACGGCGGCGAGCTTCGCCGTGCCCTCCAGGTACGAGCCGGTGGCGGGGGTGAGCGCGGGCGGGGCCGGGGTGCTCGTCGGGGTGGGGGTCGGCCGTCCCCGGCCCTGCTCCCCCGGGTCGGCGTAGGCCGCCGTCACGACACCGCCCACCAGCACCGCCGCGAGCGCGGTGGTGACGGCGAGCCGTCCCCTGCTCCTTGAACCGCCCAATAACTGTCGTGCTGCCATCGGCTGCATCGGGTCCTTCCATGACGTTCACGGGCAGCCGATGAGGCGGCGTGCCCTTCGAGCGGACACGTTGGAGCGCACGAGTGAACGTTGTGCATGGAGAGACTGAAGGGACGGGGAACTGTCTCCTCATTCTGGTCATTCGCCAACAGACAGGAACAACCCCGACACAAGAGACGGCGTGACCCGCGGCCCGAAGGGCCGGGTGTCACGCCGTCGTGCCGGGCAGGGTCAGCCCTGATGCCCCGGCAGGTGCTTGCTCTCCTGGGACTTGTTGGTGGAGGGCTTCTTGTCCCCGGTGCTGCGGCTCTGGGTCGAGGAACTGCGGCTCTTGTCCTTGTCCTTGTCGCCCGACTTCGTCTTGCGGGCCTTGTTCTGCGGCATGACGGTTCCTTCCTTCGATACGGGGAGTCAGCGAGTCGCTTGGCTCCGTAACTGCGCGTGCCCGTGGCCCGGACGGTCATACGGCAGGCCGGTCAAGGTTTCCTCAATAGGCCGAAATATCCATACATTTGCCACCGCAGGCCGCCGCTCGACGGACCAGCCCCGGACGCCGGCCTCAGATCTCGATCACGACCTTCCCCGGCACGCCGCGCTTGGCCCGGAACGCCTGCCCGGTCTCGGCCAGCGGATACACCGCGCCGACGTGGGCGCGCAGCAGCCCCGCCCCCGCCCGCGCGGCCAGCTCGGCGAGCTGGGCCCGGTCGGGCTCGACGATGAAGAACACCGCCCGCCCCGCCTCGGGGGCGACCGGCGGCGGCGCGGTGATCGAGACCAGCGCGCCGCCCGGCCTGACCTTCGCCGCCGAGCGGGCGAGCAGGTCGCCACCGATCGTGTCGAAGATCAGGTCCACCGGCCCGACCGCCTCCTCGAACGACTGCCGCTCCAGGTCGACGAACTCGTGCGCGCCCAGCTCCACCGCCAGGCCCGCGACCCGTCCCCTGCCGGTGGCGATGACGTGCGCGCCGGCTTCGCGGGAGAGCTGGACGGCGAGCGTGCCGGTGCCGCCGCCCGCGCCGTGGACGACGACCGTCCGGCCCGCCTCCAGGCCGCCGTGGGTGAACAGGCCCTGCCAGGCGGTCAGTCCGGCGAGGGGCAGCGCGGCCGCCTCGGTGAAGGTGACGTTCGCGGGGATGTGGGCGAGGTTGCGCGCCTCGGCCGCCACGTACTCCGCCGCGCCGCCGTCGCGGTGCCAGTCGGTCAGGCCGAAGACGCGGTCGCCCACGGACAGGCCGGTGGTGCCGTAGGCGACCTCGGACACCACGCCCGCCACCTCATGGGCGGGGACGGACGGCGCGCGGTCCCGCCCGGCCCGGTCGGTCCACGTCCCCGGCCACTCCAGCTCGTCGGGGACGAAACCGGCCGCGTGCACGCGTACCACCACGTCGCCGGTGGCCGGGCGCGGCATGGGGGCGTCCTCCAGGACGAGGTCGCCGCCGGGCCGGTGAACGCGTATCGCTCTCATGGTCATGACCTCTCCGTTCGTCGTCATTGTCGACGACAGGACGGGACAGCGGCCGGGAATGTGACGGCGACGCGCCGGTCAGGGCCAGGCCCACCGGATGCCGACCAGGCCGGGCTGCAGGGCGGCGGCCATCAGGTGGACGGCGTGCTGGGAGTTCAGCGTCAGCTCGGCGGCGGTCGGCTCGCCGCCGCCCGGACCGCGCCGGGCGAAGCGGTGGATGCGCACCGGCAGCTCGGCCGGGTCGAACGCCACGCGCAGCACGTACTGGCCGGCCGGGAAGCGGAAGCCGCGCTCGTAGAAGCAGGACTCCGCGCCGCTGAGGTCGGCGATCCGGTACCGCAGCACGTGGGTGTCCCCGACCCGCAGCGACCGGTCGAACAGCAGCTCGGCGACCACCGTGGCGCTCGCGCCGTCCCTGGTGACGCGGCCGACGCGGCAGTCCTCAAGGGCGGTGACGGTGACGTGCTCCACGTCGCAGCCGGCGTCGCCGCGATAGATCATGATGTAGCGGTCGGCGCCCTCCTCGTGGGCCTGGACGACCTGCGTGGTCTCGCGGCTGGTGAGGCTGCGGTCGGGGCCGATGCGCAGCGACTCGTACATGACGGCGATGTGCAGGCGGCGGTCGTCGACCACCGCGTCCAGCTCGTCCAGCAAGGCGGAGACCACCTGGGCCGGCCGGAACAGGGTCGAGTACGCCACCCCGGGCGCGCGTCCGCGTGGCTTCGGCGGCCCGAGCAGGCCGAGCAGCGCGCGGGGCGGCAGGTCGAGGATCTCCTCCAGGGCTCCCACGGCCCGCAGCGACTCCTCGCGCTCCGGCCGGCGCAGGCCCTGCTGCCAGTAGCTCAGCGTGCTCACCCCGACGTTCAGGCCGCGCTGCGCCAGGCGGTGGCGCAGCCGTTCGAGGGTCAGCCCCCGCGCTCCGACCGCGGCCCGCAGGGCGACGTGAAAGGGGCCCGCGCGCAGCGCGGCCTGGAGCTCATCCGCCACGTTGTGAATGTTCACAGATTTCCACAGATTCGTCATCACTTCATGAACGTCATGAAATGTCACCTTCCACAGTGATCTGTCAGGGAAATGCGCTCCCTCTTGTACGGACATCACCGCAGGTCGAACATCCTTCGCAGCACCCCCCAGCAGAAGGAGCGCCTATGTTCCGCCTGGCCGTGGCCCTCGCCCTAGCGGCGGCCACCTGGATCGCGAGCAGCCCCCCGGCCGACGCCGCGACCTGGTACAAGCTGAACTTCACCCAGCAGTCGCAGCAGTACTCCAACTGGTGCTGGGCCGCGACGGGCAACTCCGTCGCCGCCTACTACGGGTACTCCTACAGCCAGAACCAGTTCTGCAACCTGGCCTTCAACCGCGGCGTCAACACGAGCTGCCCCAACAACCAGGCGACCCTCGGCAACGACCAGACGGCCTTCCGCCAGATCGGCATCAGCCCCGGCGTGTACGTCTACGACTACCTCACCTACGCCGCCATCGTCAGGGAGATCGACGCCCAACGCCCGATCATGGCCCGCATCCAGTGGACCAGCGGCGGCGGCCACATGGAGGTCATCTACGGCTACGACCAGAGCTCGTCGTACGTGTACTGGAGCAACCCGTGGCCGTCCAGCACCCGCTACAACTGGTCCACCTACAGCTACTACGTCTCGAACTCCTCGTTCTTCTGGACCCACTCGCTCGACTACATCGGCGCGTGAGGGAGGCCATCGACATGAAGCTCATCGCAGCGGTCGCGGCCCTGACCGCCCTGTTCCTGTGGGTCCCGAGCCCCGCGCTGGCCGACCCCGGCGCCCCCACCCAGGCCGACATCGACGCCGCCAGGACCGCCGCCGCGGGCGCCGGCGACACGGTCGGCCGCTTCTTCGCCGGGCAGGGCAGGCAGACCAGCCTCGCCCCCGTGCCGGCGCGGATCGACGGTCCCACGGTCGCCGTCAACGACCTCAACCCGGACTTCGTCGCCGGACGGTCGGCGGAGATCGCCCGCTTCGCCTTCCTCGCCACCGGGGCGACCGCGCCGGACGGGCAGACCGCCTCCGTCTGGACGACCCGCGACCGCCGGGGCACGTGGGTGGTCAGCAACATCGCCAGCGGCGGCGACGAGCAGACGTACGCGGGCCAGACCGGCACCGTGTTCCGCGAGCCGCAGCTCAACGCCTGGTACGCCCTGCGCGACGGCACGGTCGTGCCGCTCAACGCCGAAGCGGCGCAGTCGATCGGCCGGGCCGGCGTCCCCGTGGCCGACTACCGGCGGCTGGCGCAACAGCGCTACGCCGCCAAACTCCCCGGCAGCGCCTATGCCAGGGACGGCTACGCGGGCGGCTACGGCGTCCCCGGCCCGGGGGGCACCCCCCTGCCCTGGGCCGTGGGCGCCGTGGTCCTGCTCGGCGCGGCGATCACCGTTCGCCTGCTGAGAACCCGCCGCACCTGACAAGATCCGGTGCACGGCCCGCGCCTCCACGGCCATCTCGGCGGAGGCGCGGGCCTCCCTTCTGAGTAGCCCTTACTCATGCCGTCCACCGGCACGCGCCCCCACCATGGCGGCACAGCTGCTCATCCACGAGGGGGGACGACCATGGCAGACATCCTCAGCGCGGCGGCCGCGGGGCCACCGGCTCCACCGTCCGCGCCGGTGCTGGACAACTCTGCGCGGGAGGTGCTGAAAGGCACGCTCGTTCCGCTGCGGGTGCCCACGGCGCACGACGATCCGGGCGGCGGCATCGTCAAGCTCGGGGCGGTCCGGCAGCTCGCGCTGGCCCCCGGCGACACCGACGAGGTCCGCGACCGCCTCCGCGCCGGCCACGCCGCCGAAGGCGTGTCCGGCGAGGCGCTGGACCTGCTCAGGCGCTTCGAGGAGCAGCCCGCCGCGGCACTGCGCCCGGACCCCGCCGCGCTGTCGCGGGTGCCGGCCGCCGAACTGGCGCTGTTCGCCGGGACGCTCGTCGAGCTGCGCGCCGAACGCCTGCGCGAGGCGGAGCGCGCGGGCGCCGGGGACGCCGGCCGGGCCGCGCAGGCGCTCAACACCGCCGCGGTGGCCCTGCGCGGCCTGACGGTCAACACCGCCGCACCGCCCATCGGCCTGCTCAACCTCGAACGCATCGAGATGGTCCCGGTCGGCATCCAGCGCGGCGAGCTCGTCTCGACCATCCCGCTCGCGCCCGGCGAGGAGACCGCGGTCACGCACAAGGAGTGGTCGGTCACCTCGAAGGAGTTCACCACCATCGTCACCGACTCGCTGGAGGCGGTCAGCGAGACGGGCGTGACCGACAACACCGACCTGGCGCAGTCGACGTCGTCGCAGAGCCAGCACTCCAACCAGTTCAACATCACCGGCACGGTCCAGGGCGGCATCCCGATCATCTCCGGTTCGAGCACCACCGGGTTCACCGCGCAGGGCTCGGAGTCGGCCTCGGCCGCCGAGAGCGTCAAGCACGCCCGCGCCACCACGCAGAAGGCGTCCTCGCGCTCCCGCCGCGAGCACAAGGTGACCATCTCCACGACCACCGTGACGGGGTCGGAGGAGACCTCGACCCGGATGCTGAAGAACACGGGCAACGACCCGGTCCGGATCGACTACTTCAGCCTGATGCGCAAGTGGCGGGTCCGGCTCTACCGGTACGGGCTGCGCCTGACGTACGACATCGCGGTCCCCGAGCCGGGGGCGTCGATGCGGCGGGCGTACGCGGAGCTCGAACTGCTCCGCTCGCGGCAGGGGCCCTTCGAGTTCCCGGTCAGGCACGCCGACATCACCACGGACCTGGTCGACCAGGACGGGCATCCGTCGCCGACCGGCGTCCCGAAGTACCAGTGGCTGGCCGACCGGTACGGCGTCACCGTCCGGCCGCACCCCGAGGAGCCGACGCCGCTGACCGTCAGCTCGCACGTCAACACCGACGGGAACTGGTGGTTCCTGGACCTGGAGTTCGACGTGCCCGGCGGCACGCACATCCGGGAGATCATGCTGGACGCCCAGGTCGGCAAGGACGACTCCGACGACAAGATGAACTTCGACGTCATCGGCGCCCGTTCGGAGCCGACGTGGCGCAACCTGTCGGACGCGCTCGTCATCCGCGACCACCGGATCATGTCCTTCGACGGCGCCACGCCGTACATGCGCGGCTTCACCGGCCGTCACAAGATCACCTTCTTCTTCCACCACTCCGAGCGGGTGTTCGTCGGGCTCGGCGTGCGGCTCGACCTCACGGACGAGGCCGTCGAGCAGTGGCGCACCGACGTCTGGAACACGCTCTACAACGCGGCCCAGACCAGGTACTTCGCCGAGCAGGAGGACATCGCCGCGCGCATCGCCGCCGTCGAGGACGGCCTGGCGAACGTCGACACCCTGACGCTGCGGCGCGAGGAGAGCGACGAGATCATGAAGTGCGTCCTGCGGTTCGTCCTCGGGAGCGACTTCGACTTCATGCCGGCCGACGTCCTGGCCGCCTTCCTCGCCGCGCACGTGGACCTCCAGCACGGCATCGGCTTCGACGGGCCGAGCCTCGGCCTCAGCTCCGAGCAGTGGACGCTGCTGCGGCGGCACGAGGACCTGGTGCGCTTCATCAACCAGGCGATCGAGTGGGAGAACGTGGTGACGTTCCTCTACTCCTACTTCTGGGACGTCCCGCCGAGCTGGCCGTTCATCCGGCAGTTGCGGCACCCGGACCCGACCAGGCAGGCGTTCCTGCGGGCCGGCAGCGCGCGGATCGTCCTCACCGTGCGCAAGGGCTGGGAGGAGGAGTGGATGCGCTTCGCCGAGGGAGGCGCGGTCGGCGCGCCGGTCCCGGCGCCGTACCTGACGATCGCGCAGGAGATCGCGGCCTACGACGACCGCAACTATCCCGGCATCCCGCCCGCCAACCCCGAACGCGCCGCCGCCCGGCTCCAGGACGCCGCCTTCACCACGTCGTCCTCGGACCTCGCGCCGAGCCCGAACCCGGTGAACATCAAGGTCGGCAACAGCTCGGCGTTCGTCGTCGGGCTGCCCGTCGTGCTGGACGTGGAGGACGACCGCCGCATCCAGGAGGCGCAGGTCGTCGTCGCGATCCCGGACGCCACGCACATCGTGGTCGAACGCCTGAGCTTCGCCCACCGCGGCACGCAGTCCCCCGTGCCGATCCTGCAACCTGGCGAGAAGGGGGCGCTCATCGCCGAGTGGCACGAGTACACGCCGT
Source organism: Nonomuraea sp. NPDC051191 (assembly GCF_044455665.1). Classification (NCBI taxonomy): domain Bacteria; kingdom Bacillati; phylum Actinomycetota; class Actinomycetes; order Streptosporangiales; family Streptosporangiaceae; genus Nonomuraea; species Nonomuraea sp. NPDC051191. The sequence continues at coordinate 295,709 of NZ_JBITEZ010000009.1, read as the reverse complement.
CGTCCGGCACCGACATCGCGCTCACGTCCAACCTCGCGACGATCTCGTAGGGCGGCGGGCGGCCCGATGACGTACTTCTGCTTCCAGAGGAGCCAGGACGACCGGGTCTCCCGGATCTCCCTCACCGTCGGCGAGGAGAGCCGGCCGATGATGTGGAAGGGCGAGAAACCCGACGACAACGTGCACGCCGTGCTCTTCCACCACGATCCCGGGCTCGTGTTCCTGGAGGAGACCCGGGCGTCCTACTCGCCGCAGGGCTCGTACCGGGTGTTCGCGCTGACCGGCAGGACGCCCGGCTCGGGCCGGTTCGAGGCCGTCGACGTGCCGCGGACGGGCGCCCTGAGGACGCTCGGCCAGTTCGACCTCGACGTCCGCGACCCTGCCGACGACCAGGCCGACCTCGTCTACACCGGCAGGTTCCTGTACTGGCGCAGGTCCATGCCCGCCTCGCTCCGGGGTTCGGGCACCCTGCTGTACGCCGCCACCTCGGGCCTGGTGGGACACCAGATCGGCAGCATGCAGAACAGCAAGGACCACGGCCCGCTGCCCGAGGGGCTGTACACGTTCCTCACCCACGTCGATCCCCGCCAGAACTCCGTCGAGGCGGCGAACCAGCGCGGCGACAAGGCCGTCTCCAATCCCGGGGAGGGCATCCAGTTCCTTCCCGTGGGCGGCAACGGCCCGGTCTTCCCCGACTGGGGCACCTTCCGCGTCCGGCTCACCCCGATCCAGGGGAACATGTACGGGCGTGGCGGCTTCTACCTGCACAACTCACACAAGGGGTACAGCCACGGTTGCGTCGAGGTCGGTGTGAACGCCGACGGCCTCGACTTCTTCTCCGGCCTGCTGGCCTACGCCGGCAGCCAGCCGCGCAAGGCCAAGCTGGTGCTGCGCGTCAAGTACTCCTATCCCGAGCAGGGCACCCTGGGCAGAACCCTCCGCTGACGCGCCCGGGGGTCCCTGGGCTCACCGTCACCAGTAGCAGCGGGCGCGGGCGGCGGAGACCGTCACCTCGTGGGTGTCGCCGGCCTTGACGGGCTGGTTGCCGACCAGGACGGTGAGCCGGCCCGGCGCGGGGACCTTCCAGGTGCCGAGCGGGGCCCAGCGGCCGCGATGGGCACGCTGGTCCACGGTCACCGGCGGGCCGAGGTGCGGTGGGTCGGTTTCGTCACCGTCCAGGTAGTAGAAGGCGAGGCCGGTCGAGCGGGGGTCGTCGGGGATGTGCACGTCGATGGTGCAGCGCGCGCCGCCGCGGGTGTCGAAGTACCAGTTGACGCCCTGGTTGAAGTGGGCCGGCTCGCTCCCGACGCGCAGCGCCAGCGCCGCGCCCGCGCAGCCGTCGCGCTTCCAGCCGCCGGTGACGGGACGCCAGGCTGGGTCGGCGTAGAACCATTCCGCCACGCACCGGGGGCCGTGCACGGCCCGCCATCGGACGGGACCGGAAGGGGTGGGGCCGGGCGGCGGCTGGGTGACCACGACGGTCCCGGGATCACCTGCCACCGTGGCCCCGACCTCCACCGAACCGCCCGTCGTGGACGCGGGCGCGGGGCTCGTCGCGGAGGCGGGCGTCCGGCCCGTCGTGGACGCGGGCGCGGTCGTGGGGATCGTCGGGGAGGCCGGGTTCGGGCCGGGCGTGGAGACGGTCGGGGTCGGGGCGGGCGTGGGGGTGGCGAGGTGGGGGAACAGGACGGCGGCCGTCGCGCCGAGGGCCACCAGGACCGCTCCCGCCGCCAGTGCCCGCCCCGGCCAGGACGCCCTGCCCGGCCGGGCCGTCGACCCGGTGGGTTCGCCCTCGGCGGGGCCGGTCTCGCCGACGAGCGCCTGGTACTCCTCGTCCGAGCCCCACGACAGCGGGTCCACGGCGTTGCCGGCCAGCGCCGCCACGCGCTCGGACGTGAGCCGCTCCGCCGGGTCCCGCGCCGCGCACGAGCGGATCAGCTCGGCGAGCGCGGGCTCGACGCCGTCCACGTCGATGTCGGTGTTCAGGCTGCTGTACAGCACCGCCATCGGCTCGCCGCGGCCGAACGGCGGACGGCCGGTGGCGGCGTAGGCGACCGTGCCGGCCAGTGCGAAGACGTCCGCCGCCGCCGTGACCGGCTCCTGCCGCACGGCCTCGGGAGCGATGTAGCCGGGCGTGCCGACGATCTCCCCCGACGTCGTGATCGTGCTCTGGCCGGGGGCCCGCGCGATGCCGAAGTCGATCAGCCGCGGCCCCTCGGGCGACAGGACGACGTTGTGCGGCTTGAGGTCGCGATGCTGGACGCCGTGCCCGTGCACATCGGCCAGGGCGGCGGCCAGCCCGGCGAGCAGCCGCCGGCACAGCCCCGCCGACAGCGGCCCCCGCTCCGACACCGCCCGCAACAACGTCGGCCCCCGCACGTACTCCGTCGCCAGCCAGTACGGCGGGGCCGTCACCCGGGCGTCCACCAGCGGCGCCACGTACGGGCTGCGCAGGCCCCGCAGGGTCGCCGCCTCACGGCGGAACCGTTCCATGGCCTCGGCGTCGGCGGGGTCGTGCCGGATGACCTTGATGGCCATCAGGCCCCGGCGGCGGCTCCTGGCCAGGTACACGACGCCCATGCCGCCCGCGCCGAGGCGCCCGAGCAGCCGGTGGCCGCCGATCTCGGGTGGGTCCGTCGCCTGTAACGCCTGCACGCTCATCCCAGCCGATCATGACAGACCGGGCGCGCGGGAGGCAGCCCCCAGCAGGGGCGGGCGGGCGGTCAGGCCGGGCCGGCGTCGCCCACGGGGAGCAGGCCGCGTTCGGCGAAGACCTTCTTGGCCGCGAACGTGGCGTTCAACGCCCGAGGCATGCCGCAGTAGACGGCCGCGTGCAACAGGGACTCGGTGATCTCGGCAGGGGTCAACCCGACGTTCAGCGCGGCGTTGACGTGCACGTCGAGCTGGGGTTCGCAGCCGCCGAGCGCGGTGAGCACGCCCAGGGTCACCAGCTGACGGTCGCGGGGGGCCAGGCCGGGACGGTCGTAGATCTCGCCGAAGGCCCAGGCGACCACCTGGTGGGCCATTTCGGGCGAGACGTCGGCAAGGGCGTCGACGACCCGCTGCCCGGCCTCGCCGTCGATCTCCCGCAACACCTTCAGGCCGTGCTCGTACCGCTGCTCCCGCTGGGGTCCTTCGTCAAAGTTCGTCATGTGACGGAACGCTAGGCGTTAGAGCGCGCTCAAACGCAAACCGGACCTCCAGCGAGGGCGGCGAAGGCATCCGGAGGCGTCCGGGGGCATCCGGGAGGCATCCGGAGGGCGTCCAGCCGGATTGCCTCGCCATTTGTTGGCGATTCTCCCGCCCTCTCGACGCAGCAATGTCCGACTTATTCAGTACTCGCGCAGTTTTGCTCCAGATATCAGCACTAGTACAGAGATTCGGCGAAACATCGTGCTTACTCGGGCTTGACGAACACCACAATTCCCCCGTTCTCGCCGACCCGCCGCCACTCCAGGCGCTCATACAGACGAATGGCGTCCGGCGCGTGCACGGAGGTCAACAACCAGCTCCGGCGTCCGCCGCACAGAAGGTCCAGAATGCGGCCCGCCAGGCCCCGGCCACGGGCGCGCGGAGCGACCGCCAGCTCGTCCACCTGCAGCGCGCCGGCCAGGAGCCGGGACACCCCGTCCGGCCCGAGCGCCGCGAGCACCTTGCCGTAGCTACGGGTCTGCGGCAGCGGGGACGCCGTCGGCCAGGCCGTGCCGAACCCGCACGGTCCCGCGTCCCCGACGGCCAAGACGGCGCGGAAACCGGGCAGCGCCGCGTCGGCGGCGAACCGGACGCCGAAGTCGGCGACCTCGGCCTCCCCCTCGTTCCACGGCGGCCCGGTGAACACCTCCCGGTAGAGGTCGATCAGCTCCGCCCGGCGCGCGAGCGCCTGGTCGCCGGTCAGCAGTTCCAGCCGCACGTCCGTACGATTCGCCACACTCCACCTCACTGTCTACCTACGGTACGACAGTGACGATAGCGGATCTCGAACGAAACCGGCACCCCCGCGCCCACCGCACCGGCGACCCGGAGCGCATGCTCCCGGCAGCGCCGCATTTTCGGGATGACAGCGCTAGGAATTGATCCAGTCTCAGTAAAGCGACACCACCGCTGGTTGTCGCAATAAACCCGGACAAGTCGGCTGTAAGGGCCTGGTAAATCTGGTCAAGCTTTAGGAGCTCATGCCTGTCTTGTCAGAACTCCGAACTCAATGCGCGGGTAAGACTGCTCATGCCGGAGACCGACGGCAGTCGAGAAGTCCCGCGGCGGTTCTGGAAACTTCTGAACGGAAAGCGCGATGAAATCAATGATGAACAAGCCGGCGGCCGTGCTCGCCACGAGCGCGTTGCTGCTGCTGGGTGGCGGCCAGGTGCCGGCACAGGCCAGCACGGCCGGCACGGCGTCGTATCAGAGCCCGTCCGATGAGAAGCCGGTCCTGAGGGGCGGCTGCGGCTGGCGCCACTGCGGTCCCCGCTGGTGGGGTCCGCGCTGGGGCGGCTGGTGGGGCGGCGGCCATGACCACGACGACGACCACGGCCGCCACCACCGCGTGGGCCCCCGTGGTCCTCAGGGCCCCCGCGGCCCGGAGGGCCGTCCCGGCCGCCCGGCCATCCACAAGCCGGACCGCCACGACCACGACACCGACACCGACGACCGTGGCCCCGACACCCACCAGGAAGACGACGACTGGGGCGAGTGGGGCGAGAACTTCGACGGCTTCTAAATAGCAGCCCTCGGCGAGGTTCCCGCTGAGACAGCAGCACGCTGAACGGCGGGGTTCCCGGCGACGTGGCGCGTGCCGGCCATCCGGACCAAGACCGGCTCCCGGTCCGGCGACCGGCCACGCCCGCCATGTCCCGGCGAACCCCGCCCTCCAGCGCGCCACCCCTCCCCCGCCTTCCCTCGGCCCCCGCCATCCCTCGGCCCCCGCCATCCCTCGGCCCCGCCATCCATCCTTCGCGAGTCCTCCCCGGTGCCCTTCGCACCAGCCCCGCGAGCCCCTCCAGACGCTCCCGCCCCCCCGCACCGCCTCGCCCCCGGCAGGCCACGCCGTACCGCCGAACGGGAAATCGGACGGTAATGCCTTTTCCCATCGCCTGGGCTATGGTCGGCCTTATGAAGGGACCGTGCAGAGTGCCACGAGGCCCCATCGCGCTGTGCTGCGTGGTGGGCCTGGTCCTGCTGTCCCTGCTGGTCGCCGGCCCCTCCTACGCCGACGGCCAGGCAACCGCGCACCCCCTGTCCGCCGGTCACGAGTGGACCCCGGACAAGGGCGGCGACCGGATGCCGAGCCTGCCGCCGCAGGTGTCCAGCGGCCGTGAGCACCTCACGCTGACGCTCTGGCCGCCGCCGCGCGGCGGGCGGCACCTCCAGGCAGCCCATCTCGCGCTGCTCCCGGCGCCCGGCCCCGACGCGGCCGCGATCCGCGACCCGCAGCAGGTCGGTCACCGCACGGCGGGCTCGCGCAGCCCGCCGTTGATCTAGCTCCCTCCCTCTTCACGAGTCGCCGCCTCCCGGCCCGCCCAGCGCGCCGCGGGGCCGGTCGTCGCGCCCGGCCGTCGCACGGCCGGGTCCGCGCGTCGTCCGGCCGTCCGCGGGTTCCCGCGCGGCCGGAGAGCGCCGTCGTGGCGTCCCCGCCTGCGGGATGCGCCTTTTCTCTCGTCTTTCGCGTACGAGTTCTCCGCGTCAGAGCAAGGAGCCGATCATCGTCATGTCCGACGCCGGATCAGTCCACGAACACTCACCGCGAACCTCCGCGGTCCACCGCGCCCACGTGGTGCTCGACCTGGGCACCTCGCGCACCCGTTCGCTGTCCCTGGACGGGTTCGCCATCGCCGACCGTCCTACGGCGGTGGTCGTCCCGTCGCCGGAGAGCGCGGCCGGGGTACCGGTCCGTCCGGTGCGCCGGGGCATGGTGGTCGACCCGGGGGCCTGCCTGCGGCTCGTGCACCTCGTGCTGCAGGACGCCTGGCTCTCCGGCGGCCGGCCGCTGGAGCACGTGATGACCGCGGTGCCCAGGGCCGCGACGGGCAGCGACCGCCAGGCGGTGCGCGCGGCCGTCGCCGAGGCGGCCGGCTGCCAGGTGACGCTGGTCGAGGCGCCGCTGGCGGCCGCCGCCGGCGCCGGTCTGGACGTCGCCGGGCCGGCACCGTACCTGCTGCTGGACGTGGGGGCGGGCATCGTCGAGGCCGTAGTCGTCGTCGGCGGCGCGGTCAGCGACGCGGCGGCGCTCCAGCTCAGCGCCACGACCAGCAAGGGCCTGCTGCCGGACGCGCTGGACGGCGTCGTGGAGATGACCGCCGGCCTGCTGCGCCGCCAGCCCGCCCACCTGCGGCCGGCCGTCCGCGAGAACGGCCTGACCGTCACCGGCGGGGGCGCGCTGCAGACGCGGTTGCTGGACCGCCTGCACACCGCCCTTCGCATCCGGATCAACGCCGCGCCCGAGCCGCAGCACGCGACCGTCCGCGGCCTGCTGCGCCTGTGCCTGCGCCCCGCGGCGCCCGTGACCGCCCTCTGAAACCCCCGCATCCGCGCGGAAAGGAAACCACAATGACCGACCACCTCAGCACCGTGCAGCTCCAGTCCCTGCGCCAGGACCTCGACGAGCAGCTGGAACGACGCAGCCGCCACCTGCTCGGCCTGCAGGCCGAGGCCCAGGACGGCAGCGGCGCGGACGGCACCTGGCAGGAGCTGCTGGCCTCCCTCGCCACCGCCGACCGGGCCATCGCCGAGCTCACCCAGGCCCTCGACCGGCTGACCGCCGGCTCGTACGGCCGATGCTCGCACTGTGAGTCGGGCATCCCGTTCGAGCGCCTCAAGATCCGCCCGCTGGCCCGGTTCTGCATCAACTGCCAGCGCCGGAACGAAGCCGCCTGACCCCTGGACCGGCCGCCCCCGCGGCATGGGGCGGCCGGTCCACCGCGAGCGGCCCGCGTGGACAGGAATATGCAGACCGGTCTAGTGTGTGCCGCATGGCGGTCAAAGGAGACGAGACGCGGGCGCGCATCATCGCGGCGGCCCGCACACTGGTGGAGGCCCAGGGCTGCCACGGCACCGGGCTCAACGAGGTGCTCGCGATGGCCGGCGCCCCTCGCGGCTCGCTCTACCACCACTTCCCCGGCGGCAAGGACCAACTGGTGGGCGAGGCGCTCACCGCCGCCGGACGCGAGGTCGACACCATGATCGACGAGCTGGCCGGCACGCTCCCGCGCGCCCGCGACCTCGTGCCGGCCCTCCTCGACGCGCTGGCCGACAGGATGGTGGCGGGCGGGTACGCCAAGGGCTGCCCGGTGGCGACGGTGGCCCTGGAGGTCGCCTCGTCGAACGAGCACCTGCGGCGGATCTGCGCCGGCGTCTACGAGGGCTGGCAGCGCAGACTGGCCGACGCCCTGCGCACCGAGGGGCACGAGTCGGCCGACGACCTGGCGGCGACCGTGCTCGCGGTGATCGAGGGCTCGCTGGTGCTGGCCCGCGCGGGCCGCTCCCGCCTGCCCGTCGAACGCGCCCGCCGCCAGGTCGTCAGGCTGCTGGCGTGAGCGGGCGGTTTTCCGTGCCCAGAGAATATGCAGATCGGTCTAGAGAGGGAAGTGTCATGGAAGACGCCGTGGTGTTCGGCGCGACCGGTTTCATCGGCAGATGGACGGTCCTGCACCTGCTGGAACAGGGCCGTACGGTGACGGCCGTCGTCCGCCGCGCGGACGACGGGCTGCACGCGTGGCTGGGCGAGCACGGCGTGCCCGCCACCCGGCTCACGGTCGTCGAGGGCGATCTCACGGTCCCCGGCCTGGGACTGGACGCGGCCGTCGAAGGCCCGGCGAGCGTGCGGGACGTGTTCAACGCCGCCGGCGTCTACCGCTTCGGCATGGAACGCGAGGAGGCCAGGGCGGTCAACGTCGAAGGCGCCCTCAACGTGCTGCGCTGGGCCGCCGCCCGCCCCGGGCTGCGCCGGTTGGTGCACGTGTCGGGGTACCGCGTCGGGCTGGACCCGCGTCCCCGCCATCCGCTCCCGGAGGCCGAACTGGCGGCCCTGTACCGGGACAAGGGGGCGTACGAGGGGTCCAAGGCCGAGGGGGACGCCGCCGTGCGGGTCGCCGCTGCCCGGCTGGGCGTGCCGCTGACCGTGGTGAACCCGAGCAGCGTCATCGGCCATTCGCTCATCGGCGAGGCCGGCCAGTACCTCGGCCTGGCGGGGCTCGTCCGCGACCTGTGGACGGGCCGGCTGCCCGCGCTGCCCGGCGGCGCCCGGACGTTCGTGCCCGTGGTGACGGTGGACGAGTTCGCCCGGTTCATGGCCGCCGTGCCCGAGCACGACCCCGAACCCGGCGGACTGCACTGGGTGCTCGATCCCGCAACGCCCGAACTGCCCGACCTGATCCGGTTGCTCGCGGACCATCTCGGCGTCCGCGCGCCGCGGGTGCGCGTGCCGGTGGCCCTGATCCGCCGCCTGCCGTCCGCGCTGACCGGCGCCGACCCGGAGACGCTGGGCTTCCTGACCGAGGACCGGTACGACACGGGCTCGGCCGACCGAGTCGCCGCGTCCGCGGGCCTGCGGCGGCCTCCGGTGGCGGACGCGCTGCGCCGCTGGGCCGACCGGCTGGTCGCGGACCGGTTCGGCGCCGCCCCGGCCGTGCGTCCCGGCGGTTTCCACGACGTCGCCGGGTCACGCACCTACCTCGCGGGCGACCGCACGTCGCCGCGCCTGGTCCTGCTGCACGGACTGCCCCTGGACGGCGACTCCTGGCACAACCTGCTCGACGAACTGGACGCCGACTCCCGGCACCGCGTGCTCGACGAACCGGACGGCGACCCCCGGCACGACGTGCTCGACGAACCGGACGGCACCCCCGCCTCACGGCGCTTCGGGGCGCTCGTCGCGGATCTGCCCGGGTTGGGGCGTTCGTCTCCCGCGGCGGCCACGTCGCCGGAATGGCTGGCCGAGTTGCTGGGGCCGGTGCGCACCCGTCCCGTGATCGTCGCGCACTCGGCCGCCGCCGCGCCGGCGCTCCGGTACGCCGCCGCCCAGCCGGACCGGGTCGCGGCCCTGGTCCTGGTGTCCCCCTTCTTCCTCCAGCGCCGGCCGTCCGCGCTCACCCGGCTCCTCGCCGGCCCCCTGCTCGGGAGGGCGGGCGCCGACCGGCTCGCGGCCACCCTCCTGGGCGCTGCGCCGCCGCCGGAGAGCGCGCGGCGGGCGGTCGCGAGCGCCGCGGCCGGGCTCCGCCGTCCCGGGGCGGCCCGGCGCACCGCCAGCGCGCTGCGGGCCGCGCACTCCCCCGCCGAACGCGCCGCCCTCCGTACGCTGCTCGGCGGCCCCGTCCCCGTGCACCTCGTGGTCGGCGAGCTGGACCCGCTGACCGGCGACCCCGGCCCCGTTCCCGTCACCGTCGTCGCGGGGGCCGGGCACCACCCGCACCTCACCCACCCGGCCGCCGTCGCGGAGATCGTCCGGCGGGTCCTCCTCGGCCATGAGATCATGACCGGCCCACTCCCCAGCCCTTGAGGAAGCCATGAGCTCCGTCACCTACGTCGAGCCCGACGACGCCCAGCCCGAGATCCCGCTCGCCGGCGGCGACGTCACCGAAGGCGTCGTACGCGTCGGCGACACCGTACGCCGCCCGGTCGGCCCCAACGCCCCGCTGGTCCACGCGCTGCTGGAACACCTGGAGGAGGCGAAGTTCGCGGGCGCCCCGCGCTTCCTCGGCGTCGACGCCGCCGGGCGCGAGGTGCTGACCTTCGTGCCCGGAGAGGTCGCCGGACGCCCGAGGCCCGAATGGCTGGCCGACGAGGAACGGCTGGCCTCCGTGGGCCGGCTGATCCGCGCCTACCACGAGGCGGTGGTGGGGTTCGTGCCGCCCGAAGGCGTACGGGCCGACTTCGGGTTCACCGAGCCGCCGGGCATGCCGCCCGCGCCACCGTACCCGCCGGAGCTGGTCGGGCATCTGGACTACACGCCGGACAACATCGTGTTCCGCGACGGCGTCGCGGCCGGGCTGATCGACTTCGACATCGCCAGGCCGGCCACCCGGGTGGAGGAGCTGATGAGCGCGATGATGTACTGGGCGCCGCTGGGCGACCCGGCCGACGCCGACCCGCCCCTGCGCGACCTGGACGTGCCGCGCCGCTGCCGTCTGCTCGCCGACGCGTACGGGATGTCCGGCGTGGACCGGTCGCGCCTGGTCGAGGTGGCCGTGATGCGTACCCGGCGGTCGTGGTTCTCGATGCGGCAGATCGCCGAGGAGCAGGGCGGCGGCTGGGCCCGGATGTGGGAGGAGGGCGTCGGCGACCTGATCAAGCGGCGTGAGGCGTGGCTGGAGCTGCACGGCCCGGCGATCGAGGCCGCGCTGACCGCGCCCTGACCGGCGTGCCGGCCCTCCCCTGAGGGCGGGCCGCGCTACTTCCCCGGAGGCGGCAGGCGCAGGGCGAGCAGCGCGATGTCGTCGGTGCGCGGCGACGGCGCGAGCGCGAGCACCTCCTCGCAGAAGTCCTGGAGCGGGCGTCCGGCCAGCGTCGCGGCGTGGCGGCGCAGCCGGGCCAGGCTGGTGTCCAGGTTGACGCCGGGCACCTCGACCAGCCCGTCGGTGTAGAGCAGCAGCGTGCTGCCCGGCGGCAGCGGCACCAGGGCGTCGTGGCGGGTCACGTCGTCGAGATGCACGCCCAGCAACAACGACTGGCCCTCCTCCAGGTAGCGGGCCTGCCCGTGCGCGGTGACCAGCAGCGGCGGCAGGTGGCCGGCGCTGGTCCAGCGCAACATCCGCGCGCCCGGCTCGCCCTCCGGCTGCGGAGGCTCGATCCGGGCCAGGATCGCCGAGGCCGTGGGGGCGTCGCTGGCCACGGCCATGACCTTGTTGAGCCGGTCGAGGATGAGGCTGGGCGACTCCTTGTGGTCGCAGGCCAGGGCGCGCAGCATGTTGCGCAGCTGGGCCATCTGCCCGGCGGCCTCCAGGTCGTGGCCGGCGACGTCGCCGATGGCGATCGCGGTGACGCCGTCGGGGAGCACGAAGGCGTCGTACCAGTCGCCGCCCACCTGGGAGCCGGCCGGGGCCGCCAGGTAGCGGGCGGCGAGCTGCAGGTGATCGACCTGCGGCAGCGCGGTCAGCAGGTGGCGCTGCATGGTGTCGACGATGTCGCGTTGCTGGCCGAACAGGCAGGCGTTGTCGGCCGCCAGGGCCGCGGTGCGGGCGATGTCGGCCACCAGCTCCACGTCTGACTCCGTGTACGGCCGCGCCGGGTCCGTCCGCGCCACCGTCAGGGCCCCCAGCACGCGGCGCGGCGTACGCAGCGGCGCCACGATCGCCGACGAGCCGCCCAGCACGTTGAACAGGGCGTCGTGCGCGGCGGCCAGCGGCCCGTCCGGCGGGGCGGCGATCTGCTCGGGGCCGAGCAGCAGGGCCTGCTCCCCGCGCAGCACCCGGACCAGCGCCGACCGTGACGGGCCCTTCGGCAGGTACGGCAGCTCGGCGAACCAGGAGGGGTCGACCGGCGCCGCCCCGGCGGAGGCCATGGCCAGGCGGCGCAGCTCGCGCGGCCCGAGGAACAGGTCCACCGCCGCCCAGTCGGCCAGGCGCGGCACCAGCAGCCGGCCGAGCCGGGTCATCGCCTCGCGCACGTCCAGCGTCTGGGTGAGGACGGTGCTGATCTCGGTCAGCAGGCGGAACTGCTCGGTCAGCTTCTGGGCGCGGACGAGCTCTTCGGCCTGCCGGCCGGCCGCGTCGAGGCGTTCGACGACGTCGATGAAGACCACGACGGCCCCGGCGGGCTCGCCGTCGCGGTGGAGCGGCGAGGCCACCCAGGCCACCGGAAGCAGCCGGCCGCCGGCGGTGGCGAAGGTGGCGAACTCGCTGCGTACGGACCGGTCGTGCCGGCACACCGTCACCAGCTCGCAGCCGGAGCGGGGCGGGAGGCCGCCGTCGAGGCGGCGGTGCAGCTTCTGGTGCGCGTCGGCGCCGCGCAGCTCGTCGGCGGGGAAGCCCAGCAGGGCCACCGTCGCGGGGTTGACCCAGGTGATGCGGCCGTCGATGTCGGTGAGGTAGATGCCCATGCCCGTGCCGTCGAACGCCGCGCGCAGCAGCCACTCCTCCGGCTGCGCGCCGGAACCGGAGCCTTCCGGCCGGTGCCCGACGTCACCCCGATCAGCCATCATCACACTACGTTATCGGATGATTACTGACATGCCGACTTCGCGTACCCGGGATCGCGCAGGGCTCAGGACCAGGGCAAGGCGCCGCCGGCCATGGCGTCGCTGAGGCGGCGGTCGGCAGCACGCGGGGTTTCCGGAGGCACCAGCACGCGCAGCCGCAGCCGCGAGCCGGGGCCGGTCCGCTCCAGCGCGACCGAGTCGCACAACTGCCGGATCACCCACAGCCCGAAGCCGTGGGACGCGGTCGGGTCGACGCCGGCGGCGTCGAGGTGGTCGGGGGTCAGGCGGCCCGCGGTGTCCAGGATCTCCACGCAGACCCCGATCGGGTCACGGACGGCGGTGACCAGGCCGGCCGAGCCGCCATGGTCGAGGACGTTGGTGACGGCCTCGTTCACCGCGAGCACCAGGTCCTCCAGCCGCTCGCCGGACAACCCGCTGTGGTGGCCGTGGAGGCGCACCAGGTCGCGGATGAACGCCAGATCGGCGCTGATGGGACAGCGCAGCTCGAACTCCACACACATGATCGTCTCGTCTGTCGGACGTCGGGAAGGGATACGCCGGCTTCCGTGCAGCTTTCCCGTCGATCGATCGTCAAACGTGCCGGCCGCTCACAGGATGACGGCCTGGGCGAGGGCGATGCCGCACCAGGCCGCTCCGAGGCCGGCGGCGATGCTCGCCACGGCGTTGAGCGCGGCGTAGGTGCGGGCGCCGGTCTGCAGCAGCCGCAGCGTCTCGTAACCGAAGGTGGAGTACGTGGTCAGCGCCCCGCACAGGCCCGTGCCCAGGAGAGCCTGCGCGCCGCCGTCGGCGGGCAGCGCCAGCAGGAAGCCGAGCAGCGCCGACCCGGCCACGTTCACGGCGAAGGTGCCCCACGGGAACAGGCTGTCGTGCCGGGCCTGGACCGCGCGGTCGATCAGGTAGCGGGCGGGCGCGCCCACGGCGGCGCCGAGCACCACCAGCAACATCGTGGTCACTGACGCCTCCCGCCGTGCGGAGCGCGCGTGCCCTCGTCGCCGGGGGTGGCGAAGCGGCCGAACAGGCCGCGGCCGAGGGTCTGTCCCAGAAAGACCGCGACCAGCGCCGTGACGAGCGTGACCGCCAGGTAGGCGAGCGCCGTGCGCGGCGCGCCCGCGGCCAGGGCCCCTTGGGCGTCGGCGATGGAGGTGGAGAACGTGGTGAAACCGCCCAGCACCCCCACCCCCAGGAACGGCCGGGTCAGCGGGTGGACCTGCCAGATCTCGGTGATGGCCACCATCAGCAGCCCGATCAGCAGGCACCCGGAGACGTTGACGGCCAGCGTCGGCCAGGCGAAGCCGCCGGGCGGCACCGGGAAGGCGGTCAGGACGGCGTACCGGGCGAGCGCGCCGAGCACGCCGCCGGCCGCGATGACGGCCAGCGTGGCGATGGGGGCGCGGGCGAGCTCGCCGCGCTGGGCGGGCACATGCAGATCGACGTCGGGATCGACCGCGGCTCGCGGATCGACCCACGTGCCTTCGACGGCGGACGCGTCGCCGGCCTCCGCGCCCTCGGCGGCGTGCGCGCCGCCCGGGCCGGGCCTGGGGGGACGGGCTTGGGTCATGAGGCATCTCCTACCAGCACATGAGCGTGGCACATCTCTGGCAGGGACCGTTGGCGGCCGACACCGCGGTTACCCCCGTACGGGCGGGAGGCGGCGGGCCCCACCGCCGCGGCTCCCGGCGTGGGAAGCCGTGCCCATCATACTGACGCCCCCTCCCTGGAGCGGCCCACCATCCGGTGAGGGGCGTCCGCCCGTCAGCCGCCGAGCGACAGCCAGACGCGGTCGGGCAGGACGCGGGCCGCCTCGTCCAGGTCGATGTCCGGCGCGCCCGCCAGCCACCGCCGGCTCACCTCGGCCACCGGCCCGATCAGCAACATCTCCACCTGCGCCGCCGGCAGCCGCGCGACCGCCCCCTCCTCCATGCGCGCGCCGATCCAGGCGTTCAGCCTGGCCAGCCGGGACGCCTTGGCCTCGGCGATGCGCTCGGCGTACGGGCCGAGGTCCAGCGCGTACGGCGCCGCGTGGATGAAGCGGGCCCTGTCCGGGTGCCGCGCGGTGAACCCCAGGTAGGCCCGCACCACGCGGCGCACGCCGTCACGGGCGTCGGCGGCCTCCTTGGTGGCGGCGACCAGCGTGCCGAGCAGCTCGTCCATGCACCGGCTGTACAGCGCGGCGGCCAGCCCTTCGAGGCTGCCGAAGTGGTGGTAGACGCTGCCCATGCTGACGCCGCTGCGCGTGGTCACGGCCCGGAGGGTGAAGTCGGCGGGGTAGACCTCCAGGGCGGTGTCCAGGAGCCTGCGCACGGTCTCCTCGCTGCGCCGGTGCCGGGTCATCGCGCCGCGGCCAGCGCCTCGGCCTCGTCCCAGACGCGCCGGGCCAGGCCGGCGTCCAGCGCCGGGCCCTGCAAGGGAACCTGACGGTCCTGGTCGAAGTACCGGCCGGTGCCGGGCGCCCCGGCCAGGGAGACGACGTGCCGCGCGCCCTCCTCGGGCGCGGCCCAGGTGCGCTTGGCGGCCTTGAGCAGCAGGCCGAGCGGGCCGCGCCGATCCCCGAGCCCGGTGCGGACGACTCCTGGGGGCACGGCGTCGACGGTGATCCCGGCCGCCCGCCAGCGCTCGGCGACGCCGGCGTTGTGCACGAGCACGTCGATGCGCGGGCAGCGGTCCCGCAGCTCGCCGGCCAGCCGTTCGCAGACCGCGTAACCGATGCCCCGGCTGCCACCGGTCACCACCATGACGGACATGTCAGCGCATTTTTCTAGAGAAATGCTCTAAATTCAAGGAGCTCGCCGGTCCGGCTTGACCTGGAGTTCGCTCCAGGCCCCAGACTCCCGTTCCGGGGCCTCCACGCACAACGTGACGAATTGGGGAGACAGCATGAAGTACCGGACGATCGGCACGAACCCGGACACCCGCCGTGAGGTGAGCGTGCTCGCCCTCGGGGCGATGTTGTTCGGCTCGGTGACGGACGAGAAGACGTCGTTCGCCATCCTCGACCGCTATGCCGAGGCCGGGGGGACGTTCATCGACACGTCCGACAACTACGCCTTCTGGGTGGACGGCGGCCAGGGCGGGCAGAGCGAGGAGCTGCTCGGCCGCTGGCGGCGCGCCAACGGCGTCGGCGACGAGATCCTCATCGCCACCAAGCTGGGCGCGCGACCGCTCGCCCCCGGCACGAGCTACGTCGACAACGCCGAGGGACTGTCCGCCAGGACGATCAGGGAGTCGGCCGAGCGCAGCCGCGAACGCCTCGGCGTGGACCGCATCGACCTGCTGTACGCCCACATCGAGGACCGTTCGGTGGCGCTGTCCGAGACCGTCGAGGGCTTCGGCGCGCTGGTGGCCGAGGGCACGGTCGGTCTGCTCGGGGTGAGCAACCACCCGATCTGGCGGGTGGAACGGGCCCGCGCCCTGGCCGCCGCGGCGGGGGTCGCCGGGTACGAGGTCCTGCAGTACCAGCACAGCCTGCTGCGCCCGCGCTTCGACATGCCCGAGTCGATCTTCGAGGACGGCAGCCTCGGGCACGCCGGAGCCGAACTGCTGAGCTACCTGCGCGCCGAGCCCGGCCTGACCCTGGTGGCTTACTCGCCGCTGCTCGGCGGCGCCTACACCCGGCAGGACAAGCAGGTGCCGCCGGACTACGACCACCCCGGCACCCCGGCCCGCCTGTCCGTGCTGCGCGAGGTCGCGAAGGAGTGCGGGGCGAGCATGAACCAGGTGGTGCTGGCCTGGCAGATCGGCTCGGCGTTCCCGGTGATCCCGCTGGCCGGGGCGTCGTCGGTGGCCCAGTTGGAGGAGAACCTGGCCGCCGTGGACCTGGAGCTGACCGACGACCAGCGCGCCCGCCTCGACGCCGCCCACTGAGCCGCTGAGACACCCCCGCTGAGGACCCCGGCTGACGCCTCCGCCGAGAAGCGCCGAGACACCCGCGCCTGAGCTCGGACCGCCCGGGAAGGATGGGCCGCATGTTCATCAAAGCGTGTCTCAACGGAAGCCGGTCGGCGGGCGAGCATCCCCGGCTGCCCCTCACGCCCGCCGAGCTGGCCGCAGACGCCGTGGCCGTGCGGCTGGCGGGGGCGGGAGCGGTGCACGTCCATCCGCGTGACGCGACGGGACGGGAGTCGCTGGACGCCGCCGACGTCGGAGCGGCGACCACGGCCATCCGGGCGGCGGCCCCGGGGCTGCCCGTGGGCGTGTCCACCGGCCTGTGGATCGCGGGCGGGGACGCCTCCGCCCGCCTGGAGGCGGTGACGGCGTGGGCGGCGCTGCCCGCCGGAGCCCGTCCGGACTTCGCCTCGGTGAACCTGTCGGAGCCGGGGTTCGGCGAGCTGGCGCGGGTGCTGCTGGAGGCGGGGATCGGGGTCGAGGCCGGGGTGTGGACGCCGGCCGACGCCGCCACGCTGACCGCGTCGGGCCTGGCCGGGCGGATGACCCGCATCCTGGTCGAGGTGATCGACGCGCCGCATGAGGAGGCGGTCCCCCGGGCGACGGCCGTCCTCGACCGCCTGGGCGGGTCTCCCGCCCCCCGCCTCCTGCACGGCGAGGGGCCGGCGACCTGGCCGCTCGTGGCGGAGGCCGTACGGCTGGGCCTCGCCACCCGGATCGGCCTGGAGGACACCCTGCTGGACCCGGACGGCGGCCCGGCGGCGGACAACGCCGACCTCGTCCGCCGCGCCCTCTCCGCGCCCTCTCCATGAGCCTGCCGGTCCGGTAGCCGGTAGGGGCAGCCCCCGTATGAGGGTGGGTGGTGCCGTGACTGTGACAAAGCCTTCAATTCGCGAGAGTCGGGACATATCTTGATCCACCGCTAAAGGAGTCCCGATGCCTTCCTCCGCCTCCCGGCGCGCACTCGCCCTGCTCGTGATCGTCCCGATGGCGCTCGCGCCGGTGGCTCCGGCGTTCGCGGCCGACCGTGCGCCGTCGTTGCAGTCGCGACTGGACGCCCTCACCTCCTCCCCGGACGTGCCCGGCGCCGTGGCCTACGTCCGCCACCCGGACGGCAGGACCACGACGGTCGTCTCCGGCACCGCGCGGCGTGGCGCCGAGGAGCCCATGCCCGGCGCCGACGGCCGGTTCAGGATCGCCAGCGTGAGCAAGTCGATCATCGCCGCCACCGTGCTGAAGCTGGCCGACCAGGGCAAGGTGAACCTGGACGAACCGGTCGAGACGTACCTGCCCGGGGTGATCCGCGGCAAGGGCGTCGACGGGCGGGAGATCACCGTGAAGATGCTCCTCCAGCAGACCAGCGGCCTGGCGGACTTCACCCCCGCCGCCGACTGGTCGAAGGTCGGCAAGCAGGACCTGCTCAAGCTGGCGCTCACCCTCGAACCGACGCCCCGCGGCCGGTTCGCCTACTCCAACACCAACTACACGGTCCTCGGCCTGGTCGCCGAGGCGGTGACCGGGCGCGACTTCCGCCTGGTCAGCCGCGACCTGGTGCTGAAGCCGCTGGGCATGCGGGACACGTACTGGCCGGCCAAGGGCGAGACCGGCGTCCGCGGCCCGCACGCGCACACCTACGGCGTGAACCCGGTGCGCCCCAAGGACGGGATCGTCGACATCACCCGGCTGCCCGGCTACTACTTCGGCGCCAGCGGCGGGCTGGTCTCGACGCCGCGCGACCTCGACACGTTCTGGCGGGCGCAGTCCGTCAAGTCCGGTTCGTACGTCGCCGTCGGCCGGCCCGGCTGGCCCAAGGGCGCCCGCTACGGCTACGGCGTCGCGGAGATCCCGCTGAGCTGCGGCGGCAAGCTGTGGGGGCACGGCGGCGACCTCCCGGGCGTGTCCTCCTTCAGCGGCCGCGACCGCGCCGGCCGCACGGTCACCGTGTACGTCACCGGCTCCGCCGACGGCGGCAAGTCCCGCGACCTCCTGCTCGCCGCCTTCGACACCGCCCTCTGCACCCGCTGACCGGGCAGGCACCGCCCCCGCCCCTGTCGTGAGAGGCGGGGTCAGCGGTTCATGTCGCGGCGCAGCGCCGGGAGCCGAGGCTCCGCGTCGGTCCAGGCGGCCGTTCTGATCGCCTCGTACGAGCGGTCCTGGCCGATCGTCGACTCCAGCGCCAGCGGCCGGCCGGTGGCGGTGTCCACGACGAACCGGTACCGCTCACCCGGCCCGCCCGGCCGGCTGACCGCCTGTCCCATACGGCCGAGCGGGTCGGTGGCCTCGCTCTCCGCGCTCGCCCCCGGGAGCGCGGCCAACATCCGGTACGTCGCCGCCCGGACCTCCGGCGAGGTGGGGAAGTTCATGACGAGCCGCACGCCGGTCTCGAAGAGCTGGGCGTTCATGTCCACCCGCTCCTTGCCGTACCCCTTGGAGACGATGCGTTCCAGGGTGTGGCGCAGCCCGTCCGGGGTGGTCGGCAGGGCGTTCAGGGTGGCGGGGGTCATGGGCGTGCCCAGCAGGGTCAGCGTCTTGCCGCTGTCGTCACGTACGGCGTCGCGCTCGCCGGGGTCGGCCTGGAGCTTCACGGCGGGCGTCCCGCCGCTCAGGGTCCAGGTCCGGGGCGAGCCGGCGGCGCGCCAGGCCGTCTCGTCCTCGGGCGTGGCCGGGTGGGCACCGAGGTCCTGGCGGATCACCCAGGTGGGGCGGCCGGCCGCTTTGGGGAGCCAGAGCTCGACCGAGCGGCTGGTTTTGAGGGTGTAGTGGCCGCCGGGCGCGCGTTCGTACCGGCCGACGACGCCGTCGCGCATCCAGTACGCGCCGTCGCCCGTGGCGGGGGTGACCGAGTGGGCGGCGGCCAGCAGGATCTCACCGGCCGAGAGCCGGGCGGGCACCGCGGACGCCGAGGGCGCCGGCGGCGTCGAGGGTGCGGTGAGGAAGGTCGCGGCCACGGTGACGGCGGCCGCCCCGGCCAGGGTCGCCCCCACGAGCGGCCAGCGCCGCCGGCGCCCCCGGCTCCTCCCGCCGTCCGGCAGCGCCCGCGGTGCCGGACGCCGCATCCCCCCGCGGGTGCCGGCGGACGCCGGTGTCGCCTGGGCGTAGGCGTCGGCGAGGCGGGCGCGGCCGTCGGCCAGCACCTCAGGGGTGGGGGGCGGCGCCGTGTAAAGGTCGCGGATCAGGATCAGGTCATCCATGGGACTCTCCAAGCAAGGGGTTCGCGCCGCCCAGGGCGGCTCGCAGCTTCCGTCTGATGCGGTTCAGCCGGGAACCGACTGTTCCTGAGGGGATGTCGAGGGCCTGACCGATCTCCTGGTAGCTCAGGTCGGCCAGGGCGAGGAGCAGCAGGACGTCGCGGTCGGCGTCCGGCATCGCGCGCAGCGCCGCCACCAGGTCGTCCTTGACGCCCGCCGCCGCCAGCCGTCCGGCGACCAGGTCCTCGTGCCCGTCCTCGGCCTGTTCGCCGGTGAGTATCCCTTCCGGCGCCTGCTGCATGACCTGCAACCGGCGCAGTTCGCTCCTGCGGTGCTGGGCGACGACGTTGGTCGCGATCCCGTACAGCCAGCCGCGGACCACGCCGCGGCCGGAGTCGAAGCCGGCCCGGCCGTGGAAGGCGGCCAGGAAGATCTCCGCGGTGAGGTCGTCGGCGGCCTGGGTGCCGAGGCGACCGGCGACGTACCGGTGGATCTCGGGGAAGTAGCGGTCGTAGAGCACCCCGAACCTCTCGGGGAGGCGCAGGGACTCGCCGATCACCTGCTCGTCCTCGACGGTCATGGTTTGTGTCACACCCCTACTTGGCGGGAGCGTCCGTCCTTCTTCACGCCCTCTCAGCCCGTGAAGAAGGGGCGGGCATTCCGCCAAGAAGACATGTGATCCTCAGAACGACAGCGGTCTCGCTGACCATCGCGCTCCTCGGAGCCGTCCCTTCCGGCCTGCCGGCCCCGCCGGGCGGCCCCGCCCGTACCGTGACGCTGATCACGGGAGACCGGGTGAGTCTCATCGCCGACGGTGTGCGCGTCGCGCCGGGCAAGGGCCGTAAGGGCGTCGTCTTCAGCACGGAGAAGATCGGCGACCGGCTCCGCGTCGTCCCCGGCGACGCCGTCCCCCTGCTGGCCGCCGGCCGCCTCGACCCCCGCCTGTTCGACGTGACGACCCTGCTGGAGTACGCCCCCGGCGCCCTGCCCCTCATCGTCGCGGGCCCGGACGCCGCCCGCCGGCCGGGCCTGGCCGCCCATGGCATGGCGGTGACCCGCGACCTGCCCGCCGTGAACGGCGCCGCCGTACGCTTCGACGCCGCCGCCGGCTCCTGGCCGGACCTCAGGGCCTCGCTCTCCACCGGCACGGGGAAGATCTGGCTCGACGGCAGGGCGACCCTGTCGCTGGATGCCAGCGTCAAGCAGATCGGCGCCCCCGCCGCCTGGGAGAAGGGCCACACGGGCGCCGGGGTGAAGGTCGCCGTCCTGGACTCCGGCATCGACGACACCCACCCCGACCTGGCCGGCAAGGTCGCCGCCCGCCGGAACTTCACCGGCACGGACACCGCGGCCGACCTCACCGGGCACGGCACCCACGTGGCCTCGACCATCGCCGGGACCGGCGAGCGCTACCGCGGCGTCGCGCCGGGCGCCACCCTCCTCGACGCCAAGGTGTGCGCCGACCGCTGGTGCGCGGAGTCGGCGATCCTGGCCGGCATGCAGTGGGCCGCCGAGCAGGGGGCCAAAGTGGCCAACCTCAGCCTCGGCTCGCCGGACGCCCCCGGCCTGGACCCGCTGGAGGAGGCCGTCCAGACGCTGACCGAGCGGTACGGCGTGCTGTTCGTCGTGGCCGCCGGGAACTACGGCAAGCCGGGCACCGTCGCCTCGCCCTCCACCGCGGACGCGGCCCTGTCGGTCGGCGCGGTGGACCGTGCCGACCGCCTGGCCGTCTTCTCCAGCACCGGTCCCCGCGTGGGCGACTCGGCGTTGAAGCCCGACATCACCGCGCCCGGCGTCGCCATCCGCGCCGCGCACGGCAAGGACTCGCCGGGCGAGGGCCCGTACGTCGAGATGTCGGGCACCTCCATGGCGGCCCCGCACACGGCCGGATCGGCCGCGATCCTGGCCGGGCTGCGCCCGGACTGGACGCCCGAGCAGCTCAAGGCCGCCCTCATGGCCACCGCCCGGCCGCAGCCCGGCACCGGGATCTACGCCCAGGGCGCGGGCCGCCTCGACGTGGGCCGCGCGATCGGCCAGACGGTGACCACCTCCCCCGCGTCGGTCGGCTTCGGCGTGCTCGCCTGGCCGCACGACGACGACGAGCCGGTCACCAGGAAGCTCGCCTACCGCAACGACGGTCCGGAGCCGGTGACGCTGCGCCTGTCGGCGCGGGCCGCCGCGGACGTGTTCGAGGTGTCGCCCGGCACGCTGACCGTCCCCGCCGGCGGCCGGGCGGAGGCGACCGTCACCGCCGACACCCGCGGCGACGTGGCCGACGGGCCGCTCGGCGGCTACCTGGAGGCCACCGCCGAGAACGGCACGACCGTGAGCACGCCGCTCGCCGTGGTCAAGGAGGTCGAGAGCTACGACCTGACCCTCGACCGGCCGGGCGCCGCGGACGTCCTGACCACCCTCTACCGGACCGACGTCGACCGGAAGGACTGGAACCCGGTCACCGTCCAGCCGGGTGGCAGGGTCACGCTGCGGCTGGCCAAGGGCACCTACCTCGTCGACAGCCGGACCACCGACGGCGGAGGTCTGACCATGCTCGTCCATCCCGGCCTGCGCCTGGACCGGGATCAGTCCCTGCGGCTGGACCCGGCTCAGGCGCGGCCGGTGTCCATCACGCCGCCCGACCCGGCGGCCAGGCACCTGATGACCGAGGTGACCTACAGCGGCCGCACCCGCGACGGCTCCCCGTACTACCTGAGCGCGGAGGCCACCATGTTCGACGCCGCGCCGGGCATCCGCACCGCGCAGGTCGGGTCCGGCCGGTACGACCTGCTGACCAAGGTCGCCGGCCAGTGGGCGGTGCCGGGCCCGGATGGCGACCTGGCGGGCAGCGCGCAGGCGTACCGGCTGGCGTGGTTCGTCCAGGGCCAGGTGCCGACCGGCTTCAGCCGCCGGGTGGGGCGCGCGGACCTGGCCACGATCCGCAGGGACTACGGCGCGCCGGCGCCCGGCACGGCCGCGAGCGCCGCAGGCGCCGCCTGGCCCGCGGAGGGACGGTTCTTCAGCATCATGTTCGTGACCGACTTCCGGCCTCCCTTCACGCACACCGAGTACGTCAACACCGGCGGCGGCCTCCGCTGGCTGAACAGCTACACGGAGATGGGCCCGACCTGGGAAGGCGACCTGACCTCGACCGCCTTCAGGTACGAGGCGGGACGTGCCTACGACGAGACCTGGAACCGCGGCGTCTTCGGTCCCGCGCCGGTCACCTGGGAGGGCACTCCTCCCGTCTCCCGCGCGGGCGACGTGATCTCCGCGTTCCCGTCGCTGTACGCCGACGGGGCCGGTCATCTGGGGTTGTCGAGCGTGTCCGGGGCACGGACCGCCCTCTACCGCGACGGCGAGCTGGTGGCGGAGGAGCCCGGTCTGGGGGCGCGGTTCGGCGTGCCGGCCGGGGAGGCGGCGTACCGGCTGGAGGTGGAGGCCGAGCGCGGGCCGGAGATCGTCTCCACCCGTACGGCGGTCGCCTGGACGTTCCGCTCGGCCGGCGGCCGGGACGGTGCGCTGCCGCTGCCGGTCGTCGCCTTCTCACCCTCCCTGGACGCGGCGAGCGGCGCGCCCGCCGGCCGGGCGTTCGCGGTGCCGGTGTCCGTGCGCGGGCAGGCGGGGGCGGTGCGCGAGCTGTCCGTGGACGTCTCCTACGACGACGGCCGCACCTGGCGGGCGGTCAAGGTCGCGGGCGGCGCCGTACGGCTGCGCCATCCGGCCGCGGCGGGCTTCGTCTCCCTGCGCGCCCGAGCCGCCGACGCCGGGGGCAACACCGTGGAGCAGACCGTGATCCACGCGTACCGGATCAGATGACCCACGAGTGGCCGGAGTCAACGCTCTGAGGAAATTTCCGATTTTGCTCACATTCGTGCCCGCGACCGGCGATGATCAACGTCGGCCGAGTGCCCACGGGGGGCGCACCGACCGTTGATTGGAGTTGCATTTTGCGGACAAGACTCCCTCTGCTCGCCACCGCCTTCGTGGCGCTGGCGGCGTTGATGCCGGTCCCGGCGGCGAACGCCGCGGCGACCGCGACGACCAACACGAAACCTGCGACCAGGACCATCACCTGGGCTCCCTGCGAGGAGGAGCCCAGTGCCGAGTGCGGCAAGCTGGCCGTCCCCATCGACTGGTCCCGGCCGGGCGGGCCCTCGATCGACCTCGCCGTCGCCCGCCGCAAGGCCACCGACCCGGCCGCCAGGGTCGGCTCGCTGGTGATCAACCCCGGTGGTCCGGGCGGGTCCGGCGTGGAGGCCGTCTACGGCGCTCCCGGGTCCTACACCGAGGAACTGCAGCAGCGGTTCGACATCGTCGGCTTCGACCCGCGCGGCGTGGGCCGCAGCCACCCGGTGATCTGCTCGGCGTCGGTCTACAACAAGATGCCGCCGACGGTCATGCGCAGCCAGGCCGACTTCGACGCCTGGAACGCCTTCACCAAGAAGCTGCACCCGGACTGCCGGGCCCGTACCGGCCCGCTGTACGACCACGTGGACTCCGTCTCCGTGGCCCGTGACATGGACGCCCTCCGCGCCGCCCTCGGCGAGGAGAAGCTGACCTACTACGGCATCTCGTACGGCACCCTGATCGGCCAGATGTACGCCGAGCTGTTCCCCGGCCGCGTCCGGGCGCTCGCCCTCGACAGCAACATGGACCACAGCCTCGGCCTGAAGGGCTTCTTCGCCACCGAGGCCATGGCCGTCGAGGACGGGTTCGACCAGTTCGTCGGCTGGTGCGAGCAGGACACCAGTTGCGTCCTGAACGGCCGCGACATCCGCGCGATCTGGAAGAGCCTGCTGGACAAGGCCCGCCGCGGCGAGCTGGTCTACCCGAGCACCGGTCAGCGGGTGACCGAACTGCAGGTCATCTACAACGCCGCGCTGGGCAACGAAGGGCCCGACTGGCGCACGCTGAGCGAAGTGATCAACTGGCTGAACGGCGGCCCGGCCCCCGAATGGGTGCCCCCGCTGCCCGGCAGGGGCCCGGTGGAAGGCGACGTCGCCGAGCTGCCGACCAGGATCCTGTGCCAGGACTACAGCCTCAAGGTGAGCAGCTACGCCGAGTACGCCGCGCTCATGCGCACCGCGGGCGCTCTGGCCCCGGACACGAAGTACCACCCGTACCCGACCGACGACCTGCCCATCTGCCTCAACTCCAGCCCCGTCAACCCGCCGCACAAGCTGCGTTACACCGGCCAGGCGCCGCTGCTGCTCGGCAGCTCGATCCACGACCCGGCCACGCCGTGGATCTGGTCGGCCAACGCCGCCCGCCAGCTCGGCCGCAAGGCCGTGCTGCTCACGTACGAGGGCTGGGGTCACCGCATCTACGGCAAGGACAAGTGCCAGACCGACATCATCGACCAGTACCTCATCGCCCTGACCGTCCCGCCGCAGGGCACTCGCTGCGGCGTGGGCACGCCTGAGGAGACGCTCCGGAAGCAGACGAAGCGGGCGTGGCCGTCCGACTCGCTGCCCTGGGCCGGATAGTCCGTACGACATGGGTACGGCCCCACACGCTCATGGGGCCGTACCCATCCCCACAAAGGGATATTTGCCCCGGCAAACCCCCCGTTATGAACAATTCAGCGTAAGAAGGTAGCTGAAGAGGGGGGATGAGCCATGATCGAGGTCAAGAGCATCGACAAGCCCGACGAACGGCGCGACTTCCCGAAGGGCCATCTGGAGATCTGCGAGCTGAGCGGCCTGACGTTCGGGGTCGCCACGTTCGAGCCGGGATGGCACTGGACGGAGTCCGTGCAGCCGATCGCCGGCACACCGTCCTGCCAGGTGTACCACAACTGCTTCGTGGTCTCGGGCCGGATGCGCCTGCGCATGGACGACGGCACCGAGGCCGAGGCGGGACCGGGCGACGTCTTCGTGTGCCCGCCCGGACACGACGCCTGGGTGGTCGGGGACGAACAGGTCGTCCTGTACGACTTCGCGGGCGGCGCAGCCGAGTACGCCAAGGCGAAGAACGGCTGACGCCGCGCGCGGTTCAGGCGGGCGCGTGCGAGCGCCTGGGAATGATCTCTTCGAGGGCCTCGGCGACGGTGGCGCGTACGCCGAGGCGTCCTTCCAGACCGGTGATGCGCATCAGTCTGGCCGGTTGCGGGGTCGGCGCGGCGACCATCACCGTCCGTCCCGTGGCGGTGATACGTTTCCACGCGCCGATCAGCGCGCCGAGACCGGCCGAGTCCATGAAGCCGACATCGGACAGGTCGATCAAAGTGACGGCGGCCGGCGAGCCGTCGAGATAGCCGGTCGCCCAATCCTCGATGGCGCCGGCCGTGTGCAGGTCAAGGTCCCCGGCCGGGTGCAGCACGACCGTTTCTCCTGCGGAGTTCGCGAGGAGTCGGAAAGTGTCCACTTTCACTGCTATCACTTCCCTTCTTGGACCGCTCTCCCCTGGCCGGCAGCCGACAAACCCCGCAGCCTGACCGTACGGCGCAGCGTCGCTGCTCAATGCGGCTTTTTTCGGAGTGCAATTGGCGAAGCCCCGGACGGCCATTCCCGAGCCGAATACGCGACCATTCTTTCGACGCCCGGAGCATGCCCATACATAAGTAAAGAAATGCTGGGCAGCGGCAAGGAATCGTGATCGCCGACGTTCGAGGAGAGTGAGAACCATGGTCCTGCTCGGCCTGCTGCTCATGGTCGCCGGGTCGGCCGCCGTGGTGGTCCTGTTCACCCAGACGACCACCACCGCCGCCGCCGCGCTGACGCTGATGGGCGTCACCTTCCGGGTCGGTGACCTGGAGCTGTTCAGCGCCGGGGCCGCCACCGCCACCGCGTTCATCCTGGGCGCCTTCCTGATCGTGGCCGGTACGAGCCGCAAGCTGGCCCGCCGCCGCGAGCTGCGCCGCCTCCTGGCCGAGCGGACGGACGACCGCCCCGCCACGGCCCAGCCCGACCTCACGACCGCCCGGCACGACACCCGCACGACCGACCCGGCCGCCGACCGCCTCGTGGCCACCGACCGAACCGACCGGACCGACCGAACCGACCGGACCGACGGCCGGGACGCGTCCGTTCCGGGCGCGCGTCACCGGACGCCCGCCGATCGCCTGGTCGCCGGCCGCCGCCGTCCCGTCACCGGCTGACCCCGGTCACAAGCCGACCGGCCCGGCCCGCCCGGCTCAGGCGGGCAGGGCGTCGGCCGTGGGGACCACCAGGCCGAACAGGTCGCCGATCGTCGTCAGAGCGGCCTCGTGCAGCGCGTCGGCGGGCAACGGCGCGCCGCCGGGACCGGCGAGCGTACGGGTGGCGCAGGCGTCGGCGACGACCGTGGGACGGTAACCCAGCCGGAAGGCCCCCTGGGCGGTGAAGGTGACGCACATGTGGGTCATGAAGCCCGCCAGGACCAGGTCGGGCCCGGAGTCCAGGCCCGTCAGGACGTCCTGGAGACCGGTCTGGTGGAAGGCGTCGGGAAACGTCTTGACCACCACCGGTTCCCCGTCGCGCGGCGCGACCGGCGGGCTGATGGCCCCGATCTCGGCGCGGACGTCGTACGGGCTGCCGGGGCCGCCGTCGTTGACGACGTGCACGACCCGCGCCCCGGCGGCGCGGGCGCGCTCCAGCAGGCGGGCCCCGGCCGCGAGGGCCCGGTCCGCGCCGGGCAGGGCCATGACGCCGGTGCTGTAGGTGTTCTGGTAGTCGATCAGCACGAGGGTCGAGTCGGCCAGACGGGCCGGTTCGTCCGGCAGGCCGACGACCTGGCGGAGGGTGGGCGAGAGGGTGCTGCTCATGGCAGGGGTTTCCTTTCGGGCAGGCTCGCGCCGCCGCCCGGCGTGGGCGGCGTGTCGCGGGGAGAACGGGGTCAGGCCACCGTGGTCAGGCCACCGTGTGGAAACGGCGGCGGTAGGTGCCGGGGCCGGTGCCCAGGCGGCGGCGGAACGCGCGGTGCAGGGTCTCCACCGAGCCGAGCCCGCTGTCGGCGGCCACCCGGGGCAGCGGCAGGTCGGTGGTCTCCAGCAGCCGGCGCGCCACCTCCACACGCGCCGACTCGACGTACGCGGCCGGGGTGAAGCCGGTCTGCTGCCGGAACACCCGGCTGAACTGGCGCTGGCTCAGCCCCATCCGCGCCGCCAGTTCGACCGTGGTCAGCTCCTCGGCGAGGTGCTCGGCGATCCACAGGCGCAGGTCGTCGATGTCGCGACGGCCTGTCGTGGGCCGCGTCAACGGGACGCTGAACTGGCTCTGGCCGCCCTGGCGCTTGAGGTACACGACCAGCTCGCGGGCCACCGCGAGGGCCGTCTCCTCGCCGTGGTCCTCGGCCACCAGGGCCAGGGTCAGGTCGAGGCAGGCGCTGATGCCGGCGCCCGTCCAGATCTGGCCGCTGGACCGCAGGAAGATCGGGTCGGGATCGACGGTGACCCGGGGGTGGTCGGCGGCCAGTTGCGCGGCGGTGGACCAGTGGGTGGTGGCGGTCAGGCCGTCCAGCAGGCCGGCCTCGGCCAGGATGTGCGCGCCGACGCACACCGAGGCCACCCGGCGGGCGCCGGGAGCGGTCCGCCGTACCCAGGCGACCACCTCGGCGTCCGTCAGGGCGCGTGGCCCGTCGGGCGTGACGGTCACCGCGCCGGGCACCAGCAGGGTGTCCACCTGGTCGCCGACCTCGTCGAACGCCAGGTCCGCGACCAGCCGCACCCCGGCGGACGTGGTGACCTGGCCGCCCCGGGGACCGGCGAGCCGCACGTCGTACAGGGCGCCGCCGGCGACCCGGTTGGCCAGGGCGAACACCTCGGCCGGGCCGGTGACGTCGAGCAGGTCGACGTCCGGGAAGAGCGCGATGACGACGCGGTGTGCAGCGGGCATGCCCAGATTCTCACCGAACCGATGGAATGACCGCAACGACAGTTATCTGTCACATCTGGTCATCGAGCAGCACCTGGTCGAGCACGTGCGCGCCGATGGCGGCCATCGCGGGGTTGTCGGCCGAGTGGGCGGCCAGGGCCGTGCCGATGACGACGGCCCAGCCCCGCGCGCGTTCCCAGGTCGCCCGGTCGGCGTCCACGTGGGCGCGGAACACCGTGCGTCCGTCCTCGTCGAACACCAGCCAGGCGGCGGCCAGGTCGGTGGCCGGATCACCGCTGGTCACGTCGCCGAAGTCGAGGACGGCGGCCAGCTTCCCCCCGTCCAGCAGGAGGTTCGCCGGGTGCGGGTCGCCATGGAGCCAGAGCGGAGGGCCCGGCCAGGGCGGCAGCGCCACCAGCCGCTCCCAGAGCGGCAGCAGCTCGTCCCGCCGGGCGGCGAACGGCATCCGCTCCCGCACCGCCCGGTCGCGATGGGCCAGCGGGACGCCCCGCACGGGGTTGCGCGGCGCGCCGGACGGCGCCGGCCGGTGCAGGTCGTTCATGAAACCGGCCAGCGTCACGGCCACGACGGCCCGCTCGGACGGCGGCAGGTCGGCGGCCGTGCGCCCTTCGTACCAGGGGGCGATCGTCCACGGCCAGGGGTAGCCCTCGCCCGGCACGCCCACCCTCACCGGCACGGGCAGCGCGACCTGGACGTACCCGGCCAGCACCGGCAGCCAGCGCTGCTCGTTGACGACGAGGTCGACCGCGACACGCCGGCGCGGCAGGCGTACCGACAGGCCGTCGCCCAGCCGGTGGACGACGTTGTCCCAGCCGTTGGCGACGAGCGTGAGCGGGCCCGCCAGGTCGGGGTGCTGGGCGCGGATCAGCCGGTCGACGAGGGCGTCGTCGATGTCGATCTCCGCTTCGGGGGTGTTCATCCACGCCACGATAGTGCGGGGGTCGGGGCGCTCAGTCGGCGTGCAGGTCGGCCGGTTCGCCGAGGCGCAGGGCGAGCAGGGCGACGTCGTCGGTGAACCTGTCGCCACGGTTGGCCAGCAGCAGCTCGCACATCTCCTCGATGGGCAGGTCGCGCAGTTGGGAGGCGGTGCGGGCCAGGTTCTCCATGCCCCTGTCGACACCGTGCGCGCGGTCCTCGACGAGCCCGTCGGTGTAGAGCAGCAGGGTGGACCCGGCCGGGATGATCTGCTGGTGGTCCGGCCGGGGCAGGTCGGGGGTGACGCCGAGGGGGTGGCCGCCCTCGGCCCGCAGGTAGCGGGCGGGGCCGCCGGTGGGGAGCAGCAGCGGCGGCAGGTGGCCGGCGGTGGCCCAGCGCAGCCGCCACTCGGTGCCGCCGTACTCCTCCAGGCGGGCCAGCAGCACGGTCGCCATCGGGCCGCCGTGCAGGGCGTGCAGGATCTCGTCGAGGCGGCGCAGGATCTGGGAGGGCGGCTCGCAGTGCTCGTAGGCGAGCACCCGCAACATGTTGCTGATGTGGCTCATGACGGTGGCCGCGCGCAGGTCGTGGTCCATCACGTCGCCGACCACCAGGCAGGGCACGCCGTCGGGCAGGACGATCGCGTCGTACCAGTCGCCGCCGATGCGCGGGACCGAGCTGGAGGGCAGGTAGCGGGCGCAGGCCCACAGGCCGTTCAGCTCGGGCAGCGGCGGGAGCAGGCTGCGCTGGAACTCCTCGGTGTTGCGGCGGATGCGCTCGTAGAGGCGGGCGTTCTCGATCGCGACGCCGGCCGCGCTGGCCAGCGCCGCGACGATCCGCTCGTCGTCGCCGGTGAACGGCAGGCCCGACCGCTTGTCCGCGAAGTACAGGGTGCCGTACGCGACGCCGCGGACCAGGATCGGCGTGCCCAGCAGGGTGCGCATCACCGGATGGCCGGGTGGGTACTCGCGGAAGCTGGGATGGGCGAGCACGTCGTCCACGCGCAGCGGCCGGGGCTGGGCCATGAGCTCCTGGAGCAGGCCGTGGGTGGTGGGCAGGCGGCCGATGGCCTCGTACACCTCTTCGGAGACCCCGTAGGTGAACAGGTCGGCGAACTCGCCCTGCTCGTTGAGCACGCCGAGGGCACCGTATTGGGCGTCCACCAGGTCGGCCGAGACCTCCACGATCGTGCGAAGCGCGGCGTTCAGCTCCAGCTCGGAACTGATCGCGAGGACGGCGTCCAGCAGGCGCGCCATCCGGCCGTGCAGATCCTCGATCTGCACCAGGCTCGCCTGCAGCCGGCGGAGCTTCTCGGAGCCGAACGGCCCCAGGTCCCCGCCGTGCGCACCGCCCTCCGGCCACTGTCCGCCCACCGCACCCCCCGAGATGCCCTTGCCCAGGTCATGCCCCCGGTCACCGGCATGACACCTGTTCACAGGCACCGCGAGAGGCGGCTCAGAGCACCTTGGAGGAGGGAGCCGCCCAGGTGTTGCAGGAGCCCGGGTCCCCGGTGGCGAAGCCGCGCTTGATCCAGCCGCGGACGGTGGCGGTCCTGCCGGACAGGTCAGCCGCTCACGCTGGTGACCTTCAGGGCCGGGTCGGAGGCGATCTCGGCGTCGGTGAAGCGTTCCGTGACCCATCCGCCGCGGGAGAACAGGG
Source organism: Nonomuraea sp. NPDC051191 (assembly GCF_044455665.1). Lineage (NCBI taxonomy): Bacteria > Bacillati > Actinomycetota > Actinomycetes > Streptosporangiales > Streptosporangiaceae > Nonomuraea > Nonomuraea sp. NPDC051191. Next base: position 265,110 of record NZ_JBITEZ010000009.1, on the reverse strand, counting down.
CGGTCTGGTCGGCGTGGTGGGGCGAGCTCGGGTCGGCGGACAGGGAGTAGGTGAGGACGGTCCGGGTGCGGGGGCCGCCGGGGGTGAGCTCGACGGCCATCATGAAGCTGGAGCCGGTGTTCACGTCGGGGTAGCGCCCGTCCTTGCCGAGCGGGCCGGAGTTGCGGACGCGGTCGAAGCAGCCCTCACCCTCGGTGCAGCCGGGGATCGGGACCGACGCGTAGTGCTGGGCCTGGCCGGTGGTGAGCGTCAGGGGCAGCCCGTTGGCCCGGAAGAACAGCGCGGCGTCGGCCAGGGCCCGTAGCACGGCGGGGTCGTCCCGCTTGAGGCCGCGCGGCGTGGCGAGCGGACGGGCGGGATCGAACGGCACCCGCCACCAGCCCTGCGGCGGCTCCCCGGGCTTGACCGGGACCTGCAGCCCGTCGAAGAACCGCCGCCACAGGACGGCTCCCTCGCTGTCGAGCGTGGCGCGGCCGTCCCAGCGGGTCAGCGTCCGGCAGGCGGCCCGCACGTCGACCCGCTCCCCCGAGGTGGCCCGCAGCTCGCGGTGCTCACGGCACAACGCCACCAGGTCCGGGCGCATGAGCTCGAAGCCGTGATTGCGCTTGCTCCGGGCGGTGGCCTGGAGCGTCTCCAGGGTGAAGCCGGGGCCGCCGAGCCCGTCGGAGCCCTTGAGCCGCCGGTCGATCATGTCCAGGCTCACCCGGGGCCGCAGCTCCAGGTCGGTCCGCACGGTGCCCCAGACCCGGTCGTAGCCGGTCAGCGGCGCGGCCGGGTTCGCCATCCACGGGCTGTTGTTGGAGTTGGCGACGTAGTCGGCGCGGGTCAGGCCGGGCCGGCTGCCGGGGCCGAAGATGCCCGGCACGATCGCGTCGGCGTCCTTGCCCCACAGGCACGCCGAGGTCGAGCCGTCCAGGACGAGCGCGTCGATCGACGGGTCGGGTGAGGGCTTGGCGCAGCGGCGGGCCTGGGCGTCGGTGACGTGCGGGACGACGGAGGCGTCGGCGAAGGACGCGGTCCCGCCGACGTCGGTGGCCAGCGTGTAGACGAACGGCATGCCCTGGTGGGCGTCCTGGGCGGCGCGCAGCTCGCGTACGTCGCCGGCCTTGGCCATCGCCAGCCACTCGTCGGCCGCCCGCAGGTTGGCGGCGTTGACGTCGGCCAGCGCGTACGCGTACTCCTTGCCGTGCCCGGCGGCCAGCACCGGGCCGTAGCGGGAGGTGAGCAGGGTGCGTGAGACGAAGGTGCCGTCCTGGAGCGGCACCTCGACGTCCTGGCGGCCCATCGGCTCGGGCCGGCCGTCGACCAGGTAGGTGGTGGGGTCGCCCTGCGCCAGCCGGAGCCGGTAGAGGGTGAAGCGCTGGGCGTGGGAGACGGTGTGGGTCCAGGCGACGGTCGTGTTGTGGCCGATCTGCACGACGGGGGTGCCGTACAGGCTGCCGCCGGCGACGTCGAGCACGCCGGGGATGGTGAGCTGCACCTGGTAGAAGCGGCGGACGCCGTTCCACGGGAAGTGCGGGTCGGCCAGCAGCATGCCGTTGCCGTCGCGGGTGGCCTCGCGGCCCAGCGCCCAGCCGTTGCTGCCGGGGGCGCGCCGCGGGCCCTCTCCCCCGCCGTCCCCTCCTCCGACGATGGCCTCCTTGAGGGCGGAGCCGCCCGACATGCGGCTGAGGTCGAGGAGGTTGGCCCAGACGTCGTCGGCGGTGATCGGGCCGACCCAGGACTTGCCGCGGCAGGTGGGGTCGGGCAGGTTGGCCACGCCGGTGTCGTCGAGGTAGCGGTTGTACCCGGCCACGTACCCGTCCACCAGCTCGCGCAGTTCGGCGCTCGGGCCGACGGGGGCGGGCCGGGCCAGCAGCCGCCGGACGACGCCGGAGTCGGCGACGCTCCGGTGGTACAGGTCGCTGGTGAGGTTGGCGACCGGGCGCACCGGGTCGTCGGACTCGGCCTCCGGGCCGAAGTAGCGGGACCGGTCGCCGCGCAGCGTCACCACCCAGGAGGCCAGCACGCACAGGTTGTCCTGGGCGAAGGCGTACCCGTAGCCGAAGCCGAGGCCGCCGTGGTCCTTGGCGGACACGTGCGGGATGCCGTACTCGGTGCGCCGGATCTCGGCCGCGTGGCGACCGGCGGCGGCCGCGGACGGCGGGCCGGTGAGCAGGGCGGCGACCACGGCCAGCACCAACGCCGGAACGACCGCCACGGTCGATGTCCGCAGCTTCATGTGGCTCCTATTCGAAGCGCGCGTTGTCGGGCGCGGTCATGTGCCGCAGCAGCGGCAGAACGGTCAGGATCACCAGCAGGGACGCGGCCAGCCCGCCGCCGACGCCGGCGAAGTAGGCCGGCCCCGGCATCGCCAGGGAGGCCCCCTTCATGCCGAGCGCGTCGATGAACGGCGCCGCCACGGCGAACCCGGCCCCGGCCGCGACGACGGCCGCCAGGACGAGCGGCAGCGCCGACTCCAGCAGCACGACCGCGCCCAGGGTGCGGCCGGGCGTGCCCGCCAGCCGCAGCAGCGTGAACGGCTGCCGTCGCTCCATCAGCCCGCCGCCGACCGCCACCAGCAGGCTGCAGCCGCCGGCGAGCAGGGTCAGCGCGACCATGGCCAGCGCGATGTTCTCGGCCTGCGTGTAGAGCGTCGCCCGGACCTGGGCGACCTCGTCGAACGTCATCGGCGGGCCGGTGCTCTGCCCGGCCAGCAGGGTGCGGATCTGTTCCAGGGCCGCCGGGTCGGGCATGGCGACCAGCACGGAGGCCAGGTTGAGCCCGTCGGCGGAGACGGGTTCGCTGCCGGTGCCGGCCAGGGGGATCAGCTTGTCGATGGTGAGCGGGTTGTCGGCCTCCACCACGCGGTCGAACCGCCCGGCGACGGCCCGCGCGCCCGGCGGGCACTGCCCGAGCGCGGGGAAGCGGGCCAGGTCGGCGCACTCGACGACCGCCCGGGGCGGCGGCGGGCGTTCGGGGTCGATCACCCGGTTCTCCTCCTCCTTGGCGGCGTAGATCGGCAGCACGCCGACGCCCAGGTGGGCCCGCAGCCGGGCCACCAGGTCGGCCCCGGCCCGCGGCGACAGCCCGCCGCCGGCGACGTCGCCGAGCGGGGCGCGCAGCACGCCGGACAGCGTGCCGCCGGCCACCGCCCGCTGGCCGTCCAGCACGGCGGGGACGATCCCGGCGATCGCCGTCCCGATGAACACCGCCAGGACGAGGCCGCTCACCGACCGGAACGCGGCCTTCGGATCGGCGGCCAGCAGCCGGGCGGCCAGCAGCGTCGCCGCTCCCCCGGTCAGCCGGGCGGCCAGGCGCGCGGCCAGCATCGTCAGCCAGGGGCCGGCCAGGATCAGCCCGGCCATGGTCAGCGCCAGGCCCGCCGAGGCCAGGACGGCGTCCGGATCGCGGTTCTCGGTGCGGAACGCCGGACCCGCGAACAGGGCCGGCCCGGCCAGCAGCGGGATCACCCGCCAGGCCCGCGGCGGCCGTGGGGCGCCCTTCCTGAGCGCGCCCAGCGGCGAGATCCGTACGCGGCGCAGCGACCACAGCGCGCTCACCCCGGCCAGCAGCGGGACGCCGGCCAGCACGGCCGCGTACTGCCAGGCGGCCGGGGTCACCGTGTCGGGGAAGAACCGGGAGCCGGTGACGCGGACGGCGGCGACGGCCGGGCGTACCAGGAGGAAGAGCACGATCCCGGCGAGCGTGCCGGTCAGCGCGCCGAGCGCCGCGTCCACCGCGGCGAACAGGGTGACCTGCCGGGACGTGCCGCCCACCAGCCGGATCGCGGCGAAGCGCGCCTCGCGGCGGGCGGCGGCCAGCCGGGTGGCGGTGTTGACGAGCACGAGCAGCGGCACCATCAGCCCGACGGCCGCGACGGCGAACCCGAACCGGTAGATGTCGGCGTTGTCGTCGATGGCGGGCTCGTCGGCCGTCGTGTCCACCTGGCGGCTGCCGCGCAGGGCGGCGACCTGCTCGGGCGTGCGGCCGACCACGATGGTCAGGTCGTCGGGGCCGGACAGCGCGGCGCGGGCGACCGTCCCGGCCCTGACGCCGGGGAAGCGGTCGGCGAGCTGCGCGCGCGGCGCCGAGTCCAGCAGCCGGGCCAGCTCCGGGGAGACGTAGTACTGGCCGGGCGCGGGCATGCGGGACAGCCCGGGGAGGACGGGGGCCCGGGCGCCGAGCGCGGCGGCGTCGAGGCGTCTGATCACGCGGCCGGCGTAGTAGTCCTCGTGGTAGTTCCACAGGGCGCCGGTGGCGGTGGCGTCGAGGGCCCAGCCGCTGGGCGCGGTGCCGCGGGTGCACTCCCAGCAGGTGCGTTCGTTGGCCGTCTGGAAGGCGTTGAACAGGGAGAGCGTGGTCAGCAGCACCGCCACGCCGACCGCCACCCCGGCGACGATCAGCGCGAGCCGGGCGGCCGCCTCCCTGCCTCCGGCCAGCGACAGCCGCAGGCCGAGGGCGATCACCGTACGACCTGGCCGGCGTAGGGGTCGGTGAGCCTGCCGTCGCGGACGATGACCTCGCGGTCGGCGGAGGAGGCGACCCGGGCGTCGTGGGTCACCACGATCACGGTCGTGCCCTCCTCGCGCGCCAGGCCGACCAGCAGCTCCATGATGTGCTCGCCGGTCAGCGAGTCGAGCGAGCCGGTCGGCTCGTCGGCGAACAGCACCCGCGGCCCGGTCACCAGCGCCCTGGCGATCGCCACCCGCTGCGCCTGCCCGCCGGACAGCTCGCCGATGCGCCGGCCGCCCAGGTCGTCCAGCTCCAGCCGGCGCAGCCAGTCCGCCGCCCGCCGGTACGCCTCCTTGCGCCCGGTACGCGCGAGCAGCAACGGCAGGGCGACGTTGTCGGCCGCGGTCAGCTCCGGCACGAGCTGCCCGAACTGGAACACGAAGCCGAACGCGGTGCGCCGCAGCCGGGTGCGCCGGTCGTCGCTCATGGTGTCCAGGCGCTGCCCGTCGAACCACACCTCGCCGCTGTCGGGGGTGAAGATCCCGGCCAGGCAGTGCAGCAGCGTCGACTTGCCCGAGCCACTCGGGCCCATGACCGCCACGATCTCCCCGGCGGCCACCTCCACGCTGGCCTCGCGCAGCGCCGGGGTGCGGCCGTAGGAGCGGCTGATCTCGCGGGCTTGGAGGATCACGACGACGTCCGCACCAGCTCGGCCAGCGCGTCCAGCCGCGCCTGCGTGACGTCGATCCAGCGCAGGTCGGCCTCCAGGTGGAACATGCCGTGGTCGGCGAGCAGCGCGTCGGCCAGCGAGTCGCCTCGCTTGATCTGCGCGAACTCCCGCATGCGCCGCAGGTGCGTGGCGCGCTGGAGGTCGAGGTAGGCCGCCGCGTCGCGGCCCAGCATCAGCGCCAGCACGACCTTGGTGAACAGCACCGTCTGCAGGTACGGCTCGGCCGCGACCGGCTCGCTCAGCCACGCATCGACCTCCCGCGCGCCGAGCGGGGTGATCGCGTAGCGCTTGCGCTCGGGGCCGTCGCCCGGCTCGTTCTCCCCGGCGGTGACCTTGCCGTCCCTGGCCAGCCGGCCGAGGGTGGAGTACACCTGGCCGAAGGGCAGCGACTTGCCGCGGCCGAAGAAGGTGTCGTAGTCGCGCTTCAGGTCGTAGCCGTGGCTCGGCTCCCGCTCAAGGAGGCCGAGCAGCGCAAGAGGGACGCTCATGCCCGAACTATATACCGAGGGTATATACGGGGGGCATAATCGCCCTCTCGCGAACCGGGGACCGGTGATCGGTCAGGAGGTGGAGCTGGGTGACGGGGTGGGCCGCTGGTCGCCGTGCCGGTGGCCGTCCTTGCCGCCGTCCCTGTCGTCGCGGTGGTCGCCGCCGCCCGAGTGCGGTCCGCGGGCGGTCACGTCGTGGACGGTGACGGCGGTGGACGTGCCGCCGCTGACCTTGGCGCTGACCATGACCTTCTGACCGGCCTTGATCGCGTCGATGCCCTCGTCGCGGTTGACCCGGGTGCCGGCGTCGACGGCGTACTCCTTGGTGTAGCCGTCCGCGCTCTTGACCGTGACGGAGTCCTGGTCCACGGCGGTGACGTCGCCGTACTGGGTGGCCACCGTCACGTACGCGCCCTTCCCGTCGGGGACGACGAACTCGCCGTGGACGGGCGGGCCGCCGAACCCGCGCCCCCAGCCCCGCTCCTTGCCGGACGGCGATTCCGACGGGCCGGCCGCCGGCGAGTCCGTCGGACCGGCCGAAGGGGTCGCGGTGGGCGAGGGCGCCGGCGAGAGCGCCGAGGCGGCGGCGACGCCCGCGCCGGTGGCCAGCACGGCCACGGTGGTCGCCGCGACGAGAACCGAGCGGGGGAATCGGCGCCTGGGCGGCTTGCTCGTCAGAGTGTCCGCCGTGCCGAACCCGTCAGGCCCAGAGGTCATGATCTTTCCTCTCTATGGGATACAACACGACAACACTGCCCGAAACCGCCTAAAAGTGTCGTAAACGCCCATAGATGTGCGGCCCGCCTCCCCGCATGCGGGCCGCACCCGGCTCTATCACCCGGAGACGCGCACCACCGCGCGGTCGCCGTCACGCAGGACGGCGATCCGGGTGCCGGTGTCGGGCACCTTCACCCCGAGCTGGGGCAGGTCAGGGTGCCAGTAGACGCCGTTGCGGTCGTCGAACACCGGCACGCCCGGACGCGCCGGGAACACCGCGGGAACCCCCGCCGAGTGCAGCCGGAGCCGGTCCGTGCGCGCGTTGCCGAACGGCGCGTCGAACACCTGGAGCCGCGCCCCGGCCGCCGCCCCACTGGCCCAGCGCAGCGGCTCGGGCCGGGCGTCCACGGGCAGGATCATGCCCTCGCCGGGGTGGTCGCGGGTGGTGTTGTCGCCGTACCAGGCGTCCCAGAGCCAGATGAGCACCCCCTGCTGGTACGGGTAGTGCTCGACCCGCTGGCTGCCGGTCCACCCGAAGTTGTACGGCCCGGTCCGCAGATGGGCGTTGTAGCCGGTGTAACGCCGGTTCTCGGCGAGGTAGGCCCGGGAGAAGCGCTGCACGCCGACCTCGCCGCTGCGGGCGAAGCCCACCGCCGTCCACTCGCCCTCACCCTGCTCGACGTCGTCGGCGAACACGCCGGGCACCTGGACGTCGTCCACCCGGAAGCCGGACTCGGAGGTGTTGGAGTCGGTCGAGTAGCGGAAGCGGAACCAGATCTGGCCGCCCGCGTACGGGGTGAGGTCGTAGGTGATCTCACGCCAGTCCGAGCTCCCGGTGAGCGGCCGGCCGACCGGCGACCAGGCCGCGCCGTCGCGGGACACCTCGGCGTAGAGGTAGTCGTAGCCCTGCTCGATCGCGTACGCCGCGTGCGCCTTCAGCGTCGCCTCCGTGGCCCGGGAGAGGTCGATGCGCCGGGTGAGCGTCTGCTCAAGGTTGTCGCCCTTGCCGCTCCACCACTGCCACTCCCCCTGGTAGGGCCGGCCGAGCGGGGTGCTGATCTCGCGCGGCGGCAGGTCCACCACGAGCGCCTGCGGATCTCGGGTGTTGTAGGAGCCGACGCCCAGCGTGTGCGTGGAGGGAGTGGCCGCGCGGGCCCGGTCGTAGGCCAGCCAGCCGAGCTGGAGCTTGCTCCAGGCGTCCAGGTCGCCGGCGTACTCGCCGAGCGGCCCGGTCCGCGAGCTGAGGTAGGACCCGGACGACATCAGCGACCAGAAGTTGACGGAGTTGTCCCCGCCGCCCGCGTACAGGTCCGGCAGGCCGAGGTCGTGGCCGAACTCGTGGGCGGTCAGGCCGACGCCGCTGTTCTCCCCGACCGTCAGGTAGTCGCCGACCCAGATGCCGGTGTCGCCGATCTGGGTGCCGCCGTTGCGGTTGCCCTGGGGGCCCGCCTGGCCGCGCTCGGGCCAGTAGGCGAAGTAGCGGTGGGCCCAGACGGCGTCCGCGCCCTGCGCGCCGCCGCCCCAGGTCTCGTCCACGCCGGAGTGCACGACCTGGTAATGGTCCAGGTAGCCGTCGGGCTCGTCGAAGTCGCCGTCGTTGTCGTAGTCGTAGCGGTCCCAGACGTCGTACTTGGCGAGTTCGGCGCGGATCTGGTCCGAGGTCCTGCCCTTGGCCTTCTCCGCGTCGTACCAGGCGTTGGCGGAGTCGCGTACCAGGTCCCAGTTGTTCCAGCAGATGCCGCCCTCCTCGGGGGCGCACCGGTCACTGCCGTAGCGGGCCTCGTTGTACGGCACGCGCACCCAGTCGCTGACGTAGCCGTCGAGGTCGTAGCGGCCGGAGGACTGGAGGCGGTAGTAGTCGCGCAGCGAGTTGCCGCCGGTCGCGAAGTAGGACTTCGTGTAGGAGGCGCGGTCGAAGTCGGGACGCCAGAGGGTGTGGTTGTCGTCGGTGCGGCGCGGGTCGGGGATCGCGTTGTGGCGGGGGCCCGGCTGGCCGCCGTACTTGACCTGGCCGTCGATCTTCGTCTCGTTGTCCACCTTGTCGCCGAACTCGGCCAGGACGACGAAGACCTGATCCTTGCGTTCCTGGGCGAGCTCGACGTAGCGGTGGCCGACCTTGGCCGAGCGGCCGGTCCGGGCGTCGGCCGCCGCCGCGCCCGGGGATAAGACGCCTTCGACGGCCTGCCTGCGCAGTGCCGCCTGTTCGCGTTGTTGCGGGCTGAGCGGGGAGATCTCCCTGCTCATCTTCTTCGCGGGTGGCGGCGCGGGCTCCGCCGCCGCCGCGGAGACGGGTGGGGTGCCGAGCGCGGCGATCGCCATCAGGACGGCCGCCGCGGAGAGAGTGATTCGCATGGCATGTAACATGTCACACTCCAAGCCTCTCGTCTCTACCTCCGCACGATCTTCTCCCCGCTCACTCGACGATCAGGTTGACCGGCATGTTGCCGCGGGTGGCGTTGGAGTACGGGCAGACCTGATGGGTGGCCTCGACCAGCTCGCGGGCGGCCTCGGGCGAGATGTCGTCGGGCAGCTCGACGCGGAGCGTGGCGTCGAGCTGGAAGCCGCCCGCGCCGTTGGGCGACAGGCCGATCTCCGCCGTGACCGACGCGTCCGCGACGTCGAGCCGCCTCTGTCCGGCCACCAGCCGCATCGCCGAGGCGAAACAGGCGGCGTAACCGGCGGCGAAGAGCTGCTCGGGGTTGGTGCCCTCGCCGTCGCCGCCCAGCTCCTTCTGCAGGGCCAGCTTGACGTCCAGCCTGCCGTCGGAGGAGACCGCGCGCCCGTCGCGGCCCGCGGAGGTGGCGATGGCGGTGTACATGCTCATGTCTCGTTCGCCTTTCCTGTAGTAGACAGACCTGTCTGTCTGCCCTGCTGAGCCTGAGACTAGACAGGTCTGTCTGGTAGCGTCAAGGGGTGACCGCAGAGACGGCGAAGGACCCTCGCCCGAGCCCGGCCCGCGCCCGCGTCCTGGAGACCGCGGCGCGGCTGTTCTACGCCGAGGGCGTGCACTCGGTGGGCATCGACCGGATCATCGCCGAGGCGGGCGTCGCGAAGGCGACCTTCTACCACCACTTCCCGAGCAAGGACGAGCTGGTCCGGGCCTACATCGCCGAACAGGGCTCGACGCAGCGCGCGATGGTCGCCACCCTGCGCGCGGCCTCACCTCGGGAGACGCTGGAGGCCATCTTCGCGTTCATGTGCGAGTTCGGGTCCGGCGCCGATTATCGCGGCTGCCCCTTCGTCAACACGGCGGCGGAGTACCCGGACCCCGCGCATCCCGTACGGCGGGCCATCGCCGAGCACCGGCGCTGGTCGCGCGACCTGTACCGCGACCTCCTGGCGGCCGACGGCCACCCCGACGCCGAGCGCACCGCCGACATCCTGCTCCTGGTCAGGGACGGCCTGGTGGTCGGCTTCGACCTGGACGACCCGCCCACGGTCCGCGCCACGGTCCAGGAAACCCTGACCCGCGTCCTCACTCCCTAGACCCGCCCCCGGACGCAACCCGCCGTCCCTGGCCAGGCACAACCTCAGCCCCGCCCGTAGCCCGCCTTCAGGGCGCCCCTCGCAACCCTCGCCCTCTGCAACCCGCCGTCCGGCGCGCCCTCGGCGGGCCGGACGGCCGGGAGAAGTGGGGGGTTTTGTGCTCTATGGGTGGTTTGTCTGGTATTACTGGGCAGCGCCATTCCTCCCCTCCCCACCGCTTACGAGGCAGTCATGTCGTTGTCCGGAAATATCAGGAGAATCGTGGCTGCGGCGGTGACCATCGTCCTCGCCCTGCTCGCCGCCTCCCCCGCGACCGCCGCCCCCACGGCGGCCCCGGCCCCCACCCGCCCGAACATCATCTTCTTCCTGGTCGACGACCTGTCAGCCGACCTGCTGCCCTACATGGACACGGTCCGCAGCCTCGCCGACGGCGGCACCACGTTCACGAACTACTACGTGTCCGACTCGCTCTGCTGCCCCTCCCGGGCCACGATGTTCACCGGCCAGTTCCCCCACAACACCGGCGTACGGACCAACCAGGGCTACGACCGTGGCGGCTACCAGGCGTTCGCCCCGCACGAGAGCCGCACCTACGCCGTCCCCCTCCACCAGGCCGGCTACCGCACGGGCTACCTGGGCAAGTACATCAACGAGTACCCCGCCCGCCCCGGCTACCAGGTGCCGCCCGGCTGGGACGAGTGGCACGTCTCGGCGGGCGGCGGCTACAACGAGTTCAGGTACCAGCTCACCCGCTACATCAGGGAGGAGTCGGGCGGCAGGCGTGCGATCGCCCCCTCCAAGGGCACGTACCTGGTCGACGAGCTGGCCCGGCGCGCGACCGGCTTCATCGAGCGCTCCCGCGAGCACGCCCCCGGCCGGCCGTTCTTCCTCCAGGTCGCGCCCTTCTCCCCGCACAACCGGGTGGACGTCAAGCCCGGCGACACCGAGCCGCGCTTCCCGCCCGCGCCGCGCGACCGTCCGAAGGACCGTTTCCCGGCCGGCGAGTTCCCGCACGGCGACTGCGGCGGCCCCGACTGCGACGGCATCGACGTCACCGCCCTGCCCTCCTTCGACGAGGACACCGCCGACAAGCCCTCCTGGGTCCGCAGGGCCCCGATCGGGGCCAAGCGCACCGAGGAGCTGCGCGAGGACTTCCGCGACCGGATCCGCATGGTCCAGTCGGTCGACGACATGGTCGGACGGGTGCTGTCCACGCTGACCGAGCAGGAGCGCCGCGACACCTACGTCGTGTTCGCCAGCGACAACGGCTTCCACCTCGGCCAGCACCGCCTGGTACGCGGCAAGTCCACCGCCTACGACCACGACGTACGGGTCCCGCTGCTGATCAGGCGGCCGGTCACCGGACAGGGCGACCGGCTGGTGACCGACGCCATCGCCCAGAACGTGGATCTGTTCCCGACCTTCCTCGACATGGCCGGCGTCGCCCCCGCGGTCCGCGACAGCCGGGACGGCCGCAGCCTGCTGCCGCTCGTCCAGGGCCGGCAGGTCACGGACTGGCGGCAGGCGGCGCTGGTCGAGCACGTCAAACCGGACCCGCGGACGCCGGGCAGGCCCGACCCCGACGCCGACCGGCTGAAGAAGGGCAACGCGCAGCCGCCCACGTACAACGCGGTGCGAACCGCCGGAGAGCTGTACGTCGAGTACGAGGGCGACCCGAAGCCCGAGTACTACGACACCGTCACCGACCCCCGCCAGGAGTCGAACGACCCCGGCAACGCCAGGACCGCCTACCTGGCCGGGGTGCTCCGCGGGCTGACGACCTGCGGCAGGCCCGGCGCGCCCGACTGCTGGACGGCCGCCCACCTGCGCTGAGGAGTACGGCAGAAGTTGACCCCCTTCGGACCGGCGGTTGACGCGCGGGCCGCCGGTCCCCCCGTAGGTTGGGGCGGTCGGGAGTCCGAACCGAAGGAGAGCCATGCGGTTCATGTCCACCCTGGCCGGATTACTACTGTTCGCAGGCACGATGGTGGCGCTGGGGGCGCCCGCGGAGGCCGCCGGGTGCGCGACCGTGCTCCCCCACGCCGACGGCTACGGCATCACCTGCGCCGACGTGCAGCGTCACCCGCAGAGCGACGGCTCCGAACTGCGGGACGTCACGATGACCTCGACGGCGATCTTCCAGGCGTCCGGCGGCACCCCGGTCATCAGCCCGCTGTCGCGCCCGATCACCGTCCGCGTCTACCTGCCCAAGGGGTACGACCCCCAGCGCGCCACCCGCTACCGCGCGCTCTACCTGATCAACGGCGGCGGCGACAACTACGACTCGTGGACCACCAAAGCCGACCTCGTCTCGTTGGTCCGGACGGCGGGCTCCTTTGACGGGATCGTGGTGATGCCGACCGGCGGGATGACCGGCTGGTACGCGAACTGGGCCGGCCGTACGGATGGATATTTCGCCCCGAAGTGGGAGACGTACCACATCAACCAGCTCATCCCGTGGATCGACGCCAACTTCAACACCGTCGCCGACCGGTCCGGGCGCGGCCTGGCGGGCCTGTCCATGGGCGGCTACGGCACCCTGCGGTACGCGGCCGCGCACCCCGGCGTCTTCTCCGTGATCGGCGCCTTCTCGCCCGGCATCGACCTGCGCGCCAAGCCCGCCCAGCGCACGATCTCCGACTCCATGTGGCAGTCGGGCGCGGCGATCAACCTGACCGACCTGGGCGAGTTCCGCGTCAACAAGTACGAGAACGGCAGCCCGCTGCCCGTCCTCGACCAGGAGGTGCAGCGCCGCTACCGCCTGGACACGCTGTTCGGCCCGCACACCACCACGGTCTTCCACGGCCGCACGGTCGACGACTGGCCCGCCGCCAACCCCGCCGACCTGGTCACCCAGGGCAAGTACGCCCCCTACTCGGGACGGCTGGCCCTCTACGCCGGCGGCTGCGCGAGCCTCCCGCACGTCCCGAACGGCACCGAGCCCGCCCCCGCCGCCTGCGGCTACGACACCGGGGCGAGCGACGACGCCACAGGCGTCAGCGAGCCGATCCTCGGGGCGTACGCGAGCGAGTTCGACACGACGCTGACCACCCTCGGCGTCGGCCACCGCTACTGCTACACCAAGGGCGGCCACGACTGGAACGCCTGGCCGGCCTACCTGGTCGACTTCCTCCGGTACGCCTACGGCACCGCCCCGGCCCTTTGCCCCTCGCCCTGATCCCTCATCCCGCTTCCAAGTCGGCCACAAGTGCCGGCCGGTAGTTCTGGACCGGTGACGAACCATCTTCCGACCCGCGTCCTGGCCGCCCTGGGCGCCGCCGTCCTCACGCTCGCCGCGATGGGCACGGCGGCCGCCGCCGATCCCACGAGCTGGAGGTGGGGCGCCCTGCACTCGACCGACGGCCTGGCGACCGCCCGGGGCAAGGTCGTGGCCGGGCAGTCGGGGCTCGCCGTGACCGGACATCTCGACGACGACCGCGGCAAGGGCTGCTCATGGGCCCTGATCAGGTACCAGAGCGGGAGCAACGGCCGCTGGCACACGCATGGCGTCTACAACTGCATGAGGAGCACGGGCACCTTCCGCAAGAACGTCGGCGGGGCGCTGCAGATCAGGGTGCAGGTGTGCCGCGGCACCGCCAAGCGGCCCGTCGGCCGGTGCTCGCGCTGGAGGACCGTCTACACGCAGGGCGGCTGACCCCCGCCGCCCTGCCGTCCGCCGGGGGTGTCAACCGGCGCGTTTCTTGCTGGCGATGATGTAGAGCACCAGCTCGCCGCAGGCGCGGCAGACGGTCATGTCACCGTCGGCGCCCAGATGGGCGGGCACGGCCCGCGCGCCGCAGAAAGCGCACGGCCGTTCCGCCGGCTCCCGGTCGCCGCCCGTGGTCCCCGCCGTCGCCAGCAGCGCGCATCCCAGGCAGACCGAGACGGCCTTGCCGACGACGAGATCGGCCGGATCGGGCACCGAGCCGCAGAAGCCGCACTGGAACACCGCCGTCACCCCGATCCAGTCGCTCGCCCGCGTGTGCTCGCCCGACAACACCAGCCGCAGGACACGCAGGCAGCGTCCGGCGTCCTCGTCCGTGACGCCCGCCCGCGCGAGTTCCGCCCTGAGCGCGGCCCGCGCGCCGGGGTCCTCGGACGGCAGCGCCTTCAGCAGGTCGAGCAGCGCCTCGTCGAGCGCCCGCAGGGCGTCGGCGGCGGCCGCGACGAGGTCACGCATGCCGTCCCGCCGTCCTCGCCACGCCCTGCGGGGCTCTCTCCTCGCCGGCGGCGAGCGGCGGGCGCGGAATGTCACGCCCTTCCTCGTACGCGCGCCCGATCCTTTTCCGCTCGCGCCTTGTACGGAATGTCGCTTGCCGTACTCGTCGCGCGTTTTCACCGGCGGTGTCAGAAACGCTTCTCCGCGCTGACCGTTCTAGAATTCCGCACCACCGGGAGTCAATGGCCGGGACGCCGGGCCGGACGGGCATGAATTCATGTGCCCCGAAATCGGCGGCCAACTCGGCACGGCGGGCGCGAAGGAGTTCCGTATCGCCGGGCGCGGACGTCATCTGCTCAGCCCCCGCCACCGCCCGCCGGAAAACCGCAGCTCACGGCCGTGTCACGGCACTGTCCGGGCGCACCGGGGCGTCGGGCATTCGCTCGCACAAGCAGGGTCACGCATTTCCTCATTTCCGGCGGAGGCACGGACGTCCCTTTCGCGGCCATCATCACCCGGGCCCAAAAAAGCGTCAACGGGAGACGGCCCTACATTTTCCCTATATTGCGGCGTGGCGCCGTCTTGCGCGCCCCGGCTTGTCCCGGCACGCTGGCAACGTGGCGGATACCCGTACTGGAAAGAGCCGCGCGCGAGCGGCGCGCAGATGGTCGGCCGCGCCGCGCAGCGAAATGTTCAGCCTGCCGGAAATCCTCGCCAAGCTCGCCGACCCCGACCGCGAGTCGCCCGGCGATCCGGAGCTGCGCGACTTGTTCGAGCGCGACCAGCACGACCGTCGCGACGGCGGGCCCGAGGACGGCGGCGACCAGCGCGCCCTGGCCCGGCGGGCGCGCTGCATGGAGAAGTTCGCCGCCGGGGAGGTCCGCTCGCCGGGCGACTACTTCCACCTGGCCGCGGTGATGCGGCACGGCGGGCTGGCCGAGCACTACCACCTGGCCTTCGAGCTGGCGCGGCGGGCGGCCGACGCCGGTTTCCGCCCCGCGCGCAGGCTGGCGGCGTCGGCCCTCGACCGGTGGCTGCTGCACATGGGCCTGCCCCAGCGCTACGGCACCCAGTACGTCGACATCGGCGGCCGCTGGTCCCTCTACCGCGTCGACCCCGTCACCACGGACGCCGAACGCACGGTCTGGGACGTGCCGCCCCTGGCCGAGGCCCTGGCACGGGCCGAGGAGATGAACCGCGCCGACGAACCGGGATGACCCGCTCCCCCGCCCACCTGCGGTTTCCCGTCGGAAATCGGACACGACCTTTGCCAGTGGTTTTCCTGTATCTCCCGGCTCTCACCGGACCGGCGGGCGAATCTGACCATGACATGTTCCCGCCCCGGTCGAGACAGGCAGGTTCCCATGGTCAGACGGGCTCTCAAGACGCCGGTCCCGCTCGCGCTCTCTCTGGTCGCCGTCCTCGCGACCGCGCCGCCCGCCCAGGCGGTGACGCTGGAGGAGAAGCTCGCCACGCTGGCGGAGTTCACGCAGCCCACCGAGTCCAGCGCCGCGGCGTGGCGGGACGCCTGGTCGGACCGCAGGTCGTGGGCCGACTTCGACTTCGACTGGTCCACCGACGGCTGCACCAACAGCCCCGACCAGCCGCTCGGCTTCGACTTCAGCATCGCGTGCCGGCGGCACGACTTCGGCTACCGGAACTACCAGGCGGTCGGCGACTTCCGGGCGAACAAGGAGCACGTCGACAAGGCGTTCCTGTTCGACCTCAGGCAGGTGTGCGCCGGGTACACGATCTTCCGTCAGCCGAGCTGCAACGCGCTGGCCAAGCTGTACTACCAGGCGGTCCGCCAGTTCGGCGCCCCTCGCGGCACCGGCGGGCAGCTCGGGCGCGTGCCCGACCGGGACGCTCTAGGGCAGCAGGGCGCCGCTGAGTCCGCAGACGGCCGTGACGAGATGTTCTCCCAGAGCCCGCCAGGATTCTTCGACTGAACCGGCGGCGGCACGGCCGGCGGCCAGGTCGGTCTCCAGCTCGGCGCTCATGTGCACGACGAGCAGCCGGACCATCGCCGCCTGCCGCTCGGACAGCTCGCGCTCCCGGTCGCGCATCGCCGGCGGACGCAGCAGCTCAAGCCGGCGGAACGACGGCGTGCTCAACGTCGCCTGCGCCGCGTAGTCGCGCAGGGACGGCTCCACGACGGCCTGGGCGAGGAAGCGCCCGTACCAGGACGGCGTGCCGAGCTCGATGTGGTGCTCGATGCTCGGCGCGATCACGCACGTGATCCAGTCGCGCAGCGACACCTCGCCCGACGCCTCGAGCGCGGCCACCATCGGCAGGCGGTGCCGGTCGATGGCGGCCGCGTGACGGGACAGGATCGCGTGGATCAGCTCGTCACGGGTGCTGAAGTGGTATTGGACGGCGGACTTGTTCCGCTGGCCCGCCGCCTCGCGGATCATCCTGATCGACACGTGCGCGAAGCCGTGCTCGGCGTAGAGCCGCTCCGCGGTCTGCATGATCTTGTCCTTGGCGCGGATCGAGCGGGGAGACGGCGCGGCGACCGCCGTACTGACGTCCATGACCGGTCCTCGATCTCGTTTCCACCACCGTCCCCGAACGTTATCCCATGTCGCCGGTGGAGGTCAGCGGGTCACCAGGTGACCCACACGTCCTGGAGGCCGCCGGACAGGCCGCCCGTGCGCAGCCGCAGCTCGTCCGGGTTGTCGCGGAGCCGCAGGTCGGGCAGCCGTCGCGTCAGCAGGTCCAGGACGACCTGAAGCTCCAGCCTGGCCAGCGGCTGGCCGAGGCAGTAGTGGCGTCCGGCGCCGAAGGTGAGGTGCTGGCTGCTGTTCTCCCGGCGCGGGTCGAACCGGCCGGGGTCGGCGAACTTGGCCGGGTCGCGGTTGGCCGCCGGGATGTGCGGGATCACCGTGCTGCCGGCGGGCACGGCGACCTCGCTCAGCTCGACGTCCTCGGTGATGAACCGGGGCACGCCGCCGATGGCCGACAACGTGCTGTCCAGCCGCAGGACCTCCTCCACGGTGCCCGGAATCAGGTCGGGGTCGTCGATCACTGCCTCGTAGCGACGCCGGTCGGAGAGCAGCATCGCCGTCATGATGGCGATCATGTTGGACGTGGTCTCGTGGCCGGCCAGCAGCAGCCCGCGCACGGTGGCGACGAGCTCGCCCTGACTGAGCCTGCCGTCCTCGGCGTCGGTGATCTGGGTCAGCTCGCTGAGCAGGTCGTCGCCGGGGTTCGCGCGGTTGCGGTCGACCAGGTCCGACACGTACGCGTTGAAGTCCCGGTAGGCCGCGTCGACCTCCTCCTGGGTGTTGCGCGTCAGGGTCAGCATCGTGCTCGACCAGTGGGCGAACTTGTCCTGGTCCGAGCTCGGCGCGCCGACCAGCGCGCAGATGACCCGTACCGGCAGGGGCAGGGCCAGGCCGGACGACAGGTTGCCCGGGGAGCCCTTGGCCAGCATGGAGTCGAGCAGGTCGTCGGCCATGGCCTGGACCCGGGGGCGCCACACCTCCATCTTCCGTGCCGTGAACCAGCGGCTCAGCAGCCGCCGCCACCGCATGTGGCCCTCGCCCTCGCCGATGTCGCCGGCGCCGTCCTTGCGCCGGTTGAACAGGCCGCCGTCCTCGGTGGTGGACAGCCGGGCGGCGCCCTCGCGGGCGAGGTTGCGGCTGAAGCGGGGGTCGGCCAGCACGGCTCTGGCGTCGTCGTACCTGGTCACGAGCGCCGCGACGTCGCCGCTGGGCAGGCGTACGTGGGCCACGGGGCATTTGTCCCGCAGGTCGTCGAGCTGCGGGGGCGGTTCCAGCGCCGTGGGGCGGTCGAAGGGGAAATCGGGGATCGCGTCAGCGGTCATGCGTCCTCCAGCTTGATAGCCCGACACTTCGGAATATAAGGCGATCGCCTTATTCAAGGCAATCGTCTTGACTGGATGGATTACTCCGGGTCCGGAGAATCTTCTGAGGCGTTGCCGTCCGTTGCCCTCGGCCGGGCACGCATCGAATTACCCCGATACGTCGATGAGTGCCTAGGATCGCCTCCATGGCGGAAGCTGCACTCATGACCGATTCCGAGCTGTCGGACGCGTTGCGGGCCCTGGCGAACCCGACCCGGCTGCACCTGCTGTCGTGGTTGCGGGAGCCGGAGCGCCACTTCTCCCTGGAGGGGGCGATCGCCGACCCGGTGGAGGTCGGGGTGTGCGTGACCCACATCCAGGCCAAGGTGGGGCTGGCCCAGTCGACGGTGTCGGCGTACATGAGCGAGTTGCAGCGCGCCGGGCTCGTACGCGCCACCCGCGTGGGCAAGTGGACGCACTACAAGCGCGACGAGCAGCGCATCGCCCAGCTCGTCGCCACGCTCGGGCACACGCTGTAGAGACCCGCGCCGCCCCTCGAAGCGCCTCCGACTTGTGTCATATCGACATTTTACGATATGTCTATCCTTGAAGTGATCGGCAGATGATCGAGGGGGATGTCCCATGAGCGCCATCGACGGCCTGGATCTCGGCACGTTCGGGATCTACACGTTCGACTTCGAGCACCAGCCGGCCGCGCGGATGCGCGAGTCGATCCAGGAGCTGGAGGAGCAGGGGTGGCGCGCGTTCTGGATGCCGGAGCTCCTCGGGCGCGAGGCGCTCACGCACGCCGGGTTCCTGCTCGCCTGCACGCGGCGCCTGCACATCGTGAACGGCATCGCCCAGATCTGGGCCCGCGAGGCCAGGTGGACGTACGGCGCCGCCCTGCTGCTCGCCGACGCCTATCCCGACCGGCATCTTCTGGGCCTGGGCTTCGGCGGCGAGCCGCGCCCGGGGACGACCCCACTGAAGGCCATGCGCACCTACCTGGACGAGATGGACGAGCTGGAGACCGTCAACCCGGTCCCGAAGGCGGGCGTACGCCGCATCCTGGCTGCGTACGGGCCCAAGATGCTCGAACTGGCCCGCGACCGCGCGGCGGGCGCCCAGACCTACCACGTCAACGTCGCGCACACCGCCGAGTCGCGGGACCTGCTCGGCCCTGACGCGTTCCTGGCCGTCGAGCACCCGGTGCTGTTCGAGACCGACCCCGCCAAGGCCCGCGCCGCGGCCCGCGAGCACCTGCGTCCCTACCTGAGCACGCCGTACAACGTGGCGAAGTTCCAGCGGCTCGGGTACGCCGAGGACGAGCTCGCCGGCGGCGGCAGCGACCGCCTGGTCGACGACTTCGTCTTCTGGGGCGACCTGGACACCGTCGTCGGCAAGCTCTGCGGCCACGTGGAGGCGGGGGCCGACCATGTCGCCGTGCAGGTGATCGGCATCGAGCCCGGCCGCACGGCGATGCCCCACTGGCGCGCGCTCGCCGACGCCCTCGCGCCCGGTGACGCCTGACCCTCCAGATATACAACCGATCGGTCGTTAATATAGTTTGGCGGCATGACATCCGAGATCGCCGCCGGACCGGACGCCGCATGCTGACGTCACGCTGGATCCCCGGCCCCGAGAGCCACAGCCGGGGGCCGATGGTGGCCGCCCTGACGGACTTCCGCATGCGACGGCTCCTCGACCTGCCCGGCATCGCCCGGCGCGGCCGGTCCCTGAGCCGGCATTGGCCCGAGCTGCCGGGCGCGGTGGGCATGTGGCTCTGGGTGGACCTCGCCGGCCGCCGGGTCGGCTCGTTGTCGGTGTGGCGGACCGAGGAGGATCTGCGCGGGTTCGTCCGGCTGCGCGAGCACGTCGCGATCATGCGCGCCTACCGCGATCGGGGCACCCTGCGCTCCCGTACGTGGCCGATCGACGTCCTCGACCGGGACGCCCTGCTGCGGTCGCTGCGCTGACCCGCGCGGTCCTGCACCGGCGCGCGTGGCGGACCGTTCCGCAGGCACGCTAGGGTCGGGCGGGACGGCAGCCGGAAGGCGGGGACTGATGGCGTGGGCAGCCCGGGTGGTCGCCGTCGTCATGGCCGTGGTCTCGCCGGTGCTCGTGCTCGCCGCGATCCTCATGTACGCGGCGCTTCCGTCCGAGTGGCGGCTGCCGCAGATCTTCACGCCGCTGGCGGCGGCGGGGGTCACGTTCCCGGCGTTCAGCGCGTTCCTCATCATGCACCGGCCGCGGCTCAGGCTGGCGTGGCTGATGTGCGCGGGCGGTCTGGGCGGCGCGGTCAACACGTTCTGCCAGTCGGCGATGCTGGCCGCCGCGGCGGGCGGGGAGCTCGCGCTGGCGGGATGGGTGCGATTACCGGCCCATGTCGGCTGGGCGGTGTCCGGGCTGCTGCTGGAGATGTTGCTGCCGCTGTACTCCCCCGACAGCAGGCTGCCGTCGCGGCGCTGGCGCCTGGTGGTGCTGCTCGGCGCGGTGTCGACCGCGGTGGAGCTGGCCCACATGTTCGTACGCCCCGACCCGCCGGCCGAGGGCTACCCGCTGCCCGCGGTCATCCCGAACCCGTTGCAGGTCCCGGAGCTGGCGCCGATCTGGCCGGTGGTCACGGTGGTGGCCTGGACCGGAATCCTCTCGACGCTGCCGCTGGCGGCCTGGTCGATGTTGCTGCGCTTCCGCCGGGCCGACCCGACGGTACGGCGGCAGATCGGCTGGCCGCTGTTCTCCTTCGCCGGGTACATCGTCTTCATGCTCGTCGCCATCGTCGTGCCCGGGCTGGAGTGGCTGTCGATCGCGTGGGCGACGGTCATCCCCGTGTCGATGGTGATCTCGGTGACCCGCTACCGGCTCTACGGCATCGACACCGTCATCAGCCGGACGTTCGTCGCCGCCGGGCTGCTGGCCGTGATCGGCGGGGTCTACTTCGGGGTGGCCACGCTGTCGAGCCTGATGGTGTCGGGGTACCACCAGGTCGCCGGGCTCGCCTCCGCGCTGCTCACGGGCGCGTTCTTCCAGCCGTTGCGGCGGGCGCTGCAACGCGTGGTCGACCGCCTGCTCTACGGGCCGGTGGGCGATCCGCGCGTGCTGGCCGAGCGGCTGGCCCAGGAGGTGCGCCGGGGCGATCCGGCGCAGGCGCTGGCGGCGGTGCTCGGCGTGCTGCGCGAGGGCCTGGCGGTGCAGGGCGCCGCGATCGAGGTGACCGGCGGCGAGCCCGGCCACCCGGCCGGCAGGGCGAGCATAGACAGCGGGCAGCTCGGCGACTCCCCGCGCGAGGTGCCCCTGATCTGGCACGGCGAGTGGGTGGGGCGGCTCCTGGTCGGCCCACCCGCCGCGCGACGCTTCCCGGCCGCGCACGACGAGCGCGTCCTGGACACGCTGGTCCCGTACGCGGCCGACGTGGCCCACGCGGTCCGGCTGGCCGCCGACCTGCAACGTTCCCGCGAACGCATGCTGGCCGCCCGCGAGGAGGAGCGCCGGCGGCTGCGCCGCGACCTGCACGACGGCCTCGGCCAGACCCTCAGCGGGCTGGCCATGACCGTCAACATGGCCCGTCTGAGCCTGAAGACCTCCCCGGAGGCGGCCGACGGGCTGCTGCGCGAGCTGCGTACCGGCATGGACGCCGTCACGGGCGACCTGCGGCAGCTCGTCTACGGCCTGCGCCCACCCGCCCTGGACGACCTGGGCCTGGCCGCCGCCGTACGGGCACTGGCCGGGCCGGACGGTCCCGCCGCGCAGGTGATCACCGAGGGTGACCTGACCGGCCTGCCCGCCGCCGTCGAGGTGGCCGTCTACCGGATCACGCAGGAGGCGCTGACGAACGTGCGGCGGCACGCGCGGGCCACCAGCGTCCGGGTCGAGCTGCGCCGCGAGCCCGGGGCGCTGCGCCTGCTGGTCGCCGACGACGGCGCCGGCCTGCCGCCGGAGCACCGCTCGGGCGTCGGCCTGACCTCGATGCGCGAGCGCACGGCCGAGCTGGGCGGGATCTGCCTGGTCACCGGCGCTCCGGGCGGGGGCACCACGGTGGAGGTCATGCTTCCCGTCCAGCCCGCCTGACCGTGCGCCTTACCGAACTTCGCCCCCTCGATCACGTAGGGTGCCAGTCAGTCACTTTCAGTAACTCTCACGGAGGTGTCCATGAAGCTCATGGGCCGTATCGCCTGCACCCTCGCCGGTGGCGCGCTGCTGACCACCGCCCTCACCACCCCGGCGTCCGCCGACTCGCTGGCGGCCGGCGGGCCCGTCGGCGCGCTGGTGCAGCCACTGCTGGACATGCTCAACCTCGTCAACGACACGACCACCCTCGGCGTCCTGCTGCCCAACGGCATCATCGCCGCCCGCTGACGATCGCCCCTTCCCCCCGGGGCGGCCGCTCAGGGTCGGTATGCACGCAGCACACACCGACCCCCAGCGAAGAAGCACCGAACGGACGGCGCCGCCAACGCCGAAGACTATCCGGTAAGCCCGCCTTCCCGACAGAACCCGAGCTCCACGCGCACCGGCCCTGCGGCAGGCTGGGCGTCATGGTGGAGATCGACTTCCTGACCGGGTCCGACCGCGCCCCCTGGGAGGCGCCGGCCCGCGGCAAAGACGCGTACTTCGAGGTCGAACGCGGCGACGACGCCTACGAACGAACCTGGCGACGCCTGCTCGACGACGACCGGACACACGGGATCGCCGCCCGCCTGAACGGCGACCTGGTCGGCATCGCGCACTACGTGTTCCACGCCGGCGTCTGGCACGCCGGGAGATGCCATCTGGCGGACCTGTTCGTGGACGCCGACGTCCGGCGGCGGGGCGGGGGGCGTGAAGTAGGGCGATCCCGGCAGGTGCGGCGTACCGTGGGCGGATGATGGTCGCGGGTGAGGGCATCCGGGGTGGGAGCCGTCCACTGTCGTCAGTGACGAGCTGGTCGATCCGTCGCCGGTCGCCGCGCTCGCGGCCCTGTTCGACGACGGTGTGCCCGTCCCCGGGCGGGGGGCGGAGTTGCCGCCGTTGTGGCATTGGGCGGCGTTGGCGCGGTGGCCCGTCTCGTCCGTGATCGGGGGCGACGGGCATCCGGTGCGCGGCTCGTTCCTGCCGCCCGTCGACCTGCCGCGACGCCCACTACGACTGGCCGTACGCCACCCGGGTGGAGGGGTATCCCGGCCTGGTGGTGCACGGGCCGCTCATGACGCTCGCCCTGGCCGAGACGCTCCGGCTGGAGGGACGTGCCGAGCGGGTGACGCGGGTGGGACACCGGAACGACAGGCCGCTGTTCTGCGGTCGGCCGGCGCGGCTGCGGGGCCGCCGGACCGCGGACGGGTTCACGCTCGACCTGCACGGCCCCGAGGCCGCCACCCCGTGCACCACCCTGACCGTGGCGGCCCGGTAGCCGGTCTCCGTGCCCGCTCGGAGTTCGTCAGGGGGTGATGACGTGTTCGGCGAGTTCGCGGGCGGCGGCGGCCGGGGAGGTGCCGGGGCGGGTCGCGCCGACGGCGAGGAGGCCGTCGATGAGGATGAGGAGCTGGTCGGCGCCGTGGTCGGGGCGCGGGTGGCCGAGCGCGGTCAGCTCGCGCGCCAGCAGCTCGTGCACCTGCCGCCGGTAGTCGCGGGTGACCTCGTGCGCGGGGTGCGCGGGATCGGCCAGGCCGAGGTCGGCGGCCAGGTAGCGGCAGCCGTGGAACCCGGGCATGCCGACGATCTCGCCGAGCCGGTCGAAGACGGCCAGCAGGCGCTCGCGCGGGTCGTGGCCGGCGGCGTCCATGGTGTGGCGGTAGTCGGCGGCGTCGGCGGCGGCGGCTGACCGGAGCACCTCGACGATCAGGCCGTCCTTGCCGCCGAAGTGCTCGTACAACGACCGGCGGGCGACGTTGGCCGCCTTGAGCAGGGCGTCGACGCCGATGTTCACGCCGTGGCTGTAGATCAGGCGGTCGGCGGCCTCCAGCAGGCGCTCCCGTGGGCCGGGTCCCGTACGAACTGTCATGGAACCCAGGTTGCCACGGGTTGACGAGTAGATCAACCGGTCGATATACATAGATAGACCGATCGATCTACCGGCTTCCACTTGGAGGAACCGTGTCCTTCCCTTCCACCGCCGACGTCATCGAGCGCTTCAACCGCGCCTTCGTCGAGCGTGACCGCGGCCTGCTCGACGACCTGGTCGCCGAGGACTGCGTGATGGAGTCCGTCCAGCCGGCCCCCACCGGCGAACGCGTCACCGGCCGCGAGGCGTGCCTTGAGTGGTGGGGCGCGCTCGTGGACGACCTCACCAGCAGGTTCGAGCCGCAGGAGGTGATCATCGCCGGCGACCGGGCCACCATCCACTGGCACTACCGCTACGGCACCGGCCCCTCCGACTGGGTCAGCGGCGTGAACCTCATGCGCATCCGCGACGGACGGATCGTCGAGGCCCTCGGCTTCAGCAAGACCGCCGGCGAAGTCCCCCTGGCCAGCGCCTGATGGACGTCATGCGCAGCTACCACGTCGACAGCGGAGCCGGCGTCGACGGCCTGTCGATCAAGGAACACCCCGTCCCCTCCCCCGGCCCCGGGCAGGTGGTGGTCGCGGTGCGCGCCACCTCCCTCAGCTTCCGCGAGCTGATGATCCTGCGCGGCGACTACGTGCTCCCCGTCAAGCCGGACGTGGTGCCGGTCTCCGACGGCGCCGGCGAGGTCGTCGCGACCGGCCCCGGCGTCGAGTCCGTCGCCGTCGGCGACCGGGTCACCGCCACCCTGTTCCCGAGCTGGCAGGACGGCCCGTTCGCCCTCCGGCACCTGCCGCAGCTCGGCGGCTCGCTGGACGGCATGCTCACCGAGTACGCGCTGCTCGACGAGCACGCGCTCGTGCCGATCCCGGCCCACCTGTCCTACGAGGAGGCCGCGACTCTCCCCTGCGCCGCGGTCACCGCCTGGAACGCCCTGACCGGCGACGGCACCGGCCCGCTGCCCGGCCAGACCGTCGTCACCCAGGGCACCGGCGGGGTGTCGCTGTTCGCGCTGCAGTTCGCCAAGGCGCTGGGCGCCCGCGTGATCGCCACGACCAGCAGCCCGGCCAAGGCCGAACGCCTGTACGAGCTGGGCGCCGACGACGTCGTCGACTACCGGGCCACCCCCGACTGGCCCGCCCGCGTCCGCGAGCTGACCTCCGGGCGGGGCGCGGAGTACATCGTCGACGTCGCCGGCGACCTGGGGCTGTCGCTCACGGCGGCCTCGATCGCGGGGCAGGTCGCCAGCGTCGGGTTCGTCGTCGGCGACCCGCCGCCCCTCGACCCGCGGGCGGTCTTCAACGCGGGGGCCACGCTGCGGGGCATCGCCGTCGGCAGCCGGGCGCAGTTCCTGGCCATGAACCGGCTCGTCGAGGCCCACCGGCTGCGCCCGGTCATCGACCGCGTCTTCCCCTTCGACCAGGCTCCCGACGCCTACCGCCACTACGCGTCGGGCCGGGCGTTCGGGAAGATCGTGATCACCGTGTGAGGGCGGTCGGTGCCGGGCGATCGGGCGCAGCGGCGGGGTGCGCCTGCGGAACACCCCGCCGGTGCAGCCGGGCCCGCCGGGGAACGCGCGACCGGCAGCGCGTCGTCCCCTTCGCCGATCCCGCTAGCAGGGGGTCTCGTAGAACTCCGGGTACGAGCCGCGGGTGCCCACCCACGTCTCGTCGCCCACGCAGTTCTCGTACTTGACGCCGACCAGCGTGGTGCGGGAGGAGTCGCTGTAGTAGTACGTCTCGCAGTGGTAGTCGATCTGGCAGGCGCGGGCGTGGGCGGGCGAGCCGATGATGGTGAGGGTGCCGAGGGCGAGCAGGACGGCCAGCGATGCGCGGCGAATCATGGAGATCCTCTCTGACACGAGGAAGCGCTACTGACCTCGATGATCGATCGCCAGAGCGAACAGTTCAATACGCTCTATGCCGGGTAACCCATGGCGAAGGCGAAATGATCGCACTTCTCTCCGACATAGGATCATTTCATCTGGTAGTTGGCCGATCATCGAAAGGCTTCCATGATCCACCCCCTCAGCCGCCGGTCCGCCCTGCTGGGGGCCGCGGCCGTGGCCGGAATCGCCCTGTGGGAAAGGCCGGCCGAGGCGGCCGGCGCCGCGGCGTTCGACGCGGCCCGGGAGCGATGGGTGAGCCTGCTGGCCGGTGCGACGTACGACCCCGCCTACCTGGAGAAGACGCGAGCGGTCGAGGGCTCGGCCAACGCGGTGCTGCGCAAGATGAACCCCACCCCCGGCCGTCCGAGCCTGTGGCCCGACCTGCCGCTCGACGACCCCCGTACGGGCAACTTCAACCGCGCCTACAACCGCATGCGCACGCTGGCGCTCGGCTGGGCCACGCCGGGCACCGACATGCACCGGGACCAGCGGGTCGCCGAGACCGCGGCCGACGCGCTGGACTTCCTGTACGAGCACGCCTACCGCGAGGGCCTCGACCGCCGGGGCAGCAACTGGTACTGGTGGGAGATCGGCGTCCCCCGGGCGCTGACCGACACCTGCGCCCTGCTCTACGACGGCCTGCCCAGGAAGAGCCTGCACCGCTGGCTGCGCCCGCTGCGCCACTGGTGCCCCGACCCCGAGCGGCGCGTCAGCCACCCCGGCGTGGTCGAGACCGGCGCCAACCGGGCGAGCAAGGCCATGGCGGTGGCGATGCGCGGGCTGCTCACCCACGACGCCCGCCTGATCAAGCGGGCCGGGAACGCCGTCTCCGACCTGCTGCGCCGCACCGGGGGGCCGGGCGACGGCTTCTACCGGGACGGGTCGTTCATCCAGCACGACGTGTACCCCTACAACGGCAGCTACGGCGTGGACTACCTGGAGAGCGTGGCCAAGCTGATCGCCATGCTCGCCAGGTCGCCGTGGGAGATCGACGGCATCGGCAAGGTCTACGACATCGTGGACCGCTCGTTCACGCCGTTCATCTTCGACGGGCTGATGATGGACTGCGTGCGCGGCCGGCAGATCTCGGTGCAGGGCCATCGCGACCACCACTCGGGGCAGAAGGCGGTCGAGGCCATCCTGACGCTGCTGGAGACGGCGCCCGAACGCCACGCCCGGCGCTGGCGTCCGCTGGTGAAGGGCTGGCTCACCCGCAACCAGGCCGTCCCGTACGCCACGGTCGCCCCGCTGGCGAGCGTCGCGCGGGCCGAGGCCCTGCTGGCGGACGCGTCGGTCCCGGTCGGCCCCCGCACGACCGGCACCTTCGTCTTCGCCGACATGGACCGGGTCGTGCACCGGCGTCCCACCTGGGCGTACGCGATCGCGATGAGCTCGGAGCGCATCGGCGCGGCCGAGGGCATGAACCAGGAGAACCTGCACGGCTGGTACACCGGCGACGGCATGACGTACCTCTACACGGCCGACCTCACCCACTGGAACGACGACCTGTGGCCGACGATCGACCCGTACCGGCTGCCGGGCACCACGGTCGACACCCGCAGGCGCGCCGACCTCCCGCACGGCGCGCGCCGCCTGCCGCCCACCCCGTGGGCGGGCGGCGTGGCGCTCGACGGCGAGTACGGCGTGGCGGCCATGAAGCTGATCGCCGACGGCTCCTCGCTGCGGGCCAGGAAGGCGTGGTTCCTGCTCGACGACGGGGTGATCGCCCTCGGCTCGGGCATCACCGCCTCCGACGGCCGCCGCGTCGAGACCGTCGTGGAGAACCGCAACACCCACGGCGCCCATCCCCCGCTGACCCGCGGCGACGGCTGGGTCCACCTGTCCGGAGTGGCCGGGTACGCGCTGCTCGACGGCGCCGAGGCGAAGGTGATCCGCGAGAAGCGCACCGGCCGCTGGCGCGACATCGACACCGGCGCCACCACCGGCGGCGACCGCACCCCCGTCTCCAGGCACTACACGACCATCGTCGTCGATCACGGCGTCGATCCGCGCAGGGCCCGCTACGCCTACGCCGTGCTGCCCGACGCCACCGCCGAGCAGACCGCGGCCTACCGCCGCCGGGTCGAGGTCCTGGCCAACTCCAGGACGGTCCAGGCCGTGGCCAGGGGCGACCTGCTCGCCGCCGTGTTCTGGCGCGCGGGGGCCGTCGAGACGCCGCACGGGCCGCTCGCCGCCGACGGCCCGTGCGCCCTGCTGCTGCGCCGCGACCGCCACCGGGTACGGCTGGCCGTCTCCGACCCGTCCAGGACCGCCGACGAGGTGCGGATCAAGCTGCCGTGGCCGGTCAAGTCGGTCAAGGAGGGCGACCGGGGCGTGCGCCGGTCCAAGCGGGCGGTCAAGATCGAGGTCGGCGGCAGCCGCGGGCATGCCCGGACGGCGGTCGTCCGCGTCTGAGGCCGGGCCGCCGCCGTTCAGGAGGCATCGGCGGGGGCGTACGGCAGGAGGTCCGCCACGGGGACGCCCGGGTCGGCGAGCCGCCGCGGATCGGCGGTGTGCCCGGCGGCGACCAGGGCCCGGAGGTGACCGGCGGCGCCCTGGCCGTCCATGGTCATGGCCGCCACGGGGACGCCGCGGTCGAGCCAGAAGGCGGTGAACCCGGGCTCGCCGGGCTCGCCCCTGGTGACGACGCGGTCCGAGGTGGTGGGGAGACCGACGTATTCGAGGGTGGACCCGTACTGGGTGGAGAAGAAGTACGGGACGTGGTCGACGGTCGCCGGCTCGCCCACCAGCGTGGCCGCGGCGGCCGTCCCGTGGACGACGGCGTTGTCCCAGTGCTCGATCCGCACCGGTTTCAGGTAGCGGGGGTGCCGGTGGCGGGCCACGTCGCCGGCGGCCAGCGCGGCCGGGTGCGAGGTGCGCAGACGTCCGTCGGTGACGATGCCGCCGTCGACCCGCAGCCCCGCCGCCTCGGCCAGCTCGGTGTTGGGGACGGCGCCCACGGCGACGACGACGAGGTCGGCCGGGACGCGCCGCCCGGCGACGGTGCGCACGGCCTCGACCGAGCGCGTGCCGAGCACCGCCTCGACACCGTCGCCGGTCAGCAGCTCGACGCCGTGGTCGAGATGCCGCCGGGCGACGACGCCGCCGAGCCGGTCGCCGAGCACGTGGTAGAGCGGCGTGGGCAGCGGGTCGACCACGGTCGTGCGGACGCCGAGCGTCCGGGCGGCGGCGGCGACCTCGCAGCCCAGCCAGCCGGCGCCCACGACGACGACGTCGGAGGCCGCGCGCAGGGCGTCGCGGAGGCGTTCGCTGTCCTGGCGGTCGCGCAGGTAGTGCACGCCGTCGAGGTCGGCGCCCGGCACCCGGAGGCGGCGCGGGCGGGCGCCCGTGGCGATCAGTACCTGGCTGAACGGCAGCTCCACGTTGCGGCCCAGCTTCACCCGCCGGCCGTCCAGGTCGAGCAGGGTGGCGGGGGCGCCGAGGGCGAGCGCGACGTCCTGGGCGGCGTAGAAGCGCGGCTCCAGGACGTCCAGCTCGGCGGCCTCGGTGGTGCCCAGCAGGTAGCCCTTGGACAGTGCGGGACGGTGGTAGGGCAGGGGGTGCTCGTCGCCGACGAGCGTGATCGGCCGGTCGTAGCCGTGGTCGAGCCGCAGGGCCCGGGCGGCCTGGGCGGCGGCGAGGCCGGCGCCGATGATGACGATGCCGGGATCGGCGGGCATGGGAAATCTCCTTGTGAACGGGACCGAGGAGGGTCAGACGACCTGGAGGTTGGCCATCATCGCCATGTCCTCGTGCTCGGCGTTGTGGCAGTGGAAGAGGTAGCGGCCGCGGTAGCCGTCGAACCGGGTGATGATCTCCACCGCCTCGCCCGGACGCAGGGAGACGGTGTCCTTGAGCCCCGCGTCGTGCGGCAACGGCGGCCGGCCGCTGCGCGAGAGCACCCGGAAGCCGACCAGGTGCAGGTGGACGGGGTGGTGGACGTCGGCGACCATGCGCCACACCTCGACGTCGCCGAGGCCCACGGTGACGTCGGACCGGGCGGGGTCGAACGGCAGCCCGCCGATCAGCCAGCCGTGGCCGTCGTCCATGCGGCCCGCGCGGAAGGAGAACTCGCGCACCCGTACGGCGTCCGCCCGCCGCCACTCGGGCAGGTCGGTGGACAGGACGCGCGGGACCCTGCTGTCGTCGGCCGCGGCCCGCGCGACCCGGAAGGCCATCACGTCCCGGGTACGGCCGGAGCCGAGCCGGTTGACGATCCGGACGCGCCCGCCGACCGGGACACTGGCGAAGTCCACCACCACGTCGTACCGCTCGGCCGGCGCGATCGGCAGGAACCGGTGGGTGACCGGGGACGCGAGCAGCCCCTGGTCGGCGCCGATCTGGACGAGGTCGAGCCGCCGCCCGTCGTCGAGCACGGCTTCGAGCTCGTAGTGGCGGGCGTTGGAGGCGTTCAGCAGGCGCAGCCGGTAGCGGGCCGCGTCCACCTCGTGCACGGGCCAGGGGGCGCCGTTGACCAGGATCACGTCGCCGAGCACCCCGGCGAGGTACGGTTCGAGCACGCCCGGCCGCTCCCGCAGGGTGGGGTCGAGGGCGGGGTAGGCCAGCTCGCCCTCGGCGGTGAACGCCCGATCGGCGATCATGAGCGGCAGCTCGCGCGGCCCCGAGGGCAGGCCGAGGGCCTTCTCGGCGTCGTCGCGGACGATCTGCAGCCCGGCCAGGCCGCGCCAGATCGCGGGGGCGGTGAAGTCCATCCGGTGGTCGTGGTACCACAGCAGCGTCGCCCGCTGGTCCAGCGGGAAGGTGTAGTCCCTCGTCCGCCTGCTCAGCACGGCCCGGGGGTCGCGCATGTTCCCCATCCCGGAGCCGTGCGCCGTGTGCATGCCGGGGTGCATGGTGGGCTCCGTCCAGCCCTCGGGCAGCACGAGGTCGGTGGGGTAGCCGTCGGAGGCCGCCGGGGTGCGTCCGCCGTGCAGGTGGACGACGGTCGGCACGGGCAGGTCGTTGCGGTGCGTCACGGTGATCGGCCGGCCTCGGTGCGCCTCGATCGTCGGCCCCGGGAAGGTGCCCCCGTACGTCCAGGCCCGGGTCCGCACGCCGGGCAGGATCTCCAGCGTCGTCTCACGCTGGACGATCTCGTACCGGTCGGCGCCGCCCGAGGTGCCGGACGGCGCCAGCACGGCCGGGATCGGCAGCGGCACCTGGAACGGCGGCGGCAGCGGCAGGTCGCTGCGCAGCTCGGCGCCGGTGGTCGCGGGCCGGCGGGCCATCGCGGCCGAGGTGCCGAGCCCGGTGGCCGCCATCAGCCCGAGCGCGCCGCCGATGCCGAGCGCCTGCCGCCTGGTCACGCCCATGATCCGCCTGTCCTGTTCAGGCATCGGGGGTCTCCCGTCGCGGGAAGGGGCGGCGCCAGACGTCGATGAACTGCACCGTGAGCGCGGCGACCGTCATCACCCCCAGGGGGATGTGCAGCCACAGGGCGCCGTCGAGCCCGGCGAAGTACTGCACCGTCTCGGCCGCCACCACCGCCGCCGTGGCCAGGAAGGGCCCGGACCTGCGCAGCCGCACCCACACCACGATCGCCACGATCAGCTGGAGGTAGCCGACGGAGGTGACCACGTCCGCGCCGATCGAGTGCCAGCGCAGGCTGTCGTAGTCGCCGGTCAGGTAGACGCCGGCGAACACCGGCTGCCCGGCGATCGCCGCCATGTGCGCGCTGACCAGCGCTCGCAACGTCCAGGCCACGGGTGCCGTACGCCGCCGGGCGTCGGCTCCCGGCCCGTCGACCACGGTGAGCATCGGGGGTCCTCCTCGTCTCGTCCTCGTGAAACGCTCCGACGCTATGGCCTCCCGGTTATCTTGTCCAAGATCTGTATTGCTATGGTGTTATGCGTTGGGAGGCATGATGGATCTGAACGCGCTCCGGCAGTTCCTGGTGGTGGCCCGGCTCGAACACCTCAGCGCCGCCGCCGAGGAGCTGCGCGTCGCGCAGCCGTCGCTGAGCCGTACGATCGCGCGGCTGGAGAACGAGCTGGGCACGCCGCTGTTCGACCGCGGCGGCCGGCTCCGGCTGAACGGCGCGGGCAGCCTGTTCCTCGGTTTCGTCGAACGGGCCCTCGGCGAGCTCGACGCCGGACGGCGAGCCGTCGCCGAGGCCGCCGGCGAGGGGTTCGGCACCGTACGGCTGGCGTCGGAGACCTTCCTGACCCTCACCGGGCCGCTCGCGGCCTACAAGCGCGCCCATCCCTCGGTCGAGGTCGAGCTGCACTGGGCGCCCGCCGACGACATGAGCCGCCGCCTGCGCGCCCAGGAGTTCGACCTGTGCGTCGCCTCGCAGCCCATCCACGCCGACGGCCTGGAGGCGGTCGAGCTGCTCGACGAGCCGGTGGGGCTGGCCACCTCGCTCGACCACCCGCTCGCCGGCCGTGCGTCGGTGACCATCGACGAGCTCGCCGGCCAGCCCTTCGTCACCGCCCGCAAGGGACACTGGCAGCGCCGGCTGCTCGACCGCCTCTTCGCCGCCAGGGGCCGCACGCCGAGGGTCGTCTGCGAGGGCGACGAGCCCAGCGCCATCGCCGACCTGATCGGCGCGGGGCTCGGCATCGGCCTCGTCCCGTCCCTCGCCCGCCGTTCCACCACCCGTGCGCCCCTGGCCTGGGTGGACGTCGACGACCCCGACTGCCGCCGTACGCTCACCCTGCTCTGGGGCGCCGACAGCCACCTGTCCACCGCCGCCCGCCTGATGCGCACCACGATCACCAGCTGGGACTGGCTGGCCGGCGAACCCCAGGAGAAGCGCGCCTGACCCCGGCCCGCGCCTCCGCGGACCGCTCCTACGGCCTGGGCGCCGCCGCTCGCGGGCGGCTGGACGAAGAAGGCTCGACCGGACACGGAGTGCGAGCGTCCGTACACTTTCTGTCGCTGGTCCGCGTGGCCTTACGGCCCGGTCGAGAGAGGGCGGGGTTGACAGCGATGAGCGAGGTCCACGGCGGCGGACAGTCGCCGGGCGCCGCGGCGGCCACCGGGCCCGAGTCGGTGACCTGTCATGAGGATCTGGTCAGGCTGCTGGCCGAGCAGTTCGCGCGGGCCGACGTGTCGCTGCGGGAGTTGCAGGCGCGGGCCGACAGGTCGGGCGGGACCAGGCTGCCGCGCAGCACCTGCGCCGACATGCTGGCCGGGCGGCGTTTTCCCAAGAAGGCGGTCATGGTGGCGTTCCTGCGGGGGTGCCGGGTGCCCGACCATGACCTCCCGGCGTGGGAACGGGCCTGGGACCGGGTGCGGATCAGCCGCCTGCCCGCCGGGGCCTGGGACGGTCGCGCCTCGCCGACGCCCACCGGCACAGCGCCGACGTCCGCGGCCGCCCCGGCGGGACCGGCCGTGGACGAGGGCGGGCGCCGGCGGCGGGCGGTCCTGACCGGAGACGGACGCGGGCGGCGGGCGGTCCTGACCGGAGGTGGTCGTCGGCGGGCCGTCCTGGTCGCGGCGGTCGCCGTTCCCGCGGCGGCCGCGCTGGTGCTGGCCGTGGTCGTCGCGCTGCGGATGACGGCCCGGCCCGAGGCGCCGCCCGAGCGGGTCCCCGACCAGGCCGTGGATCCCGATCACATCGTCACCGACGACGGCCGCGCGTTCCCCCGGGGCGGGTCGAGCCGGTTCACGGTCAGTGTGAGCCCGGCCAACACCGGCGTACGGCTGACCCGCCGCCTGGACGCGGGCGTCGGCCTGCAACACGCGACCATCACCGTGGACGGCGCCCCGGCGGCGCACTGGCGGCCGCTGCTGGAGGACGGCGTCCACAAGTGGCGCAACCAGATCGTCGACCTGCCGCCGGCCCTGACGGCGGGGCGGCGCGCGCTCACCGTCGTGAACGAGTGCGTGTCCGCCTCGGGCTTCAACGAGTTCCTCTACACCGTGGAGCACCGGATCAACGGCGTCTGGTCGATCGCCGACAAGGTCGACGTGGGCCCCGATCATCCCGAGAGCGAGGCCGCGCACGACTACCGCGTCATCGGCGGCGACTGGGCCCACCACCAGACCTTCGTCTACCCGCCCCGCAAGGAGGACTGGAACGTGCGCTGAAGGCCCCGGGCGATAAGATAGCGAAGCACTTCACAATGAAGGACGTAAACAAACCCGAGGAGCTCCCCCGCATGGCCTCCATCCGGCACGAGATCGTCGTCGACGCCTCCCCCGACCACATCTGGGACGTCCTGCGCGACGTCGGAGCCGTGCACGAACGGCTGCTCCCCGGCCGCGTCGAGGACACCCGGATGGAGGGCGACCAGCGCTTCCTCACGTTCCCCGACGGGCACGTGATCCGCGAGCTGATCCTGGCCATCGACGACGACGCCCGCCGCCTGGCCTACGCGGTCGTGGACGGCGCGAGGCCGCCGCTGGAGCACCACCACGCCTCCTTCGAGGTCCGGCCGGAGGGCGAGGGGGCGGGCCGGCTGATCTGGGTCACCGACGTGCTGCCCCACGCGCGGGCCGCCGAGGTCGGCCTGCGGATGCGGTACGGCGCGTCGGAGATGCGGCAGGCGATCGAGGGCACGGCCCGCTCCTGACCTGGCGCGAGGGCGCCGACAACGGTGTCACTAGGATGGCCCGCGCCGGGAGGGCTTCCCGTCCCGTCCCGCACGACCCGAGAGGCACATCCTGATGGCGGACCGCGACGCCCACCCGCTCGACGACCCGGTGGGCGCGTCACTGCGCGGGCGCCACGCGCACCTCGCCCGCCGGCTCGGCGACGCGGTCGCGTACCGGCAGGACGTGGCGACCTTCTGCTCGGTGCCGGCCGACCCGGACGAGCGGGTGTGGGCCGACCTCGCCCGGCTGCTCGGGCCGGGTGAGCTGGCCGACCTGTTCAGCCTCCCGGCGACCCCGCCGCCGGACTGGGAGCCGGTCTTCTCCGTCGAAGGACGCCGGCTGATCTGGCCCGGCGGCCCGCCTCCCGCCGGGTCCGGCGAGGTCGCCGAGCTGGGCGTCGACAGCGTCCCCGAGATGCTCGACCTGGTCGCCCGGACGCGGCCGGGGCCGTTCTGGCCGCGTACCCGCGAGATGGGCGTCTACCTCGGCGTCTTCGACGGCGGGAAGCTGGTGGCGATGGCGGGCGAGCGGCTGCGGCCGCCGGGCTGGACCGAGATCAGCGCCGTCTGCACCGCGCCCGAGGCGCGCGGCCGCGGGCACGCGGCCCGCCTGGTCGGCGCCCTCGTCTCGCGGGTCCTGGCCCGCGGCGACCGTCCCTTCCTGCACGTGGCCGAGGCCAACACCGGCGCGATCGCCCTCTACGAGCGGCTCGGTTTCCGGACCCGCGGGCCCGTGACCTTCCGGGGTTTCCGCACCCCCTGACGGCCCCGGCGGGCGCCCGGGTCCGTCACGGAAAAACGCGTTGCCGTGGACGCCCGGCGAAACGTATGGTTTTGCGCTCGTGGTCACAGTGGTGGAGCGGGTCCTGCCGGCCCGATTGGGTACAGGGTTCCGATGGTTGCTGGCGTCGAGCTGGCTGACGAATCTCGGTGACGGGATCGCGGCCGCCGCGGGCCCCCTGCTGATCGCGACGTTGACCCGCGACCCGCTGATGATCTCGCTGTCCGCCCTGGTGAGCTGGGCGCCGCCGCTGATGTTCAGCCTGTACGCGGGCGTCCTGTCCGACCGGCACGACCGCCGCAGGATCGTGCTCGTCGCGAACGCCGTACGGGCCGTGGTGCTGGCGGCGCTCGTCGTGCTCATGGCGACCGGCACCGTGACCGTGGTGACGGCGCTGGTGGCGCTCACGCTGCGGTCCGTCGCCGAAGTGTTCGCCGACAACGCGACGTCCACGCTGACGCCCATGATGGTCAGCAGGGACGACCTGATCATCGCCAACGCCCGCCTCGGCACCGGGTTCATCACGCTCAACCAGCTCGCCGGACCGCCGGTCGGCGCGGCGCTGTTCGGACTGGGGCTGACCTGGCCGTTCGCGGGCCAGCTGATCCTGGTGCTGGCGGGGATGGTCCTGGTCTCCCGCATCACGCTGCCGCCCCGCGACCGGCCGGCCGGCGCGCCGCGGCCGGACACCCTGCGGGAGCTCGTCGCCGGGTTCAGCTGGACCGTCAGGCATCCGGCGGTCCGCACGCTGGCGCTCACCATCCTGATCTTCAACTTCACCTTCGGCGCGGCCTGGTCGGTCCTCGTCCTCTACACCCAGGAGCAGCTCGGCCTCGGCGCGATGGGGTTCGGGCTGATGACCACCATCGGCGGGATCGGCGGCCTGATCGGCACCGGCCTGTACGGGGCCGTCACCCGCAGGGTGAGCCTCGGCGCGCTGATGCGGATCGGGCTCATCATCGAGACGCTCACCCACCTGGGCCTGGCGCTGACGCATTCGCCGTGGGTCGCCGGAGCCATCTTCCTGGTGTTCGGCGCGCACGCCTTCATCTGGGGCACGACCTCGGGCACCGTCCGCCAGCGCGCGGTCCCGCAGGAGTTGCAGGGCCGGGTGGGCAGCGTCAACACCGTCTGCGTCTACGCCGGTCTGGTGGTCGGCTCGGTGATCGGCGGCGTGCTGGCCACCCGCTTCGGCGTCGCGGCGCCCTTCTGGTTCGCCTTCGCCGGTTCGGCGGTGTTCGTCGTGCTGCTGTGGCGTCAGCTCATGCTGATCGCCCACGACGACTGACCCGCCCGCCGGCGGACTCGGAGCACGTCGTGCAGCCGGACGCTCGTCTCACTTGAGCGGGTCGTGTCCCCAGTTCATCAGCGAGTGGCGCCACCGCGTCTCCCGGACGTCGCCGGACGGACGTTGCGCCAGGTGCCGGTGGATGTAGCCGATGACCTTGGTCATGTGCTCGTAGTCGTGGCCGTTCAAGGACGACTTCCCCTTGCGGAGGAGCCGGACGATCCCGCGGCCGGAGGCGTGCCCGGTCGACTCGCCGCCGTCCCGCTTCTGGCCGGCCTCCTTCGACTCGTCGGTGTCCAGCCAGCGTTCCAGCTCCTTGGCGGTCATGTTCACCGCCTCGCCGAACTCGGCCGCCACGTCCCGGTCGCCGCTCATTTCGCGTCCTTGTCCTCGCGCAGGGCCGACGGCTTGTGCACGGCCTTGCGCCCGCTCCTGTCGCTGCGCACGACGTACTGCGGGTCGTCGGGCGAGGCCGCGACCGTGCGGCCCGCCTCCTTCGTCCTCTTGGTGATCTTCTTCTCCACCTTGCCACGGGCCGTGGACCCGTGGCTCTTCCAGGAGACCTCGTCACCCACGGACGGATCGTCCTTGCGCTTGCCGGTCATAGAACCCGCGCTACCCCGCCCCCCTCCCGCACTCGGCCCCGGAGGCAAACCTTCCTTTACCGTCGGCGCCCCGGTCAGGCGTCGATCGCCTGGTAGAGCGTGGTCCAGAAGTCGTGGACGAGCCGGGCCGAGTCCGGCGTGGACATGCCGACCTGGGTGAGCAGGATCCCGGTGAGCCCGTTCTCGGGGTCGGCGTAGGTGGAGGTGCCGCTGCCGCCGTCCCAGCCGAACTGGCCGACGGGCGCGTAGTCGCCGCGATACGTGCGCACCGCCATCCCGAGGCCCCAGCCGCCGTGCTGGCCCTGGCCGAAGGAGATGTGCACGTTGTCGACCGCCATCGCGTGCCGGGCGGCCTGCTGGGCGGGCGTGAGGCGGTTGGTGGTCATCAGCTCGACGGCGGGCCGCGACAGGACGCGCTCGCCGTCGTGCGTGCCACCGTTCAGCAACATGCGGAAGTAGGCGTGGTAGTCGTCCACCGTGGACGACAGCCCGCCGCCGCCGCCCTGGAACGCCGGGGGCTCGCTGTGACGTCCGCCCTGAGCCTCGTCCCAGACGTGGAACTCGCCCGTCGCCGGGTCGGGGGCGTACAGGGGAGGCAGCCGGTCGAGCTTGCCCGCGGGCACGTCGAAGCCGGTGTCCTTCATGCCCAGCGGCTCGAAGACGCGTTCGTTCAGGAACGTCCCGAACGGCCGGCCCGTGACCCTGGCCACCAGCACGCCGAGCAGGTCGCTGGCGATGTGGTACTGCCAGCGCTCCCCGGGCTGGTGCATCAGCGGCAGCTCGCCCAGGCGGCGCATCCACTCGTCCGGCTCGGGCATCGGCGTCGGCAGGTCGGGCGTGAGACCCTGCCCGAACACCGCGTTCATGATCGGGGTGCCCAGCGACGTCATGTCCATGCCGAGCCCGAACGTGGAGGTCAGCACGTCGCGCACGGTGATCGGCCGGCGTGCCGGCACGGTGTCGTCCAGCGGGCCGTCCACGCGGGTGAGCACTCGCCGGTCGGCCAGTTCGGGCAGCCACGGCTCGACCACGTCGTCCAGCCGCAGCCGGCACTCGTCCAGCAGGACCATCGCCGCCGCCATCGTCACCGGCTTGGACGTGGACGCCATCCGGAAGATCGTGTCCCGGCTCATCGGCGCGCCGCCGTCGTGCCGCATCGTCCCCATCGCCTCGACGTGCGTCTCCTCACCCCGGCCGACCAGGGCGACCAGGCCGGGGATCCGCCCCGAGTCCACATGCCGCGCCAGCACGTCGTGCAGCCTGCCCAGCCCGGCCTTCGAGAAGCCGCCGTTGCCGTTGCCCGTCATCGTTCTCCCTCGTCCCGTGAGCGCCGATCCGCTCATGGGGTAAACCTTCGCCGACCGTCCTGACACCGGACTGTCGGCGCCCTGACGCCGCCGCTGACATCCGCGGGAGCGCGCGAGGGCGGGCCGCCTGCTGCTCACGAGTGGCCGAATCGTAAAGTGAGCAGGATTGCACCAGTGATGTAGGGAGTCCTTCTTGCACGAGAAACTGTCGTCGATCTACGACAACGTCCTGCGCCGGAACCCCGGCGAGGTCGAGTTCCACCAGGCGGTGCGCGAGGTGCTCGAAAGCATCGGCCCGGTTCTCGGCAAGCATCCCGAGTACGCCGAATCGAAGATCATCGAGCGGATCTGCGAGCCCGAGCGTCAGATCATCTTCCGGGTGCCGTGGGTGGACGACCGTGGCGAGGTGCAGATCAACCGTGGCTTCCGGGTGGAGTTCAACAGCGCGCTCGGGCCGTACAAGGGCGGGCTGCGCTTCCACCCGTCGGTCTACCTGGGCATCGTCAAGTTCCTCGGGTTCGAGCAGATCTTCAAGAACGGCCTGACCGGCCTGCCCATCGGCGGCGGCAAGGGCGGCTCGGACTTCGACCCCAAGGGCCGCTCCGACCGCGAGGTGATGAGCTTCTGCCAGAGCTTCATGACCGAGCTCTACCGGCACATCGGCGAGTACACCGACGTCCCGGCCGGTGACATCGGTGTCGGCGGGCGCGAGGTCGGCTATCTGTTCGGCCAGTACAAGCGCATCACCAACCGCTACGAATCCGGCGTGATCACCGGCAAGGGCCTGGTCTACGGCGGCGCGCAGGTACGCACCGAGGCCACCGGCTACGGCTGCACGTTCTTCGTGGAGGAGATGCTCAAGGCCCGCGGCACGTCGTTCGACGGCAAGCGGGTCGTCGTGTCGGGCTCCGGCAACGTGGCCATCTACACGATCGAGAAGGTCGAGCAGCTCGGCGGCGTCGTGGTGGCCTGCTCCGACTCCTCCGGCTACGTCCTCGACGAGAAGGGCATCGACCTGGACCTGCTCAAGCAGGTCAAGCAGGTCGAGCGCGGCCGTCTGGAGGCGTACGCGGAGCGCCGGGGCGAGCACGCCGTCTTCGTCCCGGACCGCAGCGTGTGGGAGGTGCCCTGCGAGGTGGCGATGCCGTCCGCCACGCAGAACGAGATCACCGGCCGGGACGCCGCGTTCATGGTGGACAACGGCTGCCTCGCGGTCGGCGAGGGCGCCAACATGCCGACCACGCCCGAGGGCATCAAGGTGTTCCTGGAGGCGGGCGTCTCGTTCGGGCCGGGCAAGGCCGCCAACGCGGGCGGGGTGGCGACCAGCGCGCTGGAGATGCAGCAGAACGCCAGCCGCGACTCGTGGACGTTCGAGTTCTCCGAGCGCCGCCTCCGGGAGATCATGCAGGACATCCACGGCCGCTGCCTGCAGACCGCCGACGAGTACGGCATGCCGGGCAACTACGTGGCCGGCGCCAACATCGACGGCTTCCGCCGGGTCGCCGACGCCATGCTCGCCCTGGGCCTGATCTGACCCGCGCGCACGGCTGAACCCGCCGCCGGCCGGCTGTGCCTGACAGCGGGCGACGTGCGGACGGACCCCGGGTCCGGCCGCACGCCTGGCGGCGGGTCGGCGGTCAGGCCGGAGTGGTGGGGTCGAGCTGGTGGTCGGCCCAGACGTAGGTCTCGGGCAGCAGGTCGGCGACGGGGACCGCCCGGAGGCGGTCACCGCCGCCCACGATCACCTTGAGGGCCGGGAAGTAGTCCAGCAGCACCTGACGGCAACGGCCGCACGGCGGGACGACTCCCCGATCACGGTCCCCCACGGCGACGATCGTGTCCAGCTCGTAGGCGCCCTGGGCGGCGGCCGTGCCGATGAGCACCAGCTCGGCGCAGGGTCCTCCGGTGAAGTGGTAGGCGTTCACGGCGGTGATGATCCGGCCGTCCCGGGCGCGGGCGGCGGCCGCCATGGTGTGGTTGTCGCCCCGGCAACGAGTACGGGCGACCTCCGCGGCGGCCTGGACGAGCTCGCTGTCGGCGTGGTGGCCGGTCAAGCCCGTCCCTGCTCGCGCAGGAACGCGACGATCAGTTCGGTGACCTCGGCCGGGCGTTCCATGCTCGCCAGGTGGCCCGCCCAGGGCAGCTCGACGTTGCGGGCGGCGGGCAGGTCGGCCTCGGTGTGCCGGAAGTCGACGGCGTCGTGCGCGCCCGACACGGCCAGGCACGGCATCGTCACGACCGACGGCTCGATCGCGACCTTGACCGGCCCGACGACCCCCTCGGCGAGCTGGAGCTCGTAGGCGCGCACCTGCATCTCGTGCACGGCCCGCCCGGCCTCCTCGCCGGCGTCCGGGCCCAGCCAGCGGTCGACCATCAGCTGCGAGGCGGCCGCCAGATCGCCCGCCTCGACCAGCTCCTCCTCGCGTTCTCCGAGTGCGCGCAGGTCGGCGCTCGGCTCCCGCCAGGGCAGCGCGGCGGAGAGCAGGACCAGCGCCTCCACCCGCTCAGGGCTGCCGGCGGCGACCTCCAGCGCCACCTTCCCGCCGTAGGAGGAACCGACCAGGAAGAACCGGTCGATGCCCAAGCTGTCGAGCAGGTCGAGAACATCGCCCGAGTTGCTGTACGGCTCGGTGGGCAGCGGGCTCTGCCCGAAGCCGCGCAGGTCGCATCGGACCACCCGGAACCCGGCGGCGATCAGGGGCTCCCACTGGGGGTCCCACATGCGCCGGTCGCACACCCCCGCGTGCAGGAGGAGCAGGGCCGGTCCGTCACCCGCGACATCATGAGAAATCATCATCGCGCAGACGTTACCAGCCATTCAGTGACCGGTTCGTCCCCTTTTTTACGGCACCCGCGCCCTGTCCGGCGACCCGGGCCATCCAGGACGTCACCCCCAGCACCACCATCGCCGGCACGCTCAGCAGCACCGCGTTCAGCAGATAGCCGGCCCCCGGAAGCCCGCCCACGTAGACGCCGACCATCGGCAGCAGCACCACCAGGGCACGGCGCCCGACCGGCGACCGCAGCGCCAGCCCCGCGGCCACCACCGCCAGGGCCCACATGGGCGGGTAGGCCCATCGGGACGAGACGGCCGCGCCGGCCGCCGCAGCCCCGAGGAGCACGGCCATCCACCACAGCAGCCGCCGCCCGCCCAGCGGGCCAGGCCCGGGAGACGGCGCGAGGAGCAGCATCGCCCCGCACAGCACCAGGGGCAGCGCCGAGATCGCCATCCCGCCGAAGTCGAACGGCACGCCTCCGATCAGGAGCACCCCGTCGCCGGTCACGCTGGACGTGAACGACGCGTTGACCCACCCGCGCACCCCCGGGGTCACCAGCGCGTACGCCCACGCGCAGACGGCCGCCGCACCGGCCTTCCCGCGCCAGGCCAGCACCACCACGACCGCGTACGGCAGGGCGTAGGTGAGCATGCGCAGGAACTGCGGGAACTCGTCCGCCACGAAGGGGCGCTGCCATGTCGCCGCTCCGAACATGGCGGCCCGCGCGAGCGCCGTCAACAGGAGCGCGACGGGCACCAGGAGGGCGGCGGCGTCGACCGCGGCCCGCCACTGGGCGCCGGCCCCGCGCCGCACCCTGATGGCCAGGCCGCCCCGCACCAGGTCGAACGTGTCGCGCACCCCGGGCCGCCGCCGGCCGGGCTCCGCGCCCGCCACCAGCACCGCGATCATCTCTTCCTCGTGCAGGGCCCGATGCTCGGCCGGGTACCACCGGACCAGCAGCCGCCGGTAGCGCCGTTCCAGGGACGTCATCGCGACCTCCCTGCCCCGCCGAAGGCCGCCGACGGCCCGCCGAGCGCTCCCGGCGGCCCCGCGAACGCCCCGAGCGGCCCGGCGAACGCCGATCCCAGCCCTCCGCCGGGCTGCCACGCCGCCCGGCCGCGCAGCCGGGCCGTGGCCGTCTCCGCGTTGTGCCGCAGTTGCTCGGCCTCGGCCGCCAGCCGGAGCTCGCCCTCGGGCGTCAGCCTGTAGTGGCGCCGCGCCCGCCCGTCGACGACCTCCTCCCGGTCGGCGGCCACCAGCCCTTCGGCCTGGAGCCGGTCGAGGGCGGCGTAGAGGGTGCCGGCCCGCAGCCGCACCCGCTCGCCGGAGATCCGCACGACGTCGGTGATGATGCCGTAGCCGTGCTGCGGCCCGGCCGCGAGCGCGGTCAGGATGAGGAACGTCGGCTCCTGCATCGCTCTGGAAGTCATGCCGACGATATATACCGATGATCAGAGCGAGCCGCAACTCCGGCATGCGAAAAAACCGCCGGTCCCGCGAGCGAAGTGCGAGCCCGGGGTGCGGAGGGACGGCAGGTCCCCCCGCACCGGGAGCCCTACGGGAGCGGGATCGCGCGGTCCAGGGCGGGCGGGGTCAGCGGTCCCTGTCGCAGGTAGGCCCGCATGGCCTCGTAGTCGCGGTTGCCGCGCACCGCGTCGGTGTACCCGGCGAAGGCCGTATAGCCGTCGGCGCCGATCAGCGTGTACGCCAGCGCCGCCAGCCGGTACGTCCTGCCGGTGTCGAGCGGCTGCCCGTTGATCACCACGTCCGCGGGGTTGATCCGGTCCCCCACGGGCCGGTTCGGGGAGTAGGAGAAGCGGACGTTCTTGGACACGGCCAGCGGCGCGAACTTCACGGTGCCGTCGGCCTGCGTCTGCCACTGCTGCTCAAGGGCCTGCTCGATCTGCGCGCCCTTGACCGAGACGGTGAGCACCGGGTTGGCGTAACC
Source organism: Nonomuraea sp. NPDC051191 (assembly GCF_044455665.1). Classification (NCBI taxonomy): domain Bacteria; kingdom Bacillati; phylum Actinomycetota; class Actinomycetes; order Streptosporangiales; family Streptosporangiaceae; genus Nonomuraea; species Nonomuraea sp. NPDC051191. The sequence goes on along the minus strand of NZ_JBITEZ010000009.1, from coordinate 222,177 downwards.
CCATGCCGCCCAGGACTCGCCCATGAGCACCCGGCCGTCGGCGTCGGCGGGGTTCGTGCCCTTGGCGAACTTCAGGTCGCCGCGCAGCGAGTTCGAGCCCTTGGTCGGCGCCACGGCCGCCATGGCCAGGTCGGCCTTGCCGCCCTCGGTCTGCTGCGAGTCGTAGTACTCCACGTCGGCCACGGTGTTGCCGAGCGTGCTCTGCCCGGTCGCGTCGCGGGTCCTGGTGAGGTCGCCGGTGATGGTCCCGTAGGGCTTGGCGTAGGTCTCCTTGGTCTTGGCGTTCCAGTGGTCGACCAGCTTGACCATGGCGGGGTCGGGGGTGACGTCGCGGGTCACGGGGTGGTTGACCGCGGTGGTCTCGGGCCTGATGACGTCACGGGTGCGGCGGTCGAGCTTCAGGTTGATCTCGCTGATGAGGCGGCCGTGGTTGGCGGCCTCGACGACCGGGCGGAGGTTGCCGGCGGGGTCGGGGAGCGAGCAGGTGAAGTACCAGTGCCAGTGGCCCGTGACGATGACGTCGATGTCGGCCGAGGCGTTCTTGGCGAAGTCCCAGATCGGCCCGCCCTTCGGCTCGCCGCAGCCGTTGTAGTCCTCCCCGGCCTTGCCGCCCTCGTGCACGTTGGCGACGATGGCCTTGACGCCGCGCGCCTTGAGGATGGCGGCGTACTTGTCGGCCGTCTCCACCAGCGGCAGGTTGTCCAGCGACGGCTGGTAGGAGGTGGAGCCGTCCACGGTGGTGGGCGTGGTCAGGTTGATGAACCCGACGGGGATGCCCTGGAAGCGCTTGATCACGTACGGCGGGAGCACCGGCCGGTCGTCGCCCTTCTGGACGATGTTGGCCGTGGAGAAGGTGAAGTCGGCGCCGGAGAACTGCTGCCCGTCGGAGTCGGTGAAGCAGCTGTCGAGCCCGATCTCGCCGAAGCACTCGCCCTTGCCCATGTGGTCGCGCAGGAAGCCCAGCGACCGGTCCAGCTCGTGGTTCCCGACCGCGGTGAACTCCACCTTGATCTTGTTCAGGAACTCGATGGTGGGCTCGTCGGCGTGGTAGGACACCTCGGTCGGCCAGCCGCTGAAGTTGTCACCGCTGGCGAACGTGACCGTGTTCTTGCGGCCTTGCCTGAGCCGGTCGAGATGCGTCGCGATGTACGGCGCGCCACCCACCACCAGGGTGTTCCCCTGCGGATCCTTGATCGTGCCGTCGGTGGCGTTGGACTGCGGGGTGATGTAGCCGTGGAAGTCGGTCAAGGACAGCAGCTGCACGTCCACGGGCTTCGGCTCGGCCTGTGCGGGCGAGGCTGTCGAGGCCAGAGTGACGCCTAAGGCGACAACGATCCACTTACGGAACGAAGACACACTTGCTCCTCAATAGGTGAAATATCGGGATAAAAGGCTTGCGGATCAGCCCTTCGAGCCGGTGAACGCGATCCCCGCGATCAGCTGCCGTTGCATGACCACGAAGAGAACGATCACCGGCAGCGAGGCCACGACGGACCCGGCGAAGAGGATGGGGTAGTTGGTCAGGTACTGGCCGCGCAGCGAGGCCAGCCCGGCGGAGAGCGTCATCATCTCCGGGTCGGTGTTGACCACCAGCGGCCAGAGCAGGCTGCTCCAGGACCACATGACGGTCAGCAGGCCGAGCGCCAGCAGGCCGGGCCGCACCAGCGGCAGCATGATCCACCAGTAGATCTGCAGCGGGTTGGCGCCGTCCAGCCGCGCCGCCTCGTCCAGCTCCTTGGGCAGGGTCTTGAAGAACTGCCGCAGCAGGAACGTGCCGAAGGCCCCGAAGACGCCGGGGGCGATGAGCGCCTGGAGGCTGTTGAGCCACCCGAGCCCCTGCATGATCTCGTACCGCGGGAGCAGGAACAGCTCCCCCGGCACCATCAGCACGGCCAGGAACAGCATGAAGACCAGCCCGCGCCCGGGGAACTCCAGCCGCGCGAAGGCGAAGGCCGCCAGCGAGCACAGCAGGAGCTGCCCGGCCGTCACCGCCACCGTCACGATCACCGTGTTGAGGAACTGCCGCCCGAGCGGCACGGTCTGGAACACGTCGGCGAAGTTGTGCCACTGCCAGGAGGGGACCGCCGTGGGCGGCACCCGCATCGACTCGGTCATGGTCTGCAGCGAGACCACGAGCTGCCAGACGAACGGCGTGATCATGATCAGCCCGCCGGCCAGCAGGACCGCGTGCACGATCCAGCGCCTACTCATAGTGCACCCACCGCTTCTGCAGCCTGAACTGGACGGCGGTCAGCAGGAGGATCAGGGCCAGCAGCACGACCGCGATCGCGGCGGCGTAGCCGCGGCTGTTCTGCACGAAGCCCTGCTCGTAGAAGAGGTAGACGATGGTGCGGCTCCCCGCCAGCGCCGGGCTCTTGGTGTCGATCATGAGGTAGACCAGGTCGAACACCTGCAACGCGTTGATCAGCGTGATCACCGTGACGAAGAACGTGGTGGGTGTGAGCAGCGGCAGCGTGATGCGGAAGAACTGCCGCAACCTGCCCGCGCCGTCGATCGAGGCGGCCTCGTAGTAGTGCTTGGGGATGCCCTGCAACCCGGCCAGGAACAGCACCGCGTTGTACCCGAGCGAGGTCCAGATCCCGACCACCGCGATCGCGTAGATCGCGAACTCGGGGTCGGACACCCAGTAGGGCCCGTCGATGCCCACCTGGGCGAGCAGGTAGTTGATCGGCCCGAAGTCGCCGTTGTACAGGTAGCGCCAGGTCAGGCCGACGGCGGCGGGCATGGTGACCACCGGCAGGAAGTACAGCGTGCGGTAGAAGCCGAGCCCGCGCAGCCCCGGCACGTTGAGCAGCGCCGCGATCACGATCGACAGCGGCACCCCGATCAGCACGAGCACGGAGTAGAGCAGCGTGTTGCGCAGCGCGCCGACCATCTCCTCGTCGCCGAAGAGGGCGACGAAGTTGTCCAGGCCGACCCACGTCTGCCCGCCGAACACGCCGGACTCGGTGAAGCTGAGATAGAGCGTCTGGACGATCGGCCACAGGTAGAACACGGCCAGCCCGAGGGCCATGGGCGCGATCAGCGCGTAACCCCAGAGCCAGTCGCGGCGCGACCGCCGCCCCGGCGGGGCCGCCGCCCCGACGGCGGCGGCCCGTTCCTCGGTCAGCACCATCGGCTACTCCTTGGCCAGGATCTCGTTCATCTGCGCGGCGATCTCCTTGGCCGCCTCCGCGGTCGGCCGCTTGCCCGCCCACGCCTCGGCCAGGACCTTGTTCTGCACGTCCTGCCACTTGGCGGTGTTGAGGGAGACGGGGTACGGCACGCCGTTCGGGATCGAGGCGTCGAACGTCTCCTTCAGGCGGTAGTTCGGGAAGGCGTTGAACCAGCCGTCCTGGGTGCCCGCGCGGGAGGAGACCGAGGCGCCGCCGGCGTCGCTGAGGATCTTCTCGGCCTCGTCGGAGGAGAGGAACTGGGCGAACTGCGCGCTCTCGGCCGGGTGCTCGCTCTTGGCCGAGACGGCGTTGGCCAGACCGAGCAGGATGACGGCCTCCTGCGCGGGCCCCTTGGGCAGCGGCGCCACGTCGACCTTGTCGCCGCGCTCGGTGTTGGCCTTGAACGTGGTGGCGAGCCAGGAGCCGCCGTAGTACATGGCGTACTTGCCGGTCATGAACAGTTGCACCGGGCTGGTGTCGGTGGTCGCCTGGGCGGGCGGGGCGACCTTGTCCTTGTTGATCATGTCGGTCCAGAACTCCAGGCCCTGGATCGAGCCGGGCTCGTCGAAGCCCGACTTCTTGCCGTCGGCGGAGATGACGTGGCCGCCGGCCTGGACCATCGTGGGGTAGAAGCCGCCCTGGTCCCACAGGGGGGCCAGCAGGCCGTACTGCTTCTTGGCCGGGTCGGTCAGCTTCTTGGCGGCGGCCCGCAGGTCGTCCCAGGTCCAGTCGGCGGTCGGGTAGGCGACGCCGCCCTTGTCGAAGAGCTCCTTGTCGTACCAGAGCACGGGGACGCCGACGTCACGCGGCATGCCGTAGAGCTTGCCGTCGTAGCGGTAGCCGTCCACGATGGCCTGCGGGAAGGCGCTGACGTCGGCGTTCTCGAAGGGGGCGATCACGCCGCCCTTGGCGTACATCCGGACGTTGAGGCTGTTCATCCAGAAGACGTCGGGGGCCGCGCCGCCGGTGGCCGCGGTCTGGAGCTTGGTCCAGTACTGGTCCCACGGGGTGATCTCAAGCTTGACCGTGACGTCGGGGTGCTGCTTCTGGAAGGCTTCGATGATCTTCTGGGTGCTGGGCTGGTCGTTCTTCTCCCAGATCGCGTAGCTGATCGTGACTTTTCCGGACTTGGTGCTGGTGGTGTCGGTGCCGGAGCCACAACCGGCCAGGGTCATCGCCAGGGCGGCGGCCAATGCCATACGCAGGCGCATGGGCGTTCCTTTTCTCTGTAAGCCGTCGGCGGGCAGGCCGGAGGACGGCGTCGGGGGTGATGATCAGGTCTCGATCTCGGCGGGTCCGCCCGCGCGGGGGCGGCGGGCGGTGAACGGCGGCGGGCTCAGAATCCGGTGTTGGTGAAGCCTGTCCTGGCCACGACGTCGCCGTATCCGTTGACGTCGAAGTCCTCGACGTAGAAGAGGTGGAAGCCGCGGCCGTCGGCGGCGACGGCGGTGCCCGACTGGTCGCCGACCGTGTTCGGGTTCATGCGCTCGCAGGGGAAGCGGCCGGTCGTCGTCCCGTCGGCGTTGAAGCCGCGGGCGTACACCTCGTGGGAGCGGCCGGCGTTCCACGCGTCGGACTCGGTCCAGCCGACCACGAACCGGCCGGTGTCGTCCACGGCCACGGACGGCGTCCCCTGGACGGCGCACCTGTCCACCGAGGACACCTCCCCGCACAGCGGCGGGTACTCCTTGCCGCCGTCGGAGGGCGTGTTCGGCGCGTACTGCCCGAACGCGACGGGGGTCTCCGCGAACCGCTGTCCCAGGGACGGCGTCAGGCCCCGCGTCCGCACCCGCCAGACGGTCGTCACGTCGCCGCCGGTGACCGCCACGTTGTCGCTCCAGGCCACGACGCTGTCGCCGCCCGGGGTCGTGGCCACGGCGGGGGCCAGGTGCTGGGTGGCGGCGTTGGTGTTGATCCTCGTGGCGGGCGCCACGGTCGCGCCGGTCGCCGAGAGCCGCCTGCCGTACACGTCGGGCGCCTGCTGCCAGACCACGGTCGCGGCGCCCGCGCCGTCGACGGCCACGTCCGGCCGGTCGCCCGTGCCCACCTGGAGCGGGGCGAAGGCGCGGGCGGTCAGGGAGGAGTAACCGGCCGCGCGGACGGTTCCGCTCGGCCCGTCCTCCCACACCACCGTGAACCCGCCGCCGCCGCGGACCGCGATCCTCGGCCGGGTCTGGTCGCCGCTCCACTGCGGCTCGTTGGCCCAGATCGCCGGGCTCAGCGTGCCCGACGGCGAGAGCCTGCGCACCGCGATGTTGTGCTCGCCGCGGCAGTCGCCGTCCTCGGCCCAGGCGACGTACGCGTTGCCCGCGTCGTCCACGCCGGCCGACGGCTGCACGTGGTTCCAGCCGGTGGCGCAGCCGACCCCGCCCATGGAGACCTTCACGGGGCCGGTCACCGGCTGCCCGTCGCGGTAGATGCGCGCGTAGATCTCGGTGCCGTCCACGGAGGCGCGGTCGCGGTCGTCCTCCCAGGTCACCGCCGTGTAGCCGGATCGCATGGCGGCCGCCCTGGGGGCGCGCTGGTCGTCGGGGCCGTTGGCGGCCATCTGGAGCCCGGCCCCCGGGTACGCCCTGGGGACGATCTTGATCATCTCGTCCAGCATGGAGGTGAAGTCCGCGTCGTACAGCGCGTAGGTCGCCGCGTCGTCGACGCGGACGAAGGAGTCGTCCGAGGCGGTCAGGGAGCCGTTGTTGAGGTTGTGGGAGCCGGTGTAGACGTAGCTGCGCCGCGCGCCGCCCGCCGCCGCCGACGGCCCGTCCACCAGGACGATCTTCGAGTGGAGGCCGTCGGGCGCGCAGGTGCCGCCCGCCGGGTAGCGGCAGCCGCCGGGCCGGAAGGTGTGCACCACGATCCCGCCCTTGGCGAGTTCCTGGGCGGTCGCGACCGTCTGGTTGCCCTCGGCCACGAGCACCTGGACGTCGCAGCCCTGCTGCTTCTTCGCCTTGAGCTCCGCGATGACCAGCGGCCGGTCCGTGGCGAACTGCGACTGCGCCACGCGGATCGTGCCGGGGCAGCCCACGTCGCGGATCATGGCCGCGACCAGGTCGGCGCTGCCGTAGGCGGTCTGGTCGTAGGCGGTGTCGCGGGGCTCCATCCAGACCGTGACCTTGCCACTGGTGGAGGTGAACGGCGCCCGCCAGGTGGTCCGCACCCGGGAGGCCAGCGTGTCGAACGCCTGCCGGTAGCCGTCGGCCAGCCCGGCGTCGCCCGTGCTGATCAGCATGTTCTGGTGCATGCCGTTCTCGGGGCTGAGATTCTGCGAGCTCTGCACGACCACGTCGGTCCTGCCGTCCGTGAGCCGGCTGAACACGAAGAACTTGTGGTGGCTGATGTCGGTGTCCGGCCCGTTGCAGCCCCTGTCGCAGAGCGTGACCGGCACGCCGGCGGCGGCCAGCTCGTCGAGCAACGGGTGGGACCCGGACCCTTCGGACACCACCCGCACGTCGACACGCCGCTCGTGCGCCGCCGCCAGAGCGTCCTTGACGGCCTCGATCTCCAGCACGAAGGTCGCCACGCGCAGGGTGGAGTCGGGGGCGGCCAGGTTGATCAGGTCCAGCAGCCTGGTCAGCAGGGAGCCGTCGAGCGTGCCGTCGACGCTCGGCCTGCTGAAGTAGGCCGACACCTGGGGAGCCGCCGCCTGGGCCGGGGCGACCGGTCCGAGCAGGGACAGGCCGACCAGGATGACGAACAGGCGCTTGATCATGACCGCTTCCCTTCGCTGTGGTTCCGCCGCAGGTCGCGGGTCCAGGCAGCCACCTCGGCCTCGGTCTCCGCCCGCTCCCGCGGCCAGCCGCGGACGTCCGGCCGGGTCTGCCACGGCTCGGGGCCGGTCTCCTTGCGGTACTCCACGCCCAGCGCGGCGAGCCGTCGCTCGTGGTGGTGCAGCCGTGCCCGGAAGTCCTCGTAGTCGCCTCCGCCGGGGCTCCACACGACCTCGGCGAAGGCCGAGAGCCTGGGGAAGGCCATGTAGTCGAGCGCGCGGGGCGAGTCGATGTGCTCGGTCCAGAGGTTGGCCTGCGCGCCGAGCACGCGGCCGGCCTCGGCCTCCGTCAGCTCCGCGGGCACCGGCTCGTAGGCGTAGACGTCGCGTAAGGAGATCACGCTGCCGATCGGGACCGGCTCGTCGGAGCGGTCCGACTGACGGAAGTCGAGGTAGAGCTCGGTGAAGGGGCAGGTGACCACGTCGTGCCCGGCCTTCGCCGCCACGACCGCGCCGTACGTCCCGCGCCAGGACGCGACCGTCGCCCCCGGCGGCAGGCCACCCTCGATGATCTCGTCCCATCCCAGCAGGCGGCGCCCGCGCGCCGCCAGGTGGTCGGAGAACCGGTGGATGAACCAGCTCTGCAGCTCCGCCTCGTCGCGCAGGCCGAGCTCGCGGATGCGCCGCTGGGCCGACGGGCTGCGCCGCCACTGCTCCTTGGGGCACTCGTCGCCGCCCACGCAGACGTACTCGCCGGGGAAGATGTCCATGACCTGGTCGAGCACGTCCCGGTAGAAGGCGAGCGTGGCGTCCTCGACGTTGAGCACGTTGGGCGAGACGCCCCACCTGGTGGCGACCTCCAGCCGTTCGTCGAGGTTGCCCAGCTCCGGATAGGCCGCGATGGCCGCCTGCGAGTGTCCGGGCAGCTCGATCTCCGGCACCACGGTGACGAACCTGTCGGCCGCGTACGACACGATCTCCCGCAGGTCCTCCTGCGTGTAGAAGCCGCCGTGCGGGCGGCCGTCGAACATGTCGTCCCGGCGGGAACCGAGCGGGCTCTCCCTGCGCCACGCGCCGACCTCGGTGAGCTTCGGGTATCCCGTCACCTCCACCCGCCAGCCCTGGTCGTCGGTGAGGTGCAGGTGCAGCACGTTGAGCTTGTGGGCGGCCAGCAGGTCGATGTACCGCAGCAGGTCGGGCTTGGGCAGGAAGTGCCTGGCCACGTCGATCAGACAGCCCCGCCACCGGAAGCGCGGCCGGTCGGCGACGGTGACCGGGGCGAGGTGCCAGTCCCGCTCGCCGACCGCGCCGCTGCGGAAGGCGTCGGGCGGAAGCAGCTGGCGCAGGGTCTGCGCGCCGTAGAACGCCCCGGCCGCGTCACCGGCCTCGATGCGCACCCCGTCCGGGCGTACGGTCAGGCGGTAGCCCTCGGGGCCGAGCCCGTCGGTCAGGGTGAGCTCGATCGCGCCGGGCCCCGGCGCTCCGGGAGGCAGCGGCAGGCCGGTCACCGGGAACAGCACGGTACGCAGCCAGCCCTCCACCCGCGAGAGCCCGGGAGGCGCGGCGATCACTGTGGTCGTGGTGAGGGCGAAGGGTTCCCCGCCGTCTCGGGTCAGATGGACGGGTCGCGGCAGCAGCAAGACAGGTCCCTGAGGGGTCGGGGGGTGGGGATCGGCGGTCAGTGACAGGGTGGGCGGCGGGTCGTACCATGGCGCTCGGCTTCCGGTCGCCGCGAACCGCCCGCGGCCACGCCCATGATCTGGCCTCTTTTCTGGGTGAGCGCCTCGATCTGGATTTATGATGTAGCTCACCATTAAGATTCGTCAAGAAGGGTTCTCAGTGACGCTCTCCGTGACCGGCGGCGACCTTCAGCGGCTCCGGCGGCTCAACGCGATCGCCGCGCTCTCGGCCCTGCGCGCGGGCGGGCCGGCGACGCTGACCCAGCTCGCCGAGCGCGCCGACCTGGCCAGAGCCACCATCAAGGTGGTGGTCAAGGACCTGATGGAGCTGGGCTGGGTGATCCAGATGGACCCGAACGGCGGGGAGAAGGGCAGGCCCGCGCGCCGCTACCGGTTCCACGCCGAGGCGGGCCGGGTGCTCGGGCTCGACATAGGAGCGCACAAGGTGCTCGCTGTCGTGGCCGACCTCGACGGCAACGTCCTGCACACCACGCGGGAGCCGGCCTCCCCCGAGCAGCCGCGCACCGAGCGCCTGGCCGCCGTGGACCGGGCCATCGAGTCCTGCCTGACCGGCTCGGGCACCGCCGCCTCCGACGTCTGGCTCGCGGTCGCGGGCAGCACGGGCTATGTCGACCTGCAAGGACGCGTCGTGCTCTCGCGCGCCATCCAGGACTGGTCGGACGTGCCGCTGGCCGACCATCTCGGCGCCCGGCTGCGCTGCCCCGTCCTGGTGGAGAACGACAGCAGGCTCGCCGCGCTGGCCGAGTGCCGCAGGGGCATCGCCCGCGACGCGCGGAACCTGGTCTTCCTGCACGTCGGCCGCCGGGCCGGCGCCGCCGTCGTGCTCGACGGGGTCCCCCTGCGCGGCGGCGGCGGCGCGGCGGGCGAGATCGGCGTGCATCCGCTGTTCAACCTCGGTTACGTGGGCGAGCTCCTGCAGGCCGTCCCCTCGGTCGAGCCCGGCACACCGCCCGAGGCGGTCGCGGGAGCGGTGTTCGAGGCCGCCAGGCGGGGTGACGTCGAGGCACGCCGCGCCGTCCTGCGCTACGTCAAGGTGCTCGCGCTGGCCACCACCGCGATGGCCCTCACCGTCGATCCCGACCTGGTGGTGCTCGGCGGGGGCTTCTCCCGCTCGGCGGACGTGCTCATGGAGCCGCTGCGGGTCGAGCTGGAGACGATGTGCCTGCGCACGCCCGAGCTGCGGGCCTCCGTGCTCGGGGACGAGTGCGTGGCGATCGGGGCCGTGTGCCACGGCGTCGACCATCTGTCCAAGGTCCTCTTCGATCCGGAGACCGACCTGCCGGCCGCGACCTCCCCCTTAATAACGGTTTAGTTCACCGAAAGTCGGCTCTCCTCGCTTATATCGAAGTTCGATATAAATGGGTCGTGGCATCTGCGCAGGCGGGCCACGGCCCCGCCCTGGACCTCGACGAGCTGGTCGGCGCGATCGAGGAGTTCAACACGTACTTCATCCGGCTGCCCTCGGTCAGACGGCTCAGCTTCTCGACCCTGTCCGTGCTGCACACGCTGGCGGGCAAGGGTCCGATGCGGCTCACCGACCTGACGGCGACGGAACAGCTCAAACAGCCCGCGCTCACGACCCTGGTGGCCAAGCTCGAACGGGACGGGCTGGTCTCACGCCGTCCCGACCCGCGCGACGGGCGCGCCGTCCTGCTCACCCTCACCGAGGAGGGCATGGGCATCGTCCGCTCCCGGCGCGCCGACCGGGTGGCGCGGGTCGCCCGCCTGGTGGAGCACCTGAGCGATGAGGAGCGCGCGGCGCTGGCCCGGTACGCGGGCCTCCTGGGCCGCCTGACCGAGATCGCCGCGCGTGTCGAAGACTAGGAGAACGGTCCCCTTGACGAATCGCCCCTTCCCGCTGCGCCCCGAGCCGCTGCACGTCCCCGACGAGGTGCTCGACGACCTGCGCCGCAGGCTCGCCCTGACCAGATGGCCGGCCACCGCCGGGAACGAGGACGGCTTCTACGGCGTGCGCGGCGACCACCTGCGCGAGCTGGTCGCCTACTGGGCCGACGGCTTCGACTGGCGTGCGGCCGAGCGCGCGATCAACGCCTACGAGCACTACCGCGTGGACGTCGGCGGCGTGCCCGTGCACTTCATGCGCAAGCCCGGCGTCGGCCCCGCCCCGGTGCCGCTGATCCTCAGCCACGGCTGGCCCTGGACGTTCTGGCACTGGTCGAAGGTGATCGACCCGCTCGCCGATCCGGGCGCCCACGGTGGCGATCCGGCGGAGGCGTTCGACGTGATCGTGCCGTCGTTGCCGGGGTTCGGCTTCTCGGCCCCGCTCGACCACCGACCGGACATGAACTTCTGGAAGATCGCCGATGTGTGGCACGAGCTGATGACCGGCGTCCTGGGCCATGACCGGTACGCCGCCGCCGGGTGCGACGTCGGGGCGCTGGTCACCGGGCAGCTCGGCCACAAGTACGCCGACGAGCTGTACGCCGTCCACATCGGCTCGGCGCAGAAGCTCACCATGTTCAACGGCGACCGCGCCTGGGACCTGAGCGGCGGCATGCCCATCCCCGACGGCCTGCCCGCCGACGTGCACGCCCGGATCGTCGAGCTGGACAGGCGGTTCGCGGTGCATCTGGCGGCGCACGTGCTGGCGCCGTCCACGCTCGGCTTCGGGCTGGCCGACTCCCCCGCCGGCATGCTGGCCTGGATCCTGGAACGCTGGACGAAGTGGTCCGACAACGGCGGCGACATCGAGAACGTGTTCACCAAGGACGACCTGCTCACCCACGCGACGATCTTCTGGGCGGGCAACACGATCGACAGCTCGATCCGCACCTACGCCAACAACAACCGCTACCCCTGGACGCCGTCGCACGACCGGTGGCCGGTCGTCGAGGCGCCCACGGGCATCACGTTCGTCGGCTACGAGAACCCGCCCGGCGTGACGACCGGCGAACAGCGGATCCAGGGCTTCGTCGACGGCGAGCGGGGCGCCTGGTACAACCACGTCGACATCACCGCCCACGACCGCGGCGGCCATTTCATCCCCTGGGAGATCCCCGGGGAATGGGTGGCGGACCTGCGCCGCACGTTCCGCCCCTACCGCCCGGCCTGACCCACATCGAGCTCGACGCGCGGCCCGGCCCGTCCGTCAGGACGGGCGCGGCGCCGCCAGGAGCTCGCCGACCCGGACGACCGCGAACTCGACCTGGCTCTGCCCCTCCTCCCAGTTCGCGATCAGCGTGCAGCCCACGTCGCCGAGCAGGTCGCCGCCCGTGCGCTCGGTCCGCAGGTACATCAGCCCCTCCTCGCCGTCGGTGCAGAAGAAGCTCAGGTGGGTGAACAGTTCGGGCGGGGTGAGGCCGCCCAGCGCCTCCTGCCACTCCTCGGCCGCCTCCGCCTCGAACGGGAGCAGGCTCTCGGGGCCCGTGCCGAGCGCGGTGGCGACCCGCATCGCGTCAAAGAGCGTGCCGTCGGAGACCAGCCGCGGGTGGCTGACGGTCCAGGCGTCCCGCAGGCCGGGCCCGGCGAGGTCGTGCCGGGCGAGCAGGGGAACCAGATCACCGCCCAGGACGAGCCGGTCCGCGAAGCACACCGCCGCCAGGTCCGCCGCGAACTCCGGCGGCAGCCCCGCCTTGTCGAACTCGAAGACCGACCGGCTCGCGTCGAACGTCGTCGGCGGCTCGTCCACGTCGAAGATCGGGCAGTCCCAGACGACCGGCTCGGCGCCGGCGAGGGCGGCCGGGGTCACCCAGGCGACGTCACGCGCGAAGCCGAGCTCGTCGATGAGGTTGCCGCCGAAGAACGTCGCATAGGTGGCGTCCGCGTCGAAACTCGACAGCGGACGGCCGAGCAGGATCTCGAAGGCGCCGGTCAGCTTCGCTGCCCACGGACCCGGCATGGTGGCGGAAACACAGTTCATGCCGGGACCATATTGTCCGTCCCTCTCATTTCAGGCCGGGTTCGCGGGCTTGTGCTCAGCGCTGCTCGGGCAGCACCGGTCTCGCGTCGGTCCAGCCGGACGCCGTCAGAGCGGTCCACGCGGAGAGCTCGTCTCCGTCGAGCCGGTCCTCCATGGCCAGCGGGCGGCCCGACGCCTCGTCGATGACGATCCGTTGCGTTCCGCCCTGGAGCTCTATCCCTGTCCCCACCCGTCCCAGGGGGTCGCTGATCCTGCCGAGGTTCTTCACGCCCGGAAGGTCGGCGAGCATCCGGTAGAGCGCGGCCCGTATCCTGGGCGTGGTCGGAAGTTGCGACAGCAGACTGACGGCCTCCGCGAACAACGCCTCGTCCGACTGCTGACCGGCCTGCCGGTCCCACTGCTGAAGGACCTTCTTGAGCGCCGCCGGATCGGCCGGCAGGTCCATCACCTGCTTCGTGGTGACGGGCGTGGCTCCGACCATCGGATAGGACACCTCCGGGTTGCGCTTGTCGTCGAGCCGTACGGCGAACGGCGGCGCGGTCAGCGGGCCCACTCCGGGAACGCCGGCCCCATCGCAGTCACCCAGCCTCCATCGGCCCTGCAGGCGCCAGGTCTCCTCATCGGCGCCGGTGAGCGGCTTGCCCGACTGAGCGGTGACCACGAGCCAGCTGGGGTCTCGTCCCGACTTCGCCATCCAGAGCTCGTGGGTGCACGTCACCCGGTAGCCGACGCTCTTGGGGGTCCCGCCGCCGGGCGGCCCCTGTCCCGCGTTCCGCAGCGCCATGCTCAGCCCCACGGTGTGCCAGTAGCGGCCGGTCGCCGGGGTCGCGGTCTCGATCCGCTCCGCGGCGGCGAGCAGTACGGTACGGGCGGACATGGCGACAGGCGTGGCGAGCCGGGCGTCCGTGCTCCGCACGAAGACGACGGCCGCGACCGCGACGGCCGCGACGGCGGTGAGCCGAAGGCCCGTCAGCAGGGTCCGTCTCGGGCGCGACGGCCGGACGAAGAAGACGGCCTTCGTGCAGCCGAGCACCTCGGCCGCCTCCGCGGCGGACAGGCCGTGCCAGGTGGTCAGGGTCAGGAGCTCCTTGTCGGCATCGGACATCCTGGCCAGCGCCCGCAGCACGGCGACCCGCTCGGTGGCCTGTTCGCCCGCGTCGAGGGCGGCCGACTCGGTCCACGTCCTGAGCTCGGCCTGAAGGGCCTCCCGCCGTACGACCTGCCGGAGGTTGTCGCTCAGCATGTTGCGGGCGACGCGGAAGAGCCATGGCAGCTCGGCGTGGCCGGGAATGTCGTCCAGACGCCGCCAGGCCACCAGGAAGGTCTCGCTTACCACTTCCTCGGCGAGTTGGTGCCCGGCGCGGCTCGCCGCGTAGGCGTACACCCGCGGTTGGTAGGTGTCGTAGAGCACGGTGAAGCGCTCATGTGGGTCGGGCAAGCCGGTTCCTTCGGTCGTGGACGAGTCGTTCCTGGACATGTGGTCCGAAGGGCGGCTTTCTTACATCCCGATTCAGCCGGCGAGGGCCTCGGTGATCTGGCGGGTGGTCTGCGCGGCGACCCTCGGGTCGACGGCGGCGTAGGCGGTGTACGCGTTCAGGCCGGTGGCGAGGGCCCAGCCGCGGCCCCGGGTCCAGGTGGCCTCGTCCACGCCGAGCGCGGCGCGGAAGGCGGCCCGGCTGCCGGCCGACATCAGGGTGAAGGCGATCGTCAGGTCGCAGGCCGGGTCGCCGATGCCGAGGCCGCCGAAGTCGATGACCGCGCTGATCCGGCCGTCGGCGGTCAGCAGGTTGCCGGTGTGGAAGTCGCCGTGGAACCAGACGGGGGCGCGGTCCCAGCCGGGGGCGCTCATGGCCGCCTCCCACAGGGCGGTCATGGCCCTGCCGTCGAACACGCCGCCGAGCGCCGCGATGGCGGCCCGCGTCGCGCGGTCGCGGCCCGCCAGCGGCTGCTCGCCGAGTTCCGGACGTCCCTTGAGCGACCGGACGGACTCGGGCATGAACCGCTGCAGGGCGGCCAGGAATCCGGCCAGCTCCACGGCGGCCTCGGACGAGCCGGCCAGCGCCTCGACGGTGGCCGCCTCGCCCGCCAGCCAGCGGGACACCGCCCACCGCCACGGGTAGCCGAAGCCGGGCTCCCCCACCTCCACCGGCACCGGGACGGCCAGCGGCAGCCGCGGGGCGAGCCGGGGCAGCCACTCGCGCTCCTTCTCGGCCTGCCCGACGGCCCCGGGATGGCGGGGCAGCCGGACGGACAGCTCCTCGCCCAGCCGGTAGATCACATGGTCGGAGCCCGCCGGGTCGAGCAGTCGCAGCGGCAGCCCGGCCCACTGCGGGAACTGCGTGTCAACCAGCCTCCTGACCAGGGCGGCGTCGATCGTGGGGCGGATGTCCGCGGTTTCCGGCAAAGGCGACTCCGTCGACGGGCCCCCTCGGTGCGGCGGGCGGCCGGACCATCACACTGCATCGCCGGCCCGCCTGTCGACCCGATTACCCGGCCGCCGGCGCCGGACGGCGTCCCGACGTCGCGAGCTGGTGCAGGGTGTAGCCGCCCGAGGCCTGCTTGAACAGGTACTCGGCGCGTTCGTAGGACAGGCGGCGCCTGCCGGTCTCGGGGCACAGGTCGGCCGGGTCCGGCGTCCGGGCGGGGGCGGGCCTGCGGTCGGCCAGGAAGAGCGGGCCGCCGGTCCGGCCCGCGACCAGCTCCTCCAGCAGGGCCGCGGCGCCGTCGCCCCACGTGATCGTGGCGGCGCGGCGGGCGGGCAGGTCGAGGTCCTCGACGTTGAGCGCGAGGACGGCGGCGGCCGAGGCGCCCGACTCGTGCACCAGCCGCCACAGCGCCCTCTCCCGCGGCGACGGGTGCCGCCAGAGCGCGGCCAAAGCCTGATCGGCGACGGCGGGGCGCCTCCTGCGGTCGTCGTGCTTCCTGGGCAGCTCGGCCGGCAGGTCGCCGAGGCCCGCCCACGCGCCGAAGGACCGTACGGCCGCGCGGTGCCGGTTCCAGGTCCTGGGCGCGGCCATGCTCCAGGCGGCGGCGAACACCCTGGCCACGAGGGCGGGCGTGATCTCGGCCAGCGGCGTGGCGGCCCCCAGGTCCAGGCGCAGCCGCCGCAACGTCTGCCCGTACGACCGGATCGTCCCGGCGTCCAGGTCCGTGCGCGCCAGGAACCGGTCCGCCGCCTCGCCGAGCAGGGCCATGTCCCGGACGCCCGTCGTACGGGCGAGGGAGGAGGCGGTGCGGTGGCGGGCGGCGCGGGTGAGGAGGAAGGCGCGTTCGGCGGTGTTGCGGGTGAGGGCGGCGGCCCGCTCGAACGCCGTCGCGGCCTCGGCGTCGCGCCCCGCCCGCGCCAGCAGGTCGCCGTGGACGGCCGACAGCGGCGGGTAGTCCCGCAGCGCCGGGTCCGACAGCAGCGAGTCCACCAGCGCCAGCCCCGCCTCCGGCCCGGTCGCCATGCCGACGGCGACCGCCTGGTTGAGCCGGACCACCGGCGAGGGCAGCAGCCGTGCCAGCGCGCCGTAGAGGGCCGCGATCTGGTCCCAGTCCGTGTCGGCCGCCCCGGCCGCCCGCGCGTGACACACCGCGATCGCCGCCTGCAGGACGTACGGCCCGAGCCCTCCGCCCGCCTCCCGCGCCCTCAGCATGGAGGCGAACCCGCGCGCGATCAGCTCCCGGTCCCACCGTCCCCGGTCCTGCTCGTGCAGCTGCACCGGCTCCCCCGACGGCCCGGTACGGGCGTCCGCGCGCGACTGCTGGATCTCCATCAGCGCCACCAGCCCGTGCACCTCGGACTCGCCCGGCGCCAGCCCGGCCAGCAGCCGTCCGAGCCGCAGCGCCTCCAGCGCCAGGGCGGGCCGCATCAGGTCCTCGCCCGCCGTGGCCGAGTAACCCTCGTTGAAGATCAGGTAGATGACCTCCAGCACGGACGCCAGCCGTACGGCCAGCTCGGGCCCCTGCGGCAGCTCGAACGGCACCCCTTCCTCGGCGAGCGTGCGCTTGGCGCGCGCGACGCGTCCGGCCACGACCGCCTCCCGCACCAGGAACGCACGGGCGATCTCCGCGGTGGTCAGGCCGCCGAGCAGCCGCAGCGTCAGCGCGGTCCGCTCCTCGGCGGGCAGCACGGGATGGCTGGAGACGAACATCAGCCGCAACACGTCGTCGCCGGGCGGCTCGTCCTGGCCGGGCCGCTCCGGCCGGAGTTCGCCGATCACCCGGTCGTGCCGCCGGTCGCGGCGCAGGTGGTCGAGGGCGCGCCGCTTGGCGGTGGTCATCAGCCACGCGCCCGGCCTGTCCGGTACGCCGTCGCGCGGCCAGGTCTCCAGCGCGGCGACCAGCGCGTCCTGGGCGAACTCCTCGGCCAGGCCCACGTCGCCGAGCATCCGGGCCAGCCCGGCGACGATCCGCGCGGACTCCTCCCGCCAGACCGCCGTGACGGCGTCCATCAGTAGATCTGGCGCATGTGGCACTCGCCGTCGCCGACGACCGCGAAGAAGCGCCGCGAGATCTCCAGCGCCTCCTCCCGCGAACCGACCTCGATCAGCGCGAAGCCGCCCGCCATCTCCTTGGCCTCGGCGAAGGGCCCGTCGGTCACGGTCAGCTCGCCGCCCGCGGACCTGAGCACGGTGCCGCCCAGCTCCATGCCTCCGGTGGCGAGCAGCACGCCCGCCTCGGTGAGCTCCTGGATGAACCTGCCCATCTCGACGTGCAGCGTCTCGTCGTCGCGCCGCTCGCTCACGTTCGTCAGCAGAAATCTCATGTGCGTTCCCTGTCACATCGCCCGTTCGTCGCGTATGCAGTAGAACACGAAAGGACACGGGACATGACCGCCATCGCCCCCACCGCCACCCCCGCCTCGACCCGCACCCTGCTGACCGCGGGCGCCGTCGCCGCCCCCCTGTGGACGGCGGTCAACCTGGCCCAGGTGCTCACCCGCGAGGGCTTCGACATCGTCCGCCACCCGCTCAGCCAGTTGTCGACCGGCTCGCTCGGCTGGATCCAGGTGGCCGACTTCCTGGTCGTCGGCGCGCTGGTGATCGCCGGCTCGTACGGGCTGCGCCGGGCCGTCCCCAGCCGGTGGCTGCCCCGCCTCCTGCTGGTCAACGGCATCGGGATGATCTTCGCCGGGATCTTCCGGATGGACGCCGGCGACGGCTTCCCCGTCGGCACCCCGGCGGGCCCGCCCACGACGATGAGCTGGCACGCCGGGCTGCACATGGCCTCCGGCTCGATCGCCTTCATCGCCCTGGCGGCGGCCTGCTTCGTGCTCGGCCGCCACTTCTCCCGGGCCGGGGCGCCGGGCTCGGCCGTCGCGTCCTTCGTGGCGGGCGTGGCCGTCATCGCCGGGAACGGCTGGACGATGAGCGGCGGCCCAGGGGGTTCGGTGACCCTGGCCGTCGGCGTCACCGGCGCGATGTTGTGGGTGTCGGCGGTCGCCTACCGGCTGCGCCGTCGCCCCCTGGTCTGACACGCACCCCGAAGACCCTCCCCGTCACCGGCGGGGAGGGCCTTCCGCTTGGGCGGGGGCGGTCAGCCGGGACGGTTGCCGGTCGGAATCACGATCTTGGTCTGCGCGCCCTTGGTCAGGTAGAACGTGGTCCACTTCTTGATCATCTCGTCCAGGAGCCAGGCCGCGGCGGGCACCAGCGGCAGCCCGATCAGCCCCTCCCTGAACTGCACCAGCAGCGGCCAGGCGGTCTTGACGACCGGGTCCCACAGCGGCTCGCGCGGGATGCCGTTCCAGTCGGCCGCCTGGTTGCCGGTGAGGTACCTGGAGAACGCGTTGACCAGGGGCTTGTCGATGCCGCCCGGGCTGGTCAGCTCCGCGAGCATGCCCCGCAGGATGCCGTTCAGCTCCACGCCCTCGGCGGTGGGCCCCATGTTCCTGGGCAGCACGATGTCGGACTGGGCGTAGGAGGAGTCCCAGGTGGCGGGGATGAACTCGTCCCTGATGCCGAGCATGTGCGCCAGCAGCTGCAACGAGTGCAGGTACGCTGCGGACTCGCCGGCGGAGATGCGCACCTTCCACTCGCGCATCCCGCGCATGGAGTAGGTCGCCAGGGTGTGCCACGTGACGAGCATGTCCTCCTGGCTGATCGGGATGGGGCCCGGCCAGTGGGGGGACGACTTGAGCAGGTGCCGCACGGCCGCGTGCACCAGCCGGGTCTTGACGGCCTCGACCACGGCCGTCCCGCCGGGCCCCCAGGCGTTCTGCGGCCTGACCGCGTAGGCCAGGACGTTCGTCTTGGCGACCCGGTCCTTCAGGTCGGCGCCGCCCGCCGAGTAGTAGACCGCGCGGGCCTCCTTGGGGATGGCGGTGGCCAGCATGCCCGCCCCGACGATGGTGAGGACGACGATGTAGTTGCCCTTGAGCGCGTGGAAGCGCGAGGCGGCGTCCAGTTTGCCCTGGTCGGCCCACGAGGGCAGCTGACGCGCCTGCTCGATGAAGGCCCGCAGGTCGGCGGGGAGCCCGGCGGGCAGGGGCTGGTCGTTGCGGTTCCAGTCGTACAGCAGCCGGTTGACCTCGGGGATGACGCCGCGGTCGAACAGCGAGGCGAGGAGTGGATCGGCGACGTCGTCCCACACCCATCGGGGGTCGGCGCCGGTGCCGGAGCCCGCGACCGAGCCGGAGGCCGGCCAGGTCCAGTCGTCCGCCAGGGTCTTCGCCTGGGCCGGAGAGGTGATGCCCAGCGCGCCGAGGGCTCCCAGGGCGGTGCCCGAGATCAGGATCTCGCGCCTGCTCAGCTCTGCCATGCTCTGCACTCCTTCGAGATGGGGGGTCCCGCTCAGGGCAGTCTCGATCGGCTCGCCGGAGATCCGCCGAGCAGGGGGCGCGTGTCGGCGTCGTCGCCGGAATCACGCCTGCCGAGGTCTCCCACGCCGCTTCCTCCTTCTCGTGCGAGGCCGAGAAGTGGGTGATACTGAGAAACAAACCTTGAGTCTGTGTATCATCATGAGAGCACGATGTGATGGACATCACAAGACCCGCCCCCGAGGCGGAACCGGACCAGGAGGTGATCGTGGAATCCGTGCTGTCCGGCTTCATGGCGCCGTCGGGCTCGGAGTCGTTGCTGGAGCGCGCGTTCGTCGACGCCGTCGAGCGGGTCGGCGACCTCGACGAGCTGAGGGCGCGCATCCTCGACGCGGCCTACGAGCAGTTCTGCCGGATGGGCATCAGGCGCTCCACCATGGAGGACGTCGCGCGCCTGGCGAAGGTGTCCCGGATCACCGTCTACCGGCGCTTCGACACCAAGGACACGCTGGTCGAGCATGTGGTCCGCCGGGAGTTCCGGCGCTACTTCGACCAGTTCCTCGTCGACATCGAGCAGGCCCGCACCCCGGCCGACAGGGTGGTGCTCGGCTTCGTCAGCTCGTTGCGGGCCATCCGCGGCAACCCGCTGATCGGCGGGCTCATCGCCACGGAGCCCGACCTGCTGGTGCCGTCCATGATGACCGACGGGGGCCGCACCCTCGCCACCGTGCGGCAGTTCGTCGCCGGCCAGCTCCGCCGGGAGCAGCGGGCGGGCAACGTGTCCGAGCGCCTGGACGCCGACCTCGTGGCCGAGATGATGGTGCGGATCTCCACCTCCTTCCTGGCGATCCCCAGCGCCGTCATCGACCTCGACGACGACGGTCAACTGGCCGCGGTGGCCAGGCGCTTCCTCGTGCCGATGCTCGAACCCCCCGCCTGATCCCCTGCCGCCGATCGGAGCAACTCCGGGACTAAAGGCATTTCGTCTGCGACCATGACTCGCGCGTCAACACGTTCAGCGGTTCGCTGACCATCTGAATAGTGGAATGGAGATTCGCGATGTCCCATGCTCCGGTTCCTCCCGACGCGTTCACCTCCTCCTCCGGATCGACCTCCCGCCCGTCCCGCCGGGCCGTTCTGGCGGGTGGCGGCGCCGCCCTCGCCGCCGTGCTCGTCCCGGCCTCACCGGCGCGGGCCGGCGTCGGGGGCATGGCGGGCGCCGCCGCCCGTACGGCCGTCACCTCCGGCACCGACTTCGCCGTCGCTCCCTCGCCCGACGGCCGCCGGCTCGCCCTCGACCTGCTCGGCGTCCTGTGGGTCTGCTCCGCCTCCGGGGGCGCCGCCCGCAGGCTCACCAGCGACCTGTACGACATCGCCCAGCCCGACTGGTCCCCCGACGGCGGCACCCTCGTGTTCCAGTCGTACCGCGACGGCGTCTTCGACCTGTGGACGATCCGCCCCGACGGGTCCGCGATCAAAAAGCTGACCACCGGCCCGTTCGATCACCGGGAGCCCCGCTACAGCCCCGACGGGCGGACCATCGCCTACGCCTCCGACGCGGGCGGCAGCTACGGGATCCACCTGCTCGACGTCGCCACCGGAGCGAGCCGCGTCCTGACCGACGGCCCCGCCGAGGAGTACGAACCGGCCTGGTCGCCCGACGGACGGAAGATCGCGTTCGTCGTCGCCGACACCAGGATCGACGTCATCGAGGTCGCCACCGGCACGCGCGGCACGGCGGTCACGGTGCCCACCGGCCAGGTCGTCCACCAGCCGTCCTGGCTGCCGAACGGCGCCGACCTCGCCTACCACCTCTTCCGCTCGGGCGCCAACGAGCTGGCCGGCACCGCGGGCGCCCTCGTCACCGGCGAGGAGGTCTTCCCGTTCCGTGCCCGCTTCGCCCCTGACGGACGCTTTTACTACACCTCCGCGGGCGCCATCAAGGTGCGCCGGCTCGATTCCACGTCCGTCGGCACGGTCGGATTCACCGCCGCGCTCACCACGACCACTCCGAAGTACCAGAAGAGGGTCCGCGTGTTCGACGAGCCGGGGTCGTTCCCCGTCGTCGGGATCGGCAGCCCGGCGGTCTCCCCCGACGGTTCCGCCATCGCCTTCCGCGCCCTCAACGACATCTACCTGATGCGCGGCGGCGGCACCCCTGAACCGCTCTTCCGCGACCGCTGGTGGAAGGCCGACCCGGACTTCTCCCCCGACGGGCGGCGGCTGGCGTTCGTCACCGACCGCACCGGCACGCTCAACGTCTGGGTGCGCGACCTGGGCACCGGCGCCGACCGGCAGGTGACCCGGCTGACCGACTCCGCCGCCCTGTCGGTCCGCTGGTCGCCGGACGGCCGAGAGATCGCCTACCTCGACCAGGACGGCGCCCTGTGGGTCGTGGACGTCTCCACCGGCGACCTCCAGAAGATCTACGACGCCACCTTCGAGCCGGGCCGCCCGACCTGGTCACCCGACGGCCGGACGCTGGCGATGGCCGCGGTGGTGCCGTACTCGCGACGCTACCGGGAAGGGCTGTCCAAGATCCTGCTCGTCGACCGGGCCACGGGCGCCGGCACGTACGTCGACCCCGCGCCGCACCGGTCCCTCCAGACCCGCGGCGACGACGGTCCCGTCTGGTCCCCCGACGGCACCATGCTGGCGTTCGCCATGGAGTCGCTCCTGTGGGTGCTGCCCGTCGACAGTTCCGGACGGCCCACCGGCGCCGCCCGTCAGGTCACCCGGGAGGTCTCCGACGCCCCCGTCTGGGCCGGCGACTCCGCCACCCTGCTCTACCTGAACGAGGGGCGTCTCAAGAGCGCGCGCCTCGACGGCGGGCCCGCGCGGCCGATCCCGATGCGGCTGACCTGGCGCAACGACCCCGGCCCCGACCAGGTCGTCATCCACGCGGGCCGCATGTGGGACGGCGTCTCCGACCACGTCGCCCACGACGTCGACATCCTCGTACGAGGCCAGCGCATCACCGCGGTCGAGCCGCACCGGGACGGCAGGCCCGGCACCCTGATCGACGCCCGGGACGGATTCGTCATGCCCGGCCTGATCGACATCCACCACCACCGGGAGATGCAGGGCTACGCCTACGGATCGCGGCAGGGTCCGCTGTGGCTCGCCCTGGGCGTCACCACGACGCGCTCGCCCGGCTCACCCGCGTACCACATGGTCGAGGAGCGGGAGTCGGTGCAGTCCGGCGCCCGGCTCGCGCCGCGCTACCTGGGCACCGGCGAGGCCATCGACGGCGCGCGCGTCTACTACAACTTCATGCGCCCGACCTACAGCCACGACCAACTGCTGCTCGAACTGCGGCGGGCCGCCGCCCTCGACTACGACCTGCTGAAGTGCTACGTACGGCTGCCGGTCGCCTGGCACCGCGAGGTCATCGAGTGGGCCCACCGGCGGGGCAGGCCGGTCAGCTCGCACTACCACTATCCGGCGATCGCCATGGGCGGCGACCAGACCGAGCACGTCGGCGCCACCAACCGGTTCGGCTACTCGCGCACCGTCACGAACGTCGGGTCCGCCTACTCCGACGTCATCTCCATGTTCAACGCCTCGAAGATGGCCAGAACCCCCACCCTGTTCACCTCCTCGATCCTCTACCGGGAGGACACCTCGCTCGTCACCGACGAACGGGTGCGCCGGCTCTACCCGAACTGGCGGATGGCCCAGCTCCGGGCGACGGTCACCACGGTGCAGAACGCCGACCCCGCGGCGGTCCAGGTGACCCGGACGAACCTCGCCAACCAGGTCGCGCAGCTCACGGCGATGATCCGCGGCGGCGGGGTGGTCACCGCCGGCACCGACGCGCCGATCGACCATCTCGGGGTCAGCCTGCACATGAACCTGCGCGCCATGGTCAGGTTCGGCCTGACCCCGCGCGAGACGCTCACCGCCGCGACCAGCGCGTCCGGGGCCCACCTCGGCCTCCCGCTGGGCAGGATCGCCAAGGGCATGTACGCCGACCTGGCCATCGTCCGCGGCGACCCGCTGTCCCGCATCGAGGACGCGGCCAATGTCACCGCCGTCGTCGTCGGCGGCAGGCACCACACGGTCGAGCGGCTTCTCGCGCCCTACCCGTCCGCCACCACCACCGACCAGGCGACGCCCGCCGCTTCGGCCGCCTCGGGCAGGGTCAGGGACCGCGTCCCCGTCCATCCGAGCACGGCGGGCCACTGGTGGAACGAGCCCGTCCACCTTCAGGCGGCCCGCACCGCCTGCTGCGACGGCCACTGAGCGGGGAATGTCCGTTAGGCCGACCCCGGTCGGCCGTTCGGCCGATCAAGATCAAACGCACGGAACCCTAGCGTCGGTGACGACATCATCAGAAAAGGGGGCTTTCTGTGCGTGCACGAAAGATCGTGACAGCCGTCGCCGCGAGCGCGACCCTGGTGGCGGGGCTCGCGGTCACCGGCCAGGCGTCGGCGGCCGTCACGGGTGACGCCCGGGCCGGTGACGCGACCCGGTTCCACCGCCAGACGCTCGACTGGCACCGCTGCCGGACCGGTCGCGGCGACGAGATCGGCGAGGCTCTCGACGCGGCGGGGGCCCAGTGCGCCGAGGTCACCGTCCCGCTGGACCACCGCAGGCCAGGAGGGCGGACCGTCTCGGTGGCGATCTCACGGATCAAGGCGACCGACCCCGCCGCGCGCCGGGGCGTCCTGCTGATCAACCCCGGCGGTCCGGGCGGGAGCGGGCTGCCACGGCCGCTGCTCGGCCGGCTCATGCCCGAGGTCGCGGCCCGGTACGACCTGATCGGGATGGACCCGCGCTTCGTCGGCCGCAGCACGCCGATCCGCTGCCGGTGGACGACCGACACCCCCACCCGGTCGGCCGGCCCGACCCGCCGCACCTTCGACGAGAGCGTCACGCTCATGAAGGAGCTGGCCGACGGGTGCGCCAAGGGCGGCCGCGACCTGCTGCCGTACGCCTCCACCCGCAACACCGCCCGCGACATGGACGTCATCCGCGCCGCCCTCGGCGAGCCCAGGCTGTCCTATCTCGGCTACTCCTACGGCACCTATCTGGGCGCGGTCTACACGCAGCTGTTCGGCTCACGGGCCGACCGGTTCGTGCTGGACAGCGCGGTCGGCCCGGACGTCTACGGCCCCGACCTGCTGTCCGCGAACGGCCCGGCCATCGACGCCGCGCTGGGGAACTGGGCCGCCTGGGCCGCCGCCCGCGACGCCGAGTACGGCCTGGGCGGCACCCGGGCCGACGTCCTGGCCACCGTGGAGCGCGTCGACCGGGCCGCGGCCCGCCGCCCGCTGCGGGTCGGCGCGTACCGGATCGACGCCCATCACATCCCCTACCTGCTGTTCGTCCGCCTCTACGACGACAGCGCCAAGGCGTACGCCGGCTTCGCGGCGGAGGTGCGGACGCTGGCCGGCGCCGCCCGCGGCGAGGCGGTCACCGTCCCGGCGTCGCTGAAGGAGACCCTCGACGGCCTGTTCACCGGCTCGGGGCCGGCCGAGGACCGGGCCGGCACCCCGATCCTGTGCGCCGACCGGGCCGCCTCCCGCGACGTGGAGGGCTACTTCCGCGACATCCAGGCCCACCGCGCGGACGAGCCGCTGTTCGGGCCGATGACCCGCAACCTCAGCCCCTGCTCCTTCTGGCCGTCCGCCCCCGTGGAGGCGCCCACCAGGCTCGGCAACGACGTCCCGATGCTGGTCGTCGGCGCCGACGGCGACCCCGTCACCCCGTTCCCCGGCCAGCGGGCGATGCACCGGACGCTGACCGGCTCCCGCATGGTCACCCTGCGCGGCGCCTTCCGCCACGGCGCCTACCTCGCCGCGGGCGACACCTGCGTGAACACCACGGTCAACCGCTACCTGGTGGACGGCGTCCTGCCCGGCCGTGACACCACCTGCGACAAGGCGGACGCACAGTAAGCCTTGCGGTTCAGCCGGAGCGGGCGCGGTCGCAGCGGGCCAGTTCGGCACGCAGGTCGCGGCGGAGAGCCCGGTCCAGGCCGGGCTGGGCGAGCGCGTCGGTGAAGTCGCGGGCCGCCTCCTCCCAGCGGCCGAGCCGGGCCAGCGCGGTGCCCCGGTTGTAGCGCGGCTCGGGCGCGGGCGACAGCGCCACCGCCCGGTCCAGGTCGGCCACGGCGGCGGTCACCTCACCACGCTCGAAGCGCACGGCGGCGCGGTTGGTCCACGCCTCGACCAGCGTCTCGTCACCCTCCAGGGCCTGGGTGAACAGCTCCTCGGCCGGCTCGCCGCGCTCGGAGCGGATCAGGCCGAGCGTGCACAGCAGCGCCGGCTCCTTGGGGGCCAGCGCGAGGCCGGCCAGCGCGTCGCGTTCGGCGGCGTCCAGCGCGCCGCGCTCCAGGTGGGCGTTGACCAGGGCGATCCGGGCGTCCAGGTGGCCGGGGTCGATGGCGAGCGCGCGCCCCAGGTCCTCGCGGGCCCGCTCGTCGCGGCCGCGTTCCAGGAGGAGCACGGCGCGGTTGTAGTACGCCTCGGGCAGGTGCGGTCCCAGGCGGATGGCGGTGCCGTAGTCCTTGATCGCGGCCTGGACGCGTCCGGCCGCGCGGTGCAGGGCGGCCCGGTCCACGTAGTACTCGCTGTTGTCCGGGTCGTGGGCGATCACGCCGTCGAGGTCGGCCAGGGCCCGCGCCGGGTCGCCGAGAGCCAGGTGCACCTGGGCGCGGTTGTGGCGCAGGCGGGCCAGGTGCTGCGGGTGCTCGCCCGGCGCCAGCACCGCCGTCAGCCTGGCCAGCCCGTCGTCGATCAGCCGCAGCGCCTCGGCGGGCGCGCCGGCCTTGGCGTCCAGCAGGGCCAGGCCCTGCTCGTAGAAGACGGTGGAGATCACCTGGTGGCGGGGGTCGTCCACGTCTTCGGCCAGCCGGAGCGCCTCCTCCAGCCAGTGTCGTGCCTGCCCGGGGTCCTGGCGGGCGGCCGGGAGGTGGCGGGCGTACAACATGGCGGTGGCGTACGCGGCGGACATGTTGATCTTTGGGTCGCCGGTGGCCGCGCGGGCCTCGTCGTAGAGTGCGAGCGCCTCTTCCGCGCGCTCCAGCGCCGCCAGCGCGGTGGCCAGGCCCGTGGTGCAGGCCCACCACTGCCGCAGGTCGCCTTCGGGGGTGACGATGGCGCGTCCGTGGGCGGCGACGCGGGCCGCGTGGTGGTAGAAGCCGCGGGCCAGGCCGTCGCCGAGCGCGGCGCGGACGGCGTCCGGGTCCGTGGGCAGCGGCGGGGGCTCGGCGCGGCCGTCGTCGCGCAGGTCAAGGCGCAGCGGGGTGGAGGCGATCCGCGGGAGCAGGGTGTCCAGCAGTTCGGCGGTGGTCTCGTCGGCGTGCGCGACGTGCTCGAAGGTGACGGTGACCGGGCGGCGCAGGGTGCCGGCCCAGGAGGCGGCGAACTCCGCGGCGCCGTACGCCAGGCAGGCGGTGCGGCGGGCCGGGTGGAACCTGATCGGCTCCTCCTCGGCGGCCGGCCGGGCCGTACGGTCGAGCCAGGGGGCGATCGCGTACAGCTCGACCCGGTGAGGGGCGGCCAGGCGCGGACGGTCGGCGGCGATCTCAGCGAGGAAGCCGGAGACCCCGGCGTAGGGCCCGTGCCCGCGATGGCAGTCGAAGCGGTTCACGGCAGGTCCGGAGACCGCAGGGGCGGGCACCCGAGGGCGCCCGCCGTCTTGGCACCTACCAGCACCACTCGATCCAGAGCCGGCGGGCACCGGACATCAGGCGCTGCGTGCTCTTGCGGCGGATGGTCATCTTCTTCATGGGCGCCTCCCGGGGGTGTGATCCACTTCAGGATGCCCAGAGCATAAACCGGCTTGTCCGAAATGAGTAGACCATCCGGTATTAAAGATGATCTGGCGTCGAAGGCCGCGGAAAGTGAAGCAGCGATCTTGTCGGTGGGGCGATCTATCGTCCCGGCCATGACTTCAGCGACGCAGGCGTACACGTACGCCGCGCCCTCCTCCCTCGTCGACGGCCGGCTCGGTCTGGCGACCTCCGGCGGCCGGGCCCTGTCCGGCCCGGCCGTGGCCCCCCGGTTCTTCAGCGGCGTGGTCACGCAGGCCGCCCCCGCCGCCGCGGCCCTGCTCGGCGTCGCCGACGTGGCGCTGGCCCGCTACCACCAGCCGCAGTCGCGGCCCGGCTGGGTACGCGACCCGGTGGTGACGTGCAACGGCGACCGCTTGCGCTTCGAGTCCTTCTCGGCCTGCGGCGGCGTGTACGCCCGGCTCGACCTGCTGGACGGCGCGCTCGACGGCGAGGTCTTCGACCGGGGCACCACCAACGTCGACGTGAACGCGCCGCTGCGGGAGGCGCTGGCGCGCATCGGCACGCGCGACCCGCTGCACCTGGGGGTGGGCCTCGACGAGCTGGTCGTGACCACGACGGACGGCGCGGTGGTGGAGAAGAAGGTGCCGCTGCCCGAGCGCTGGCTGCGCGGGTTCGCCGAGGTGCAGGTCATCGCCTCGGGCATGGACCAGCGCGGCGAGCTGGCCGGCATGGCGGCGGTGCGGTTCCTGCGCGGGCTGCCCAAGAAGGGCACGGTGTGGGTGGCGCAGTCCGGGCGCGACCTGAAGGTCTCCCAGCACCAGGTATCCGGCTCGGTCCAGCTCGCCGGCCCCAACCGGCTCGGCACCCTCCTGCCGCTGCTGCGCTTCGCGAAGTCCCTGCGGGTGTACGGCCCGCCCGACGCCGCCTCCAGCGCCTGGGAGCTGGAGCTGCCCGGCATGCGCTACACGCTCACCCTCTCGCCCGAACGCTGGCGCGGCTTCTCCGGCGAGGGCGCGGTGCTCGACGACCTGGCCACCGACGAGGCCGAGAACGACGCCGACGTGGTGGGCATGCTGCTCAACTTCGAGCCCGAGATCGAGATCGGCCTGCTGGCCGACCGCGCCGGCATCCCCGCCGACCGGGTACGTGCCGCGCTGACGCGGCTCGGCGTCGCCGGCCGGGTCGGCTACGACCTCTCGGAGGCCGCCCACTTCCACCGCGAGCTGCCCTACGACAAGGACAACGTGATCCTGCTCAACCCGCGGCTGGCCAAGGCGCGCAAGCTGGTCGAGGCGGGCGCGGTGCACCTCGAAGGCGAGTCGGCCACCGTCCGCACCTCGGGCGGCACCCGCCGGGTCTCGCTGGCCGACGGCTCCTGCACCTGCGAGTGGTGGTGGGACCATCGCGGCTCCCGCGGGCCCTGCAAGCACGTGCTGGCCGCCCGGATCGTCGCCCGCGCCGCCGTGGAGGTCTCCCGATGACCCTCTGGACGGAGATCCTCGACCTGATCACCCGCAACCAGGTCGCCCGTCTGGCCGACCGGCTGGGCACGATCACCGAGCAGGAACGCGCCGAGCTGGGCGGACGGCTGCCCGGCCTGGTCAAGGAGCTGCGCCAGGCCCGCACCGAACGGCTGCGCGCCGAGCACCCCGACGACTTCGAGGGCGTCGAGGAGATGGCCTCCTGGGAGGTCGGCGACCTGCTCGACACCGTGGCCGGCGCGCTGCTGCTGACGGGCGTCGGCGTCATCACCGGCCCGGCCGCCGCCGTGGCCTGGATGACCGGCCGCGACGTCAACCGCCGCTGGGCCAGGGAGCCCAACGTCGCCCAGGTGTGCCGGTTGGCGGCCACCCGGCCCCTGGAGTGGCGGCGCGACGTCGCTGTCCGGCTGGCCCGGCGGGTGCGCCGTCCCGCCGACCGCATCGCGCCGCTGGCCGTGGCGCTGCTGCGCGAGTCCGGGGCCGTGCCGCCCGACCACGACCCGCTGGTGGCCGCCTGGCTGACCGTCCCGAGCGTGCCCGGCGACCCGCTGACCCCCGTGCTGCTGCCGCGCGTCTTCGACGCCGACGGCGCGGGCCGTGCCCTCCGCGACGAGCGGCTGGAGCCCCGGCCCAGCCGCTGGCTGGCCGCCGCCGCCCGCGAGCTGCCCAGGGAGCAGGCGCTCGACGGTTGCGTGAGCCGGTTCCTGCGCGGCGGCGAGGCGCAGGACCTGCGTTTCTTCGTCCGGCTGCACACGCTGCTCGACCCCACGCCCGCGGAGTCCGCCGCCCGTGTGCGCGACTACCTGCGGTTGTTGCCGTCGGCCCCGGGCACGGTCGCCGAGCTGGCCGCCGCGCAGGTGCGCGGGGCGATGCCGCTCGACCACGCCGACCTGGTCGAGGCGGTCGACGCGCTCACCTTCCGGGCCGAGGCCAAGCTCGCCACCCTGGGCCTGCGCTGGCTCGACCAGGCGATCCGGGCCACGCCGGAGACGGCCGCCGACTTCGTGACCGCGCTGACCACGGCCTACGCGCACGCGTCCTTCGACGTGCGCAACCGCGCGGTCGAGCTGACGCTGCGGCACGCCGCCCTGTTCGCCGACCACGCCGAGGCGATCCTCGACGGCGTCCGCGCGCTCCCCGCGGATCTGGGCGCGAAGCTGGCCGGGCGGTTCGGCGGGGACATACCGGTCGAGGAGCTGCTGGAGCGCAAGGAGTTCCCGCCGCTGCCCGAGCCGCCCGAGGCGCGGCGCTTCCCCGAGCCGTCGGTCTTCCCCGACCACCACGAGCCCTGGATCGAGCAGGAACGCTGGCTGGCGGCCTTCGTCACCGGCGCCGCCGGCGACCGGGCGGCACTGCGCCACGATCTCAGGGGCCACGCCGAGCAGGTCCACAGCTACTGGCGGACCGACAAGGTGCGCCTCGACCCCGACAGCTGGCAGGCGGCGCTGTCCGCCGAGCTGGTCACCCCGGGCAGCGTGCCGGAGGTGCCGCCGATCCGGCCGGAGAAGTTCTGGGACCAGGCGAGCCACTCCCTGAGGGCGCGCGTCCTCACCCGTGGCGAGGATCCCGCCGCGCAGCCGCCGCAGTCCCGGCGGATCATGGTGGGCGGCTTCCACCGGCCCGGCCGCTACCTCGACGACGACGCCCCGCTGCGCGCCTTCTTCATCACCTGGACCAGCGACGACGGCCCCGGCAACGCGGTGGCCCACGAGGGCGACCGGCAGATCTCCTTCGCCGGAGGCCGGATCCACCTGAACGACCCCGACCCTCTCCACCCGGCCCAGGCCAGGCCCGGCATCCAGTACGACGACTCCGCGGAGGCCATGCCGGACCACATCCTTGAGCACGCCTACGAGCGCATGGCCGAGTTCGGCGTGCGGCCCGCCCGGATCGCCGCGATGCGGGCGGGTGACCAGGTGCCCCCGCCGGGCCCCGACGAGCCGCTGGTGCAGGTGACCGTCGTCTTCGTCCCGCCGCGGCTGCGTTCGTACATGCCCCATGAGCTGCCCGAGCAGGACGAGTGGCGGCGGCGCAACCGGCTGCCCCACGCCCATCGTGTCTCCCCGCCCCACGACTTCCTGCTGCACCGCCACGCCGAACTCGCCGAGGCCCTCCGGACCGGCACGCTGCCACCGGTGCTGCTGGCCACGCCGACCTGGACGAGCGGCCACCTCGACCCCGACGTGCTGATCGACCGGCTGGAGACGTGCGCCGCCGCCGGCGTCGAGCCGCTGCCGGCCGACCTGGCGCAGGCGCTGCTGCGGCTGCCCCGGGGCGCCCACCCGGCGGCGGCCGAGCGGGCCGCCAAGGTCGAGTCGGAGGCGGCCGGGTCCGCCGCCCGCTGGCTCGCCGGCGACGGCCT
Source organism: Nonomuraea sp. NPDC051191 (assembly GCF_044455665.1). NCBI lineage: Bacteria > Bacillati > Actinomycetota > Actinomycetes > Streptosporangiales > Streptosporangiaceae > Nonomuraea > Nonomuraea sp. NPDC051191. The sequence goes on along the minus strand of NZ_JBITEZ010000009.1, from coordinate 191,389 downwards.
GGCCGACCCCGAGTGCGGCCACGTGTGGCGTCACATGGCAGGCGCGTCCATGGTCGACTTCGGTGACGGCGAGCCGGAACACTTCACCGAGGTCAGACTGCGGCCCGTGCTGCGGCTGACGGCCCCGACCGGCCATCGGCTGATCGACGAGGTGCTGCTGCGCGAGCCGTCCGACTCGACCGGCGAGTCCGGCCACACGGTCGGCGCGTGGCCCGCCATGCTGCCCTCGCACCGCGAGGTCGTGGCCGTCAACTTCCTGCCCTACCTGTTGCACGGCCACTGGGGGGTGTGGAGCGCCCCGGCGGGGCTCGCCGGCCTGGAGATCGCCCAAGGGCCGATGGGCGAGCCGACGGCGGTGATCCTCGCCTTCCTCCTGGCCGGCGGCGTGCCCGGCGTGACCCGGCAGATCCTGAACCTGGCCGCCAAGGGCGAGCTGCCCGCCGAGGCGATCGGCCGCCAGCTCGCGCTGGTGCTGCGCCGCACCTGGCAGGAGACCCGCCCCGCCATCGCGGCCCTGACCGCGCTGGCCGAAGCCGGCGGCCACCACGAGGTGTGGCGCATCCTGCTGACCCTGCTGCCCGGGATGCTGCCCGGCGAGGGGCGCCGCGTCACGGCGACCCACACCTCGCTCGTCGCCTTCGCCGCCGACGTCGCGCACTGGACCGGCGCGCGCGGGGAGATGCCGGTCATCGCCGAGTACGCCCGCGGCCGCCGGACGACCCGCTTCGCGCACGAGTGCCGGCGCCTGCACGCCCAGCTCACAGGAGCCACCTCGTGACCGCCGACGACGTCCGCACCGAGATCAGGAACCTCGTGCTCGCCCGCGACACCGAGGGCCTGGCGGCGCGGCTGCCGACGCTCACCGGCGACGAGCGGGCCGCCGTCGCCGCCGAGCTGCCCGGCCTGCTCGCCGAGGTCCGCCCCCGGCTGGCCGCCATCGGCTGGGACGGCTTCGCCTGGACCGCCGACGGCCACGCCGCCCGCCTGTCCGAGGCGCTGAGGATGACGGGCGCGGCGACCGTTCCCGGCCCGGCCGGCGCCGCCACCTGGCTGACGAAGCGTGACCTCAATCCCCGCGGGACCGACGCGCCGAGCCCGCACCGGCTGGTGAAGGCGCTCTCCGGCCGCCCGGCGGCCTGGCGGGCCGATCTGGCGGCCCGGATCGCACGCCGCGTCCGCCGTCCCGACGACCGGATCGTGCCGCTGGCCCTGGAACTGCTGCGCGACGGCGCGACCACCCCGCCCGACCACGAACCGCTGGTGGCGGCCTGGTTGTCGGCGGCGGCCGTGGCCGAGGACCCGCTGACGCCGCACCTGCTTCCGCGGATCTTCGAGACGGCCGGCGCGGGCCGGGCACTGGCCGGCGAGACGCTCACCCCGAAGCCGTCCCATTGGCTGGCCCTGACCGCCCGCGCGCTGCCGCGCGAGCAGGTCATCGCCGGCTGCGTGCGCCGGTTCCTGCTCGGCGGCGACGCGCGTGACCTGCGGTTCTTCGTCCGGCTGCACACGCTCGTGGCGCCTGCGCCGGAGGAGTCGGCCGGGCTGGTGCGCGACTACCTGCGGCTGCTGGCCGCCGCGCCGGGCCCGGTGGCCGAGCTGGCCTGGCAGCAGGTACGCCGGGCGCGCCTCGACCCGGCGGACGCCGCCGAGGCCGTCGAGGTGATGACGTTCCGCCAGGAGGCCATGCTCGCGGTGAAGGGCCTGACCTGGCTCGACCGCGATCTCGGCCGCCATCCCGAACGCGTGGCCGACCACGTCACCGCGCTGACCAACGCGTACGCGCACGCCTCCCACGAGGTGCGCGACCGCGCGGTGGCCCTCACCCTCAGGCACGCCGCCCACCTCCCCGACCCCGCCCCGATCCTGGAGGGCGCCGAACTGCTGCCCCCGGCCTCGGCCCGGCGGCTCCGCGAGCGGTTCGTCGAAGGCTGGACCGGCGACTTCACCCCGGGCCGGCTGCCGGAGCCCGTCGTGCCCGGCCCGTTCCCCGCGTCCGGCCCGGACGGCGGCCCGGACGGCGGCCCGGACGGCGGGCCGCCGGGGGAGATCGGCTGGATCGGCGTCGAGGCGTGGCTGGCGGCGGTCGTCCGGGAGGCGCACGCGCATCCGGGCACCCTGCGGGAGAGGCTGGCCCGGCGGTTCGGCGAGGACCTGCGGCCGGTGCTCTACGACGCGCCGTCGTGGGAGTCCCCTCGTGACTGGTGCACCGCGCTGGCCAGGGAGCTCGTCAACCCCGGCGAGGACCCGGGGCCGCCCGGGTCACGTCCGCGGCGCCGGGTCCTCCCCGACCCGGCCGGCGATCTCGGGAACACCCTGTACGACGGCATGGTGACCCTCGCGGCCACGGCCTTCCGGCTGTTCCCCGCCCTGCGCACGATGGTCCCGATCCACGAGCTGCCCGCCGACGTGCGGGCGGACCTCCTCCGGACGGACGACGCCGAGCCCGACCTCCACGACCTCTACGCCCCCGGCGCGCGGCCCGCGTCCGCCGGTTGGAGCCGCCTCCCCCACCAGCGGAATTGCGCCCACCCGCACGCCTTCCTCCTGGCCCGCCTCGACGAGCTGCTGAGCGCGGCGAAGGCCGGAGCCCTGCCCCCGGTCCTGCTGGCCACCCCCACCCGCGCCGACGGCCACCTCGACCCCGAGACCCTGCTCACCCGCCTGGCCGGGTACGCGGACTCCGGTCGCGAACCGCTGCCGCTGGATCTGGAGCAGGCCCTGCTGCGCCTTCCGCCCGGCCCCGCCCCCGACCTGGCCGCACGCGCGAAGGGCCTCGGTTCGGCGGCCGGCGCGGTGGTGGCCCGCTGGTTCGAGCGCGGCGCGCCGCCGCCTCCGGAGGTGGAGCTGACCTGGAGCCTCGACCTCGGGCCTCACGGCGACCGGGGGCTCGGCCCCCAGGTGAGCTGGCGGCCCGTGGAGCCCACCGGTCTCGCGCACCTCGACGCCCTGCTGACCGCGCCGTCCGGGACACGTCCGTCCCGGCGCGCGTCACGGCGGTTCTGGCCGGGCATGATGCCGCACCACCGGGAGCTCGTGGCGGCCCATCTGGCGATCGGACTGACCGGCCGCTTCGACCCGCCCGACCTCACGATCGACGACCTGCGCGGCCTCGCGTCGGCCGAAGGCGCGTCCGGCCCGGCCACGGCCCTGGTCCTGGCCTACTTCCTCACCCTGGAGGGCGACGACGCGGTGCCCCCGCTGCTTGAGCTGGCGGCCAGGGGCGCGCTTCCCGCCGCCGAGACTGGCCGCCTGCTGGGCCGCCGCACCCGCCACGAGACCGACCCGGCGCTGCCCTCACTGGAACTGGCCGCCAAGCAGGGCGCGCACGCCGAGGTGTGGACGATCATGCGCCACCACCTGCCCGTCTTCCTCCCCCGCGAGGGCGAACGGGCCCGGCGCCCGCACACCGACGCCGTCGTGCTGGCCACCGACCTCGCCACGTGGGCGGGCGCGCGCGGCGAGATCCCGGAGGTGGCCGCCCACGCGGAGAGACGCGGCTCGACCTCACTCACCCGCGCCTGCCGGAACCTCCACCGGGAGCTGACCCGGCCGACCTGATCGACCCGGCCCGGCCGAGGGTGACGGCCGAAGCGGCGCCGGGTCAGCTCCCGGCGCCGCTTCGGTGGTCCTGCCTGCTCAGCCGGCCACCAGCTCGTAGCCCGCCTCTTCGACGACGTCCCTGATCCTGGCGTCGTCGAGGGCGTCGGCCGAGGTGACGGTCACCTGTCCCGTGGCCAGCTCGACGTCGACCGAGGAGACCCCGGCGACCTTGCCGATCTCGGTCTTGACGGTGCCCGCGCAGCCACCGCAGGTCATCCCGGACACCGTGTAGGTCTTCGTGCTCATCGCCTCGCTCCTCTCATAAATACCCCTGCCGGGTATGTGACGAAGAGAACGTACGCCCGATCACCACGAAAGGCAAGCCATACGGAGGAGGGGTATGTGAGACGCGCGTCACATTGCCTCGGAGATACCCCCTACCGGTATGGTGCCTCGCATGAGAATCCTTGGCAAGATCATTGTTGTCGGCGCCTCGCTGGCGGGGCTGCGGGCCGTCCAGACCCTGCGCCGCGAGGGCTTCGACGGCGAGCTCACGCTGGTCGGCGCCGAGGCGCACGTGCCGTACAACCGGCCGCCGCTGTCCAAGAGCGTCCTGCGCGGCGACGAGGACGTCACGCTCCCCGGTGCGGAGGAGCTCGGCGAGGAGTGGCTGCGCGGCAGGCGGGCCGTACGCCTGGACGCCGCGAACCGCACGGTCGTCCTCGACGACGGCACCGAGCTCGGCTACGACGGCCTGGTCATCGCGAGCGGCGCCCGTCCCCGGCGGCTCGACGGCGTGCGCACCCTGCGCACCATCGAGGACGCCCTGGCCCTGCGCGCCGAGCTGGACTCCGGCCACGAGCACGTGCTCGTCATCGGGGGCGGGTTCATCGGGGGCGAGGTGGCGTCCACGGCCAGGCAGCTCGGCCGCAAGGTCACCCTGGTCGACTCCGGACCGCACCCCATGCACGCGGGCCTCGGCGCGGAGGCGGCGCGCTGGCTGGCCGGGCACCACGAGCGCAACGGCGTCGAACTCGTCACCGGCACCCGCGTCACCGACGTGACCGACGGTCGGGTGCGCCTCGCCGACGGCCGCGTGCTGTCCGCCGACCTGGTCGTCGGCGGCATGGGCGTGACGCCCAACACCGAATGGCTGGAGGGCAGCGGCCTGGCCGTGGACGACGGCGTCGTGTGCGAGCCGACGCTGTACGCCGCCGGTTCGGCCGACGTCGTCGCGGCGGGCGACGTGGCCCGCTGGCCGCACCGCCTGTACGACGACGCCCTGATCCGCGTCGAGCACTGGTCCAACGCCAACGAGCAGAGCGCGGTGGCCGCCCGCAACCTCCTGGCGGGCCCCCAGCAGGCGCAGCCGTTCGCGGACGTGCCCAACTTCGCCACCCACGTGCACGGCGCCCGCATCCAGACGGCCGGCCTGCCGCACCTGGCCGACGAGGCCCGCGTCGTCGCCGGCAGCCCGGAGGAGGACCGCTTCGCCGTGGCTTTCGCCCGCGACGGCGTGCTGGTGGGCGCGGTCGCCGTCAACGCGCCGAAGGACCTGATCAGGCTCAAGCGATCCGTCGCGGCGCGCGAGGCGCTCTGACTACGACCGCGGGTAGCATGACCGGCATGATGCGTGGCCTTGGGGAGCTCGAATCCACGATCATGGACTGGATGTGGGCCAGGCGCCGCCCCGCCTCCGTCCGCGACGTCTTCGAAGACCTCAGGCAGCGGCGGACCATCGCCTACACCACGGTGATGACCGTGATGGACAAGCTGCACACCAAGGGCATGCTCCGGCGCGAGGCCGTCGGCCGCGCCTACGTCTACGAACCGGTCGCCTCCAAGGAGGCCTACACCGCCGACGTGATGCGCCGCGCGCTCGCGGGCAGCGGCAACCAGGCCGCCACGCTCGTGCACTTCCTCGAACGGCTCACCCCCGAAGAGGCGCAGGCCCTGGAGGCGGCCCTGCAGGTCTACCCGCACCGGGGCCGCCCCGCATGATCGCCGCCACCGTCCTGGCCTGCTACACCGTGGTGGCGGCCGTCTGGCTGCCCGCACTGGGGCGGCGGGCCGCCAAGTGGGCCGACCGCGCGCCCCGGCTGGCAATCGCGCTCTGGCAGGCGGGCGCGGCATCGGTGATCGCCTCGGCCGTCCTGGCCGCGCTGGCCTTCGCCGTGCCGGCCGAGGTCGTGGGCCACGGGCTGGCGGGGCTGTTCGAGGTCTGCGCCGGCATGCTGGGCGACGGTTCGGGCGTGACCCGGGTCGGGTCGGCGGCCATTCCGGCGGCCGCCGCGGTGGTGGCGAGGGTGGTCAGCTGCGGCGGGGTCGTCCTGGTGCGGGCCTCCGTCGAGCGTCGCCGGCACGCCGCCATGCTGCGGCTTCTCGGGCGGCGCGACGCCGAGCTGGGCGCGGTGGTGATCGATTATGACGAGCGGCTGGCGTACTGCGTGCCGGGCCGGCGCGCGCAGACGGTGATCACCACGAGCGCGCTGCGGGCCCTGACCCCGGAGCAGATCGCCGCCGTGCTGGAGCACGAGCGGGCGCACCTGCGCGGCCGCCATCATCTGGTGCTCGCCGGGGCCGAGGCCCTGGTCCGGGCGTTCCCCCGGGTGCCGCTGTTCGAGCAGGCCAGGACCGAGATCGCCCGGCTGGTCGAGCTGCTCGCCGACGACGTCGCCGCCCGCCGCCACCCGCGCGCGCAGATCGCCGCGGCGCTGGTGAGCCTGGCCACCGGGCGCGCGCCCGCGTTCACGCTCGGAGCCGGCGGCGAGACGGCGCTCACCCGCGTACGCCGGCTGCTCGGCCCGGAGCAGCCGCTCCGCCGCCGTGAACGGCTGACCGGGCGGCTCCTGGTCAGCGCGCTGCTCGGCGGGCCCGGAGTGGTCGCGCTGGCGCCGGGGGTCGGCTCGTTCCTGGCCCATCACTGCCACTCGCTGTTCTCGCTCTGACCTACGACCACATCTAGTAGCCGACGCCACCCGAGCGCGTCCGGCCGCACGGCCACGCCCTGAAACGCCGCGACCACATCCCGCGGACCTCGGACTGCCGAGCCACACCGAAGAACCCTTGAACGAAGTTCTACTAACCATGATAGTAGAGTTACGAATCGGGCGAAATCGCCCCTATTTCCCTTCTTCGTCCACCAGGAGGCCCGCCCCTTGACCCGGACGCATACCCCATACCCCTACCCTGTGGAGCCACATCATGGACCATAGCGAACATCACCACCATCCGCCCGCCGCCACCTGGACCACGGCCGCGCAGGCGACCCTGCACTGCCTGACCGGGTGCGCGATCGGCGAGGTGCTCGGCATGGTGATCGGCACCGCGGCCGGCCTGTCCAACCTCGCCACCGTGATCCTGTCGGTGGCGCTGGCGTTCGTGTTCGGCTACGCGCTGACCATGCGCGGCGTGCTGCGCGCCGGGCTGGACTTCAGGTCGGCGCTGAAGGTGGCACTGGCCGCCGACACCATCTCGATCGCACTGATGGAGGTGCTGGACAACACCGTGATGGTGACCGTGCCGGGCGCCATGGACGCCGGGCTGGCCGACTGGCTGTTCTGGACGGCCCTGGCCGGGTCGCTGCTCGTGGCCTTCCTGCTGACCACGCCGGTGAACAAGTGGCTGATCTCCCGCGGCAAGGGTCACGCGGTGATCCACCAGTACCACCAGGGCCACTGAGAAGACCCGCCCCGGGCAGGCGATGAGCCGCCCCGCCCGTCGTCCGCACCTGCTCGGGACATGGACGGCGGGCCGGCGGCGGCCCCCCTGAAGCGCCGCCCCGATCCGCGCGCCGCACCGAATCTCCGAACAACCGCCCACGTGGACTTGACAGATACCCCCCCGGTGTATGTATGTTCATCGCCAGATACCCCCTACAGGTATACAGCCGAACCGAGAAACCACCCGCATCCCCCACCGGGGTACGGCGTAACGCTGGAGAATGCTCATGTCCACACCATCCCCCCGGCGATGGACCGCCCTGGCCCTGATCGCCACGGCCCAGTTCATCGTCATCATGGACACGTCGATCATCGGCGTGGCCCTTCCCCGCATCCAGGAAGACCTCGGCTTCTCGCAGGAGAACCTGTCGTGGGTCTTCAACGCCTACGTCGTCGCCTTCGGCGGGCTCCTGCTGCTCGGCGGCCGGCTCTCCGACCTGTTCGGCGCACGCAAGCTGTTCGGCGCCGGCTGGCTGATCCTGCTCGCCGGCTCGCTCGTGGCCGGCATCGCCCCCGAGGTGTGGGTCGAGCTCACCGGACGTGCCGTCCAGGGCGTCGGCGCGGCCCTGATCGCCCCGTCCGCGCTCACCCTGCTGATGATGCTGTTCGGCCACGACCCCAAGGAGCTCACCAAGGCCCTCGCCCTCTACGGCGCGGCCGCCCCGGCGGGCGGCACCGCGGGCGTGTTCCTCGGCGGCGTCATCACCGAGTACCTGAGCTGGCCCTGGGTCTTCTACATCAACATCCCGATCGCCCTGGTCGCGCTGCTGGCCACCCGCCCCCTGATGCCGGCCGGCCAGTCCCAGCGCGGGTCCATCGACGTCTTCGGCGCGCTGTTCGTCACCGCCGGGCTCGGTGCCGCCGTGTACGCCATCGTCCGGGCGCCCGAGGTCGGCTGGGGCTCCGCCGAGACCTGGGGCGTGCTGGCCGCGGCCGTGGTGCTGCTCATCGCCTTCCTCGCCATCCAGGCCCGCCGTCGCGAGCCGCTGATGAGGCTGTCGATCTTCCGTACGCCGAACCTCGCCGCCGCCAACCTGACCCAGCTCCTGCTCGGCGGGGCCTGGATCCCGATGTGGTTCTTCCTCAACCTCTACCTGCAGCAGGTGCTCGGCTACAGCGCCTTCCCCAGCGGCGCCGCCCTGGTGCCGATGACCGTCCTCATCATGCTCGGCATGATCGTCCTGGCGCCGCGCGCCATCAACCGGTTCGGCCCGAAGGCCGTCACGGTGGCCGGCCTCGTCCTGCTCGCCGTCGGCATGGGCTGGCTGTCGCTGATCAGCCCCGAAGGCAGCTTCGCGGTGGACGTCCTGCCCGCCAGCCTCGTGGCCGCGCTCGGCATGTCGCTGGCCTTCATCCCCTCCCTCGGCACCGCGATCTCCTCCGCCCGTCCCGAGGAGGGCGGCCTCGCCTCCGGCATCGTCAACACCAGCTACCAGGTCGGCTCGGCGCTCGGACTGGCCGCCATGACGGCCGTCGCCGCCGCGAACGGCGCCGCCCAGCTGGGGAACCTGCCCGCGCTGACCGACGGCTTCTCCTCGGCCTTCGTGGGAGCCGCCGGGATCGCGGTGGCCGGCGCGCTGATCGCCGCGCTGACGCTGCGCTCGCGGGGCGCCGTGCACACCGAGGCCGCCGACGAGACCCCTGCCGCCGCCCGCGGCTGACCTCGACGCCCACAGCTCCGAAGGAGATCCCCATGTCCATCCTCATCGCCTACGACGGCTCGTCCGACGCCCGCCACGCCGTCGAGGAGGCCGCCCGGCTGTTCCCCGGCGCCTCCGCGGTGGTGCTCTACGCCCGTCAACCTCTGGAGAGCCTCGCCGCCCACCTCGAAGGGCATCCCGCCCTTGAAGATCTGCGGGACATCGACGCCAAGACCCTGGACGCCTCCGAGCGGCTGGCCGCCGAGGGCGCCGACCTGGCTCGCACCCTCGGGCTGAAGGCCGAGCCGCGGGTCGCCTCGGTCCCGGAGGAGGTGGTCGCCGCCACCATCGTCGCCGTCGCCGAGGAGATCGACGCCTCGCTGATCGTCCTGGGCTCCCGTGGCCGGCAGGGGCTGCGCGCGCTGCTGTCGGGCAGCACGTCCACCCACGTCATGCACGCCACCTCGCGGCCCACGCTGATCATCCCGTCGAAGCCGCTGGCCGACGCCCGCCGCGCCGCCGGGCATCGCGCGGCCCGCTGAGGCCGTCGGAAACGCCCGGCTCCCACGGGAGCCGGGCGTTTCCGCGTGCCGGTGAACGCGCTCGACGCCGCGTGCGTATCTCCAGACGAGCCGGAACGGCCGTCTGTTACGCCGGGTAGTACGCCCGAAAGGCCCACACTCAGGAAGACTTTCTGTACTATTCCGCCTCAGGCATGGAGACATACGAGGAGGCATCGTAGTGGTCGTGGCGACGAGGCTCGCGCGAGCGGCAGTGGCCGTGACACTGGCGGCGGTCGGGGCGCTCTCCGTCCCGGATGCCGCCTTCGCCGATCCGTCCCCCGCCAAGGCCAAGGCCAAGCTGGTGAAGCTGAACGAGCGGGCGGACGAGGTGGTCGAGCGGTACAACCAGGCGTCCGAGGCGTACAAGACGGCGAAGCGGAAGTTCGACGCGCTCAACGCCGAGGTCGAACGCAAGAACGCCCAGGCCGACCAGTTACGCAAGGATCTCGTCACGACGGCGGTCAGCGACTACCAGTCCGGCCCGATCACCAGCTGGGGCCGCCTCGTCGCCGAGGGCAGCCCCGAGACGGTGCTGAGCGGTATGGCCTCCCTCGAACAGATCTCCCAGGCCAGAGCGGCGAAGCTGGCCGCCTTCGCGGCGACCACCAAGGACCTGCGCGACCGGCGCGACCAGGCCAAGACCGTCCTCGCCGAGGCCGACACGGCGCGCGACAAGTTCCGCTCGGAGAAGGCCAAGGCCGAGAAGATGGTGGCGGAGCAGACCAAGCTCCTGCGCAAGCTCAACGCCTTCCGCAGCGGCGATCCCAACAGTACGGGGATCAGGTACACCGGCCCGGCCTCCGGAAGCGCCCGTGCGGCGTTGCAGTTCGCCTTCGCCCAGGTCGGCAAGCCGTACCGGTTCGGCGGCACGGGCCCCGGCTCCTACGACTGCTCCGGCCTCACCCAGGCCGCCTGGCGCACGGCGGGGGTCGCGCTGCCCCGCACGACCTGGACGCAGTGGTCGTGGGGCGCGGCCAGGCGCGTCCCGCTCGACGCGTTGCAGCCCGGCGACCTGCTCTTCAGCAAGGGGCTGGGACACATGGGCATGTACGCCGGCAACGGCAAGATGGTCCACGCGCCCCAGACCGGGGACGTCGTCAAGGTGGTCGACCTCGACGACTATTGGCGCGCCCGGCTGCTCGGCGCGGTCCGCCCCTGACCGACGGCGGCGGCCATCCGTTCGACGCCCTGACCGACGGCGGCGGCCATCCGTTCGACGCCCTCGCCGACCCGGGCCGGCGAGGTGGCGAAGTTGAGCCGGACGAACCCGCCGCTGTCCGGGCCGAACCTCAGCCCTGCCGACAGGCCGACCCTGCCCTGCTGGAGGAACACCTGGGCGGGATCGTCGCCCAGGTCCAGCGGGCGGCAGTCGAGCCAGGCGGCATAGCCCGCCTGCGGCGGGTGATGGGCGACGGCGGGCAGGAGGTCGGCCAGGCGTCCGGCCAGCAGGTGCCGGTTGCCGTCGAGGGCGATGATCAGCTGATCGAGCCAGGGGACGCCGTGCGTGAAGGCGGCCTCGGAGGCGAGCACGCCGAACAGTCCGGCACCCTCGCCGACCTCCTCGCGGATCGCCGCGACGTCGGCGCGGGCGTCCGGCCCGGGGACGGCCAGCGCGGCCTTGAGCCCGGCGATGTTCCACGCCTTGGACGCCGAGACGAAGGCGACAGAACGGGCCGCCGCCGGGCTGTCCAGGGACGCGAACGGGACGTGCCGGTGGCCGGCGTAGGTGAGGGGGGCCAGGACCTCGTCCGTGACGACGCGCACGTCATGGCGGTCGGCCAGCGCGGCGACCCTGGTCAGCTCCTCACGGGTGAGGACCAGGCCGGTGGGGTTGTGCGGGTTGCACAGCAGGTACGCCCGCGCGCCCGCGGCGAAGTCGCGCTCCAGCCGGTCCAGGTCGAGGCGGTGGCCTTCGGGCCCGGCTGCCAGCGGGTTGCGGACCACCTGGCGGCCGAGGTGTTCGAGCCAGGTGAAGAAGAGCGGGTGGCCGGGGGTGTTGACGACGACGCGGTCACCGGGTCCGGTGATGATCCGGAGGATCTCCACGACGCCCGACATGATGTCCGGGAGCACGCGTGCCCCGGCGGGGTCGGGGTGCCACCCGTACCGTTGCGCGGCGAAGCCCGCGAACGCCTCGGGCAGGCCTCCGGCCCGCGCGTAACCGGTGTCGCCGCGGCGGACGGCCGACGTCAGCGCCTCGGCGACGGGCTCGGCGAGCGGGGTGTCCATCTCGGCGATGCGCAGGGGAAGGACGTCGGGAGGGAACTCGCGCCACTTGACGCTGTGCCGCCGGCGCAGTTCCTCGGTGGTGAGCGCGGTGAGGATGTCGTCCGGGTTGGTGGTCAACGGGGGTCCTTCCTGTGCAGATGATCAGAGCCTAGGCCGGACCGTTCCACTCCCCGGCGGCGGGGCCGAGCGCGGGAACGCGGAAAGGGCTCCGGGCGGGGTGCCCGGAGCCCTTTCCTGGGGTGTTCACTTGAAGCGGCGCAGCCGCAGGCTGTTGCTCACCACGAAGACGCTGGAGAAGGCCATCGCGGCCCCCGCGATCATCGGGTTGAGCAGGCCGAGCGCGGCCAGCGGCAGGGCGGCCACGTTGTAGGCGAAGGCCCAGAACAGGTTGCCCTTGATCGTGCCGAGCGTCCGGCGCGACAGCCTGATCGCGTCGGCCGCCACCCGCAGGTCGCCGCGGACCAGGGTCAGGTCGGAGGCCTCGATCGCGGCGTCCGTGCCGGTGCCCATGGCCAGGCCCAGGTCGGCCTGGGCGAGCGCGGCCGCGTCGTTCACGCCGTCGCCGACCATCGCCACGACCTTGCCCTCGCCCTGGAGCTCCTTGACGACGTCGACCTTGTCGGCGGGCAGCACCTCGGCGATCACCTCGTCGATGCCGACCTCGGCGGCCACGGTCCTGGCCACGGCCTCGTTGTCGCCGGTCAGCAGGACGGGCGTGAGCCCGAGCGCCCGGAGTTGGCTGATGGCCTCCTTGCTGGTGGGCTTGATCACGTCGGCGACGACCAGCACCGCGCGGGCCCTGCCGTCCCAGCCGACCGCCACGGCGGTCCTGCCGCCGGCCTGGGCGGCGTGCAGAGCACGTTCCAGGTCGGGTGACAGGTGCTGCGACCACTCCTCCAGCAGCCTCGGGCGGCCGACCAGGACCGCGTGGCCGTCCACGATGCCCTGGACGCCGAGGCCCTCGACGTTCGCGAAGTCCTCGGGGGTGGGCAGGTCGCCGACGCGGGCGGCGGCGCCCTTGGCGACGGCCTGGGCGATCGGGTGCTCGGAGGCGTGCTCCAGGGCGCCCGCCAGGCGCAGCACCTCGGCCTCGTCCTCGCCCTCGGCCAGGTGCACGCCGGTGAGCGTCATCCGGCCCTCGGTCACGGTGCCGGTCTTGTCCAGCACCACCGTGTCGATGCGGCGGGTGGACTCCAGCACCTCGGGGCCCTTGATCAGGATGCCGAGCTGGGCGCCCCTGCCGGTGCCGACCAGCAGCGCCGTCGGGGTGGCCAGGCCGAGCGCGCACGGGCAGGCGATGATCAGCACGGCGACCGCGGCGGTGAAGGCCGCGCCGACGCCGTCGCCGGTGCCGAGCCAGAAGCCCAAGGTGCCGAGGGCCAGCGCGATCACGATCGGGACGAAGATGCCGGAGACACGGTCGGCCAGGCGTTGCACCTGGGCCTTGCCCGTCTGGGCGTCCTCCACCAGCTTGGCCATCTGGGCGAGCTGCGTGTCCGCGCCGACCCGGGTGGCCCGCACGACCAGCCGGCCGCCCGCGTTGACCGTCGCGCCGGTGACCGCGTCGCCGGGCCGCACCTCGACGGGCACGGACTCGCCGGTCAGCATCGAGGCGTCCACCGCGGAGGTGCCCTCCTCGATCACGCCGTCGGTGGCGATCTTCTCGCCCGGCCGCACCACGAACCGGTCGCCCACGGCCAGCCGGTCGCTGGGGATGCGGGTCTCCACGCCGTCGCGCAGCACGGCTACGTCCTTGGCGCCGAGCTCCAGCAGGGCGCGCAGCGCGGCCCCCGCCCGCCGCTTGGAGCGGGCCTCGAAGTAGCGGCCGGCCAGGATGAACGCCGTGACCCCCGCCGCGGCCTCCAGGTAGATGTTGCCCGACCCGTCGGTGCGCTCGATCGTGAACGCGAAGGGATGGGTCATTCCCGGAGTGCCCGCGCTGCCGAAGAACAGCGCCCACAACGACCAGCCGAGCGCGGCGATGGTGCCGACGGAGATCAGCGTGTCCATGGTGGCCGCGCCGTGGCGCAGGTTCGTCCAGGCGGCCTTGTGGAAGGGCCAGCCGGCGTAGACCACGACCGGCGCGGCCAGCACCAGCGACAACCACTGCCAGTTCGTGAACTGCAACGGCGGGATCATCGCCATCGCGATCACCGGCACGGCCAGCACCACCGAAGTGATCAACCGGCTGCGCAGCGGCCGCAGCTCGTCCTCCGGCTCCTGCTCGCCCGGCTCGCCCTCGGTCCTGGGCGGGGCGGGCAGGGCGGCGGTGTAGCCGGCCGCCTCCACCTGGGCGATCAGCTGCTGCGGATCGACGCCTTCGGGGAAGGTGACCTTCGCCTTCTCGGTGGCGTAGTTGACCGTGGCGGTCACGCCGTCCATCTTGTTGAGCTTGCGCTCGATGCGGTTGGCGCACGAGGCGCAGGTCATGCCGCCGATCGAGAGTTCGACCGCGTTCTGCCGGTCATCGGTGACAGCAGACATCACCATTCCCCTTTCTCCGTGGCTCGATCAGTGGCTGTGGTTGCCGTGCCCGCCGGGCGTCGCCGGCGCGGCGGACGTGGCGGCCGCCGGCCCGGCGGCGAGGGTGAAGTCGGCGGTGCGGACCTCGCCCTCGTGCTGGAAGTCCAGGAACAGGCGGTAGTCGCCGCCGCTCGGCACCTGGGCGTAGAAGACGATCTCGGGGCCGGGCTTCGTCCTGCCGTCGCCGGGCTCGCCGTCGGGGTGGACGTGCAGGTAGGCGAGGTCGCGGGCGCGGAGGGCCACCAGGTGGCCGAAGGCGCCGAGGTAGGGCTGCAGGTCGGTGACCGGCTTGCCGTCCTTGCTGACCTTGAGGGTGAGCTTGCTCGCCTGGCCCGGCGTCAGGTCGCCTTCGAGGGTGACGTCATAGCCGTCGACCTTGGACGTACGGCTCGCCTCCGGCAGCGGCTTGGGCGCGTAGTCGCCCCCCACGGCCAGGTCGGCGCCCAGCGTCAGGGGCTCGCCACCGGTCGGCGCGAAGTCGGCGAAGGCGCGGTAGCCGCCCGCCTCGGGGAAGGTGACCTTGACCGACCAGACCCCGTCGGCCGCCATCTCCGGATGGACGTGCTGGAAACTGCCCAGGTCGCGGGAGACCACGATGAAGTGCAGCTTCTTGTCGTGCTGGACCTGGTAGTCGGTGACCGCCCGGCCGTCGGGGCCGGTCACGGAGAAGCTGAAGTCGGTGGCCTCACCGGGTTTGATCGTCGCGGTGAGCGGGTTGAGGGTGTAACCGTTCTCTGACACTTGGAGCCCCCCGGGGGTATCGTTCGTCGTCTGCTGGGCTGCGTGCTGGTCGTGACCCGCGCTCTCCGCGGTGTCCGCCATGGCGCTGTGGGCGGTGGCGGGTGCGGCCCCGACCGGCCCCACGGCCTTGCCGGCGCCCAGGGCGCCGCCGAAGACGACGGCCAGCCCCAGGGCGTAGGAGCCGAGCTTGGCTGCGGTGTTCACGACTGATTCGCCACTTCGTACCCGGCCTCCTCGACGGCGGCGACGATGTGCGCCGCGTCGATCGGGCTGTCACTCTCGACGGTCAGCAGGCCGGAGGCCAGGTCGACCTGGACGCCGGTCACCCCGGCCACCTCGCCGACCTCCTCCTTGACCGAGCTGACGCAGTGGCCGCAGGTCATGCCCTTGACGGTGTAGGTGGTGGTGCTCATATCGGTCTCTCCTTCAATCCGGTCAGGAACGAACAAGTCTGGCGATGGCGTCGGAGGCTTCCTTGACCTTCGCGTCGGCCTCGGGACCGCCCTTCAGGGTGGCCTCGGCGACGCAATGGGCCAGGTGCTCCTCAAGCAGCGACAGGGAGAACGACTTCAGGGCGCTGGTCGCGGCCGACACCTGGGTCAGGATGTCGATGCAGTACTTGTCGTCCTCGACCATCCGCTGCAGGCCGCGGACCTGCCCTTCGATCCGGCGCAACCGCATCCCTTGGTCCTGCTTGTTACTGCGTCCAGCCATGTCCAGCCCTCCCTCGGCTCGTTGCCGTTGAGAACACTATACCCCCCTATGGTATCCAGAAGGCAAGGGGCTCCGACGTGCTGATTCGCGACAGAGGTGTTCGAGCAGCCCTGAAACGCAGCGGGGGGGGGGGGGGGGGGGCGCGCGCGCCGCGCGCCGGGGCGCGGGGGGGGGGGGGGGGGTGGGGTGGGGGGGGGGGGGGGGGGGGGGGGGGGCGGGGGGGGGGGCGGGGCGCG
>NZ_JBITEZ010000009.1:85252-175473 GCF_044455665.1 Nonomuraea sp. NPDC051191 | reverse complement strand
ACCCCCTCCCGCGGGCGCCCCGGCGTGTCTGACTCCTCCCTCGGTCCCCCCCCCCCCCCCCCCCCCCCCCCCCCCCCCCCCCCCCCCCCCCCCCCCCCCCCGCAGGTCGGACGCGGGATTCAGGAACCGGGTCGCAGCGAGTTCCGGTACGGCGGCATGAACCTGAGCCGCGGCATCTGGTCGGCCAGCACCCCGCCGTCCACGACCAGGGTGGAGCCGGTGACGTAGCGGGCCGCCTCCGAAGCCAGGTAGGCGACCGCGCCGGCCACGTCGTCCGGTTGGCCGTACCCGCCCCGCAGCGGGATGCGCTCCTCCCACGCCGCCTCGAAGGCCTCGCGGTCGAAGGGGAAGTCGCCGTCGATCGGGGTGGCGATCATGCCGGGCGCGACGGCGTTGACGGTGATGCCGTGGGCTCCCAGCTCGGCGGCGAGCGAACGGGTGATCAGTTCCAGGGCGCCCTTGGAGGCGTTGTAGTGGGCCAGGCCGGCTTCGGCCATGAGGCCGTTCTTGGAGGAGACGGAGACGATCCGGCCCCGCACGCCGTCGGCGATCATGTGCTCGGCCACCCGCTGGGACAGGAAGAACGGCGCGTCGCAGTTGACCCGCATGACGGCCTGCCAGCCGGCCACGGTGATCTCGTTGAAGTGCTCAAGGCGAGCCACCCCGGCGTTGTTGACCAGGACGTGGATCGGCCCGTGGTCGCGCCGGACCTCGTCGGCGAGCCCGGCCAGGCCCTCGGTGTCGGCCAGGTCGAAGCCGTACGCGCAGCCCGCGCCCGGCCGGTCGACGGTGACCACCCGGTAGCCGTCGGCCGTCAGGCGCGCGGCGATGGCCTGGCCGAGGCCCCTGGCGGCCCCGGTGACCACGGCCAGTTCGGTCATGACAGCCCCAGCAGGTCGAGCGACGGGCGGTGGATGAGCTTCTCGATCTCCTCACGGTCCAGGGGCGGCAGCCCGGGGATGCCGGGGACCGCGCCGACCGCCCGCAGCCCCTCCACCGAGGCGTTCACCGTGGTGAAGGGGTAGTCGCTGCCGAACAGGAGCTTGGCCCACACGCCGTAGTCCTGGGCCAGGCGCAGGCTGTGCCAGAGCTGGAAGGGCCGGTAGTGCAGGGCCGAGACGTCGGCGTAGACGTGGCGGTGCTTGCGGATCACCGCGATGCACTCGCCCTCGTACGGGTGGCCGAGGTGGGCCAGGACCATGCGCAGCTCCGGATGCCTGATGGCGACCTCGTCCAGGTGCACCGGCAGGGCGTACCGCAGGGGGGCGGCCGAGACGAACGTGGTCCCGGTGTGCACGAGCAGCGGCAGGCCGTGGCGGGCGGCGTAGGCGTACAGGTCGTCCAGCTCGGGGGCGGCCGGGTCGAAGCCGGCGTACATCGGCATGAGCTTGATGCCGCGCAGCCCCAGGTCGCGGTGGCCGTGCTCCAGCTCGTCGCGCCAGCCGGGCTGGGTGGGGTCCAGCGACAGGTAGCCGATGAGCCGGTCGGGGTGCTCGGCCGCGTAGGCGGCCACGGCGGCGTCGTCCACCCACAGGCCCGAGCGCCTGGCCTTGCCGCCCACCACCACGGTACGGGTGCCGGGGGGCGAGGTGGCGGCGTAGTCCGCCCAGCGCACGGTCAGGTCGACGTGACCGCCGTGCGCGCGGGCGGACTCGGCCGCGAACGGGTCGCCGACGTCGTCCGGGCAGGTGAACAGATGGGAGTGGACGTCAACGATCACGCTTCTCCCAGCCCTCCTTGAACATGTTCCAGAACCGGTGGGAGGGCGGGTGCTCGGCGAAGACCTCGTCGGCCAGCTCGACGCCGAGCCCCGGCCGCTCCGGCAGCCCGATGTGGCCGTCGACCACGGGCAGGGCTCCCTTCAGCGCGTCGAAGACGTACGGCTCCAGCATGCCGTCGAACGTCTCCAGGACGAGCAGGTTGGGCATGCCGAGCACGGCGTGCACGGAGGCCGTGGTGCACAGCGGGGAGTTGGAGTTGTGCGGGGCGACCAGCATGGCGTGCACGTCGGCCTGCGCGGCGAGCTTCCTGATCTCGGTGAACCCGCCGGCCATCGACAGGTCGGGCTGGATGATGTCGACCGCGCCGGTGGCGAACAGCCGGGCGTACTCGTAGCGGTTGTGGAAGTGCTCGCCGCCGGAGATGGGCATGGCGGCGCGGGCGCGCAGCTCGGCGTAGCGCTCGATGTGCGTCCAGGGCAGCGGCTCCTCGAACCAGCCGAGGTCGAACGGCTCCAGCTCGCGCACCAGCCGGACGGCGGTCGGCATCGCGAAGCGGGCGTGCCCCTCGACGAAGAGGTCGAGGTCCGGCACGGCCTCGCGGACGGCCGCGACGATGTCGACCGAGAGCCGCAGCTCGGCCCGGGACAGCTCGCCCAGCCCGGCCCCGAACGGGTCGAACTTCAGCCCGGTGTAGCCGCGGGCGGCGACCTCCTTGGCCTTGGCCGCGAACACCTGCGGGTCGCGCTCGCCGGTGTACCAGCCGTTGGCGTAGACGCGCACCGAGTCGCGGCAGGCGCCGCCGGTCAGCCGGTAGGCGGGCACGCCCAGCGCCTTGCCCATGATGTCGTAGAGCGCCTGGTCGACGCCGGAGACGACGATGCCGCCGACGTCGCCGCCGCGCAGGAAGTCGCCCTGGTACATCCGCAGCCAGATCTCCTCGACGTCGAAGGGATCGGCGCCGATCAGGTGGCGCTGTGCCATGGCCTCGGTCAGCGAGCAGGTCTCCCGGCCCCGGTAGGGATGGGTGATCTCGCCGATGCCGCTCAGACCTTCGTCGGTGTGGACGCGCACGTAGGAGAAGTCGCGCCAGGCGGTGCCGAGCGAGAGGGTCTCGACGCGGCTGATCCGGCCGGCGGGACCGACCGGGCGCTTGGTGTCAACGGTGAGCATCGGCTCCGCCCATCGTGCTGGCGTCGGTGAGGTCGAGCACGTCGCCACGGGCCAGGGTGGCCGCGGCGGCGGCCGCTTCGAGCAGGTGGTCGACGTCGGCGTCGGTGTGGGCGTAGGAGACGTGGCTGCGCTTGAGGTTCAGCGGCAGCTCGAAGATGCCGTGCTCCAGCAGGCGGCGGCGGTACCCGATGAACATGTTGGCATCATTGCGCAGCAGGTCGTCGTAGGTGCGGGCGGGTCCGGTCATGAAATATCCGACGAAGACCGAGCCGTAGCCGCTGACCAGCGCCGGGAGGTCCAGCGAGGCGAAGACCTCGGCCAGCCCGGTCCTGATCCGCTCGCCGAGGCGGAAGACGTGCTCGTGCACCGGCTGCTCGCGCAGCTTGCGCAGCGTGGCCAGGGCGGCCGCCACGACGGCCGGGTGGCCGTTGTAGGTGCCGGCGAAGAAGGCGGGGCCGCCGGGCCGCGAGCTGAACAGCTCCATGAGATCGGCGCGACCTCCGAGCGCGCCCACCGGGTAGCCGTTCGCGATCGCCTTGCCCATGGTGGTGAGGTCGGGGGTGATGCCGGAGATCGCCTGCCAGCCGCCCAGGTGGTGACGGAAGCCGGTGATGACCTCGTCGAAGATCAGCACGCTCCCCGACCTGGTGCACTCGGCGCGCAGCGTCTGGAGGAACTCCTGCTCGGGCAGCAGGCAGCCGACGTTGTGCGGCACCGGCTCCAGGATGACGGCGGCGATGTCGTCGCCGTGCTCGGCGAACGCCCGGCGGACGGCCTCCGCGTCGTTGAACGGCAGGACCAGCGTGGCCTGGAGCACCTCGGGCAGGATGCCGGTCGAGATCGGGTCGTGCGTGCCGACCTTCTCCGGCGTGGAGATCACGTTGAGGCTGACCGCGTCGTGCCAGCCGTGGTAGCAACCCTGGAACTTCACCACGAGCCGGCGGCCGGTCGCGGCCCTGGCCACGCGCAGGGCGTGGAAGGTGGCCTCGCTGCCGGTGCTGGTCAGGAGCACCTTCTCCACGCTCGGCACGAGTTCGGCCAGCGTCTCGGCCAGCTCGACCTCACCCGTGGTGACGCCGACTCCGCACAGGTCGACCGTACGGCCGGCCTCGGCGACGGCCGCGCCGACGTCGGGGTCGTTGTGGCCGAGCAGCGGCGGGCCGAAGGCGGCGTGGTAGTCGACGAACTCCCGTCCTTGCGAGTCGCGGAAGCGGGCGCCGGCGGCATGGGTGATCACCAGGTCGGTGAGCCCGGGGATGCTGCGCTGCCCGCTGTTCACGCCGCCGGGGATGACCTGGCGTGCGCGCTCGGCTAGGTGCTTCAAATCTCTCTCCTCTGACGCGCTTCCCGGCCCGGCCCGGCCTGGGGAGCGCTGGTCATCCGCCACAAATTCCGAACAGTGTTTGGCAATACCGAACAGACGAGGGAGATTGAAACACGAAGATGGGTGGGGGTCAACGATGAATTCCGCTAAGCTGTTCGGCTGTGACGAACACTGCTGCTGAGGAATCGCGATATTGGGTCCGCAGCGTCGCCCGCGCCGCCGAGGTGCTGGAGGTCCTGTCCCGTGTGGGGCCGGGCGGCGGCATGAGCGTGACCGAGATCGCCGCGGCCTGCGGGCTGAGCAAGAGCGCCGCCTTCGCCACGCTCTACACGCTGCGCGGCTACAGCCTGGTCGCCGACGACGGCGAGGGCATGAACCGCCGCTACCGGCTGGGCATGGCGCTGGCCAGGCTGGGGGCCAGGGCCCAGGCGCAGCTCTCGCTGCGCGACGTGGCGCGGCCGGCGCTGGTCGAGCTCACCGAGCGGACCGGGATGAACTCCCGGCTCGCCGTGCCCGAGGCCGGGCAGGCGGTCGTCGTCGACCAGGTGAGCAACGGCGAGCGCATCCAGGTCGACCTGCGGATGGGCACCAGGGAGCTGCCCCATTGCACCGGGCTGGGCAAGGCGCTGCTGGCCGAGATGAGCGACGAGGAGGTCGCCAAGGTCGTCGGCCACGTCGGCCTGCCGCGCCGGACCGGCCACACGATCACCGAGCTGCCGCTGCTGCTGGCCCACCTGAAGACCGTCAGGGAGCTCGGCTACGCGGTCGACGACGAGGAGGACGCCGACGGGATCTTCTGCATCGGCAGCGCGCTGCGCGACCACACCGGCGCCTGCGTGGGCGCGATCAGCATCACCTCGCTCAAGCGCGACCTGCCCGCCTGGCGCTACCAGGAGCTCGGCCGGGAGGTGCGGGAGACCGCGGCGATGATCTCCCAGCAGCTCGGGCATCCCGCGTGACGGCTTGACAGATCCGCCACCACTGTCTAGCGTCCTCGCCAATCGTTTCGGGCGAAGATCCGACTCCGAGCGCCGCGGCCCCGGCGCCGGACGTCCTGGGCCGCAGCGCCGCCGCCTGCCCGCCTTCGCATGCCCGGCCTTCCCATCACCCCGTTCCCGAAGGCCTCCCCCCATGAACCATGTAAGCGACGTCGCACGCCTGCTCGCGCTCGACGCCTCCCGACTCGCCGACGGCACGCTGCTGCGTGTCGCGGGCTACCATCGCGCCGGTGACGGCGGCGGCAAGCTCGTCCGCTGGGACGCGGCCTCCACCGCGCCCGCCAACGGCGGCACGGTCCTCGGCTCCGCGCCGAAGGGCCGCTGGATCCAGCTCCACGACGGCCGCCTCGACTTCCGGGCCTTCGGCGTCCTCGACCACAAGTCGCCCGCGGACGCCGCGCTGGAGGCCATGGTCAACGACCCGGCCGTCTCCAGGATCGAGGCGCACACCGACCTCAACTTCGTCAGGCGCCACACCTTCCGGCGCTCGGACGTCGTGCTCGACTTCGGCGGCCACACCATGACCACCGAGGGCATCGAGAAGAACAGCCACGACAACCCCTTCGGCGCGGTCCTGTTCTTCCAGGGCGAGCGGACCCGGACCACCGTCACCGGCACGCTCACGGCCACGATCCCCGACCTGGCCGACGTCTTCGAGGTCGACTCCCGCTCGTTCCGGGTCGGCCAGTGGTGGGCCGTGGAGGTCGACGCGCTGGCGGGCACGTACGAGCGCGAGCTCCAGCGTCTGGTCCAGGTCACCCAGATCGTCGACGACCGGCACGTCCGGGTGAACTACAAGAACGGCTGGGAGCTGGCGGCCGGCCGTACGCTGACCTGGACGCTGGTCAACCCGGTCGAGCGCGTCGACGTGCGCGGCCTGCGCTTCGTGGCCGCGCCCGGCGGCGACGAGTACACCGGCTCGCACCCGATCGCCTACGAGTACGCCGTCCACTGCGACGTCGAGGACGTCCACGCCACCGGCAGCTTCTGGCCGGTGATCATGCGGCGCTGGTGCACCCACTTCCGCACCCGGCGCTGCAGCCTGAAGAACCCCCCGACCGTCATGTACGGCGGCGCGGGCTACCTGACCCAGCAGATCTACTGCCTGTACGGCCACGTCGCCGACTGCACCACCTCCAACGTCCGCCACCTCAACGACTTCACCGCCAGCGCCTACTGCACGGTCGAGAACTGCCACGGCGACGGCGACGACGAGGGCGGCAACCCCTTCACCACCCACGGCCAGTACGAGCACGACCTGGTCTTCACCGGCAACTCCGGCCTCATGGACATCGCCAACAGCGGCGCCCTGTGGGGCACCAGCGCCAAGCGCATCACCGTGCGCAAGCACCTGTGCTCGTGGTTCGTGGCCGGAACGAAGATCACCGACCTGACGCTGGAGGACGTGCGGGTGATCCCCCGCTCGACGTTCGACCCGGCGGGAACGCTCCAGGTGAACGCCGACGGCCTGCACATGCGCGGCTGCTCGGCCAGAACCGTCGCGATCGGCCAGCGCTCCAACCGCTCCGGCCGCCCCAACGTCATCGAGGGCTGCTCCTTCGACCTGCCCAAGGACCAGGTGCTGGTCCAGACGCCGGTGAGCAACGCGCTGCACTTCAAGGAGTGCGTCATCACCGGGCTCGACGGCGCCACGCTGCGCGGCTCCGGTCCCCTGCGCCTCACCGGGTGCGTCCTGAGCGGCAAGGGCCAGGTCTCGCTGGGCTCGTCCGACGTCGTGATCAGCGGCGGCCGGGTCGACGGCGTGCGGATCGAACTGAGCGCCGTACGCGACCAGCGGCTGCGCCTGGAGGGCGTCACGCTGGACGGCGCCGTCCTCGGCCGTGCCGCCGGTCCGGGCGTCCTGACCTGGGAACTGGCCGCCTGCACGGCCGACGCCACCCGCGTCGAGCTGACCGGCGGCGACAACCGCTTCCGCGCCGCCGGCTCCCGCTTCACCGGCGGCCGCCTCGACCTGACCGCCGCCACCGTCCTGGTGCACACCGGCTGCACCGAGGAGGGCGTCGAGCGCGCCTTCCCGCCCGCCGGCCCCCGCGTCCTCATCGCCGACACCCTCGCACTGTAAGGAACCACCCATGGAACGTCGTGACATCCTGCGCGTCACCGGTTTAGCGGCTGTCGGCACCGTCCTGGCGGCCAGGCCCGCGCTCGCCGAGCCGGACAAGAAGCCCAAGGACGAGGTGCAGGCGGTCGGCACCGTCGCCGAGCTGCTCGCCTTCGAGGCCGCCAAGCTGGCGGACGGCACGCTGGCGCAGGTCGCGGGCTATCTCAAGCCGGGCGACGGCGGCGGCAAGCTCGTGCGGTGGGACGCGGCCTCCACGTCCGCCGCCAACGGCGGCACCGTGCTCGGCTCCGCGCCGAAGGGCCGCTGGATCCAGCTCCACGACGGCTGCCTCGACTTCCGGGCCTTCGGCGTCTTCGACGACAGGACGCCCGCGGACGCCGCCCTGGAGGCCATGGTCAACGACCCCGCCGTCTCCAGGATCGAGGCCCACAGCGACCTCAACTTCGTCAAGCGGCACAAGTTCCAGCGCTCCGGCCTGGTGCTGGACTTCGGCGGTCACACGATGCGCACCGTGGGCATCGAGAAGGCCGGCCAGGACGACCCGTTCGCGGCAGTCATGTTCTTCCGCGGCAAGGTCACCTCGACCACGGTCACCCACAAGCTGGGCGCCGCGGTGCCCGACCTGTCGGACGTCTTCGAGGTCGCCGACTCCGCCGCCTTCAAGGTCGGGCAGTGGTGGAGCGCCGAGGTCAACGCGCTGTCCGGCCGCTGGGAGCGCGAGCTGCAGAAGCTGGTCGAGATCACCCAGATCGTCGACGGCACGCACATCCGGGTGAACTACAAGAACGGCTGGGAGCTGGCCGCCGGCCGGACGATCACCTGGACGCTCGTCGAGCCGGTCGAACGCGTGCACGTGCGCAACCTGCGCTTCGAGGGCGTCGCGGACGGCGACCAGTACACCGGCTCGCACCCGCTGGCCTACGAGTACGCCGTCCACTGCGACGTCGAGGGCCTCCACGGCACGGGCACGTTCTGGCCGCTGATCATGCGGCGCTGGGCCACCCACTTCCGCACCGAGCGCTGCACCCTGAAGAACCCCGCCAGCGTGACCTGGGGCGGCGCGGGCTACCTGACCCAGCAGATCTACTGCCTGTACGGCCACGTCCGCGACTGCCACACGGCCAACGCCCGCCACCTGAACGACTTCACCGCCAGCGCCTACTGCTACGTGGAGAACTGCCACGGCGACGGCGACGACCAGGGGCCGTTCGTCACCCACGGCCAGTACGAGCACGACCTGACCTACACCGGCAACTCGGGCCTGATGACCTTCGCCAACTCCGGCGCGGCCTGGGGCTCGGCGGCCAAGCGCATCACCGTGCGCAAGCACGTCTGCTCGTGGTTCGTGGCCCGGGTGAAGATCACCGACCTGACGCTGGAGGACCTCCAGGTCATCGGCAAGCCGTCGCTGGAGGGCTCGGGCATGATCTGGGTCAACGCCGACGGCGTGCAGATGCGCGGCTGCTCGGCCAGCCACACGCTGATCGTCTCCCAGCAGTCGAAGTTGTCGCGCCGTCCCAACCTGATCGAGGGCTGCGTCTTCACCGTCCCGGCCAAGAGCGAGATCGTCCAGGCGAACGTGACCGCGCCGGTGCACGTCAGCCGCACCACGTTCCACGGCCTGAACGGCAACGCCTTCAACGGCGCGGACCTGCGCCTGTCCGGCTCCACGCTGAACGGCGCCGAGGGCGCGGCACCGCTGGTCCTCGCCGGGTCGGTGTCGCTGACCGGCTGCACGGTCAAGAACGTGGGCCTGGCCGCCGCCGGCAAGGCCGACCAGCGCGTCCGCCTCGACGGCGGCACCGAGCTGGCCGAGGCCGGGCTGTCGCGGGTGGACGGCGCCGGGCTGGTCTCCTGGCAGCTCGCCGGGGTCCGGAGCCAGAACGCCGGAGCCCACGTCCAGCTCGACTCCGGCAGGAACCGTTACGCGGCGACCGGCTGCCAGTTCGGCGGCGGCCGCCTGTCGATCAAGGCCTTCGAGGTGGTCCAGCACACGGGCAACGTCGAGGAGGGCGTCGCCAGGGAGCTGCCGGCCGACGGGCCGAAGGTCCTTACCTCGGGAAATCTGGTGATTTAGGTGCGTAAAGTAACGCTGGCCGTCGCGGGGGCGGGCAACCGGGGGCAGACCTACGCCTCCTGGATCGCCGCCCACCCCGACCGGGCGGAGCTGGTCGCCGTGGCCGACCCCGACCCCGTCCGCCGGGCCAGGCTGGCCGGGCCCGGGGTGCGCGAGTTCGGCGACTGGCGCGAGCTGCTGCGCGAGCGGGTGGCCGACGCCGTCGTCCTGTCCACCCAGGACCGCCTGCACGTCGAGCCCGCCATCGCCCTGGCGCGGGCGGGCTACGCGCTGCTCCTGGAGAAGCCCATGGCGCCGACCGAGCAGGAGTGCCGCGAGATCGTGTCGGCCGTCGGCGGGACGGGCGTGCTGCTCGCCGTCTGCCACGTGCTGCGCTACACGCCCTACACCGCGCTGGTGAAGGAGACCGTGGACAGCGGGGTGCTCGGCGAGGTCATGAGCGTCGAGCACCTGGAGCCGGTCGGCTGGTGGCACCAGGCGCACTCCTACGTGCGCGGCCCCTGGCGCAGCGAGCGCCTGGCCAGCCCGATGCTGCTGGCCAAGTCCTCCCACGACCTGGACTGGCTGGCCTACGTCACCGGGCTCAGGATCGAGAAGGTCGCCAGTTTCGGTTCGCTCGGCCACTTCAGGCCCGAGCGGCGACCGGCGCAGGCCGCCGACCGCTGCCTCGACTGCGTGCTGGAGCCCGGGTGCCCGTACTCGGCGCCGCGGCTGTACCTGAACCGCGGCTACGACTGGCCGACCAGCGTCCTGGGCGAGAACGAGGAGCAGGTCATGGACGCCCTGCGCACCGGCCCGTACGGCAGGTGCGTGTACGCCTGCGACAACGACGTGGTCGACCACCAGGTGCTCGCCATGGAGCTGACCGGCGGGGCGACCGCGACGTTCACCATGACCGCCTTCACCGAGCAGACCCACCGCCAGACGAAGATCTTCGGCACCCACGGGCGGCTGATCGGCGACGGCGAGTCGGTCGAGGTGCTCGACTTCCGCGACGGCCGCAGCACCCGTCGCGACGTCACCGAGACCGGCTCGAACGCCGGCGACGGCCACGGCGGCGGGGACGACGGCGTGATGGACGCCTTCGTCACCGCGCTGGCCACCGGCGACCCCGCACACGTGCGCTCGGGCCCCACCGAGTCGCTCCACAGCCACCTCGCGGTCTTCGCCGCCGAGAAGGCCCGGCACAGCGGCACGGTCGTCACCGTGCCGGCATCCTAGGAAGGAACGATCATGCGACTGCGCGCGCTGGCCGCCGCTGCGGCCGCCCTCGGCACCCTGACCGCCTGCGGCGGCGGCTCCGGAGGCGACGAGAAGCAGACCGTGACCATGTGGATCTACCCGAACATCGCCGACCAGACCAAGCACCAGGCGTTCTGGGACGAGCAGACCAAGGCGTTCGAGGCGGCCAACCCGAACATCGACGTCAAGGTCGAGATCTACCCGTGGGCCAAGCGCGACGAGGCGCTGTCCACGGCGATCGCCGGCAACAAGGCGCCCGACGTGGTCTACCTCATCCCCGACCAGCTCCCCAAGTACGGCAGGACGCTGGAGCCGGTGGACGCCTACCTCGCCGACAAGGCCGACTACCGGGACAACGCCCTGAAGTCGGTCACCATCGACGGCAAGGTCATGGGCGCGCCGATCCTCATGTCGGCCAACCCGCTGGTCTGCAACCAGAAGGCCTTCGACGCCGCCGGTATCACCGAGTTCCCCAAGACCTGGAACGACGTGCTCACCCTGGCCCCGAAGTTCAAGGCCAAGGACGTGGACGTCACCAACTACTGGGCCGACCCCGCCGCCACCCTCAACCAGTCCTTCTACCCGCTGCTGTGGCAGGCGGGCGGCGACGTGTTCAGCCCTGACGGCAAGTCGGCGGCCTTCGGCGGCCCCGAGGGCGTCAAGGCGCTGACGTTCCTGAAGAACCTGGCCGACGGCGGCTTCGTGGAGAAGGACCTGCTGACCGGGCTGCCCAAGTTCGAGCAGACCAGGACCGCGCAGAACAAGGTGGCCTGCACCTGGCAGCAGCTCCCCGCCGACGTCGAGTCGTTCTGGGGCAAGGAGAACATCAAGGTGCTGCCGCCGCTGACCGACGCCAAGCAGGTCGCCTACGGCACCGTCGGCTCGCTGTCCCTGCTCAAGGCCTCCGACAACAAGGAGGCGGCGGGCAAGTGGATCGGCTTCGCCACCGGCGCGGCCCCGAGCAAGGCCTACGACCTGGCCTCCGGCTACTTCTCCCCGCGCAAGTCCACCGGCTCGCTGTACGCGGACGACCCGGTGCAGGCCGAGGTGGAGAAGGCGCTCGACCTGACCACGGCCGGGCCGCTGCACGAGAAGGCGCGTGACGTGATGGGCGTCCTGGCTCCCGAGATCCAGGCCGCGCTGATCGGCAAGAAGACGCCCGAGCAGGCGCTCGCCGACGCGGCCAAGGCCGCGGACGCGCTGCTGGGTGGCTGATGGCGGCGATCGACGTCAGGCGGTGGGAGGCGCGGACCGGACTGCTGTTCGTCCTGCCGTGCCTCCTGCTCTTCCTGCTGTTCCGGTTCGGCCCGTCCGTCGCCGGGGTGCTGCTGGGGTTCTTCGACTCCTCCATCGGCGCCAGCCCGGAGTGGACCGGCGTGGACAACTACCGGCGGATGGCCGCCGACCCCATCTTCTGGGAGTCGCTGCGCATCACGCTGATCTACACGATCCTGTACGTGCCGGCCTCGATGGCGGCCTCGGTGGGCATGGCGCTGCTGGTGCGCCGCGCCTTCCGCGGGGCCGCGTTCTTCCGCTCGGTCTTCTTCCTGCCCGTCGTCACCAGCCTGGTCCTGGCCGGGACGGTCTTCACCTGGCTGTTCTCCTCCGAGGGGCCGATCACCAAGCTCACCGGGCAGTCCTGGCTGGCCTCCACCACGCTGGTCATCCCGGCGCTGGTGATCGTCTCGGTCTGGTCCAGGTTCGGGTACGGCATGCTGATCGTCCTGGCCCGGCTCCAGGACCTGCCGCGGGAGCTGGAGGAGGCCGCGCTCACCGACGGCGCCTCCACCTGGCAGCGGTTCCGCTACATCGTGGCCCCGCAGCTGCGCCCCGCGCTGTTCTTCGTCGCCGTCATCGAGACGACCAACTCCTTCCAGGTGTTCGACCTGGTCTACGTGATGACCGGCGGCGGCCCGGCGCACGGCAGCTTCACGCTGGTCATGGCCCTGTACGAGCAGGCGTTCAAGAACTTCGACTTCGGCTACGCCAGCGCCATCGGCGTCGCGCTGTTCGTCATGACCCTCGTGGTCGCGCTGATCCAGCGCCTGATCATCGGGAGGTCGAAGTGACGAAGTATCGCTCGTACAAGGCGCTGGAGCCGACGAGGGGCGGGAAGGTCGTCAGGTTCGTCCTGCTGGCCGTCGCCACGCCGGTCACGCTGTTCCCCTTCTACGCGATGGTCGTGCTGTCGCTGAAGCCGGGCACGGCCGTGACGTTCCCGGAGAGCATGCTGCCCTGGCCCGTCGACTTCGGCGCCTACGGCGAGGTGCTGGGCGGGCGCGACCTGGTCACCTGGACGGTCAACACGCTGATCTACTCCGTGGTCAGCGTGGTGGCCGTGCTCCTGCTGGCCTCGCTGGCCGGGTACGCCTTCGCCAAGAAACGGTTCCCCGGCCGCGAGCCCATGTTCTGGTCGTTCCTGGCCATGGTCATGGTGCCCTACCACGTGACGCTCATCCCGACCTTCATGCTCATCGCCGAGCTGGGCGGGGTGGACACCTACTGGGGGCTGATCCTGCCGACGCTCGCCAACGCGCAGGCGGTCTTCCTCATGCGGCAGTTCATCATGGGCCTGCCGGACGAGCTGTTCGAGGCGGCCCGGCTCGACGGCGCCTCCGAGTGGCGGATCTTCATCAGGATCGTCCTGCCGCTGTGCAAGCCGATCCTGGCCACGCTGGGCGTCTTCGTCTTCCTGTGGCACTGGAACGACCTGCTCTGGCCGCTCATCATCGGCGGCGGCGCCGACATGCGCACCCTGACCGTGGGCATCGCCTCCCTGCAGACGGAGAACGTGCCGCTCAGCGTGGTGCTGGCCGGGGCCACGGTCGCGTTCGTACCGATCTTCGCCGCCTACCTGGTCGGCCAGCGCTATTTCACCGAAGGAGTCACGATGTCGGGGATCAAGGGTTGATGTTCACCTCCGTCGACGAACTGGAAGAGCGCCTCACGCGGCCGTCCGAGTCGCTCGTGGCCGACCTCGCCGCCGGCTCCGGCGACCTGGTCGTGCTGGGCGCCGGGGGCAAGATGGGGCCCACGTTGTGCCGCCTGGCCCGGCGCGGCCTGGACGCCGCCGGGCGCGGCGCCGACCGCGTCTTCGCCGTCTCCCGCTGGTCCGACCGCGCGGCCGCCGGCGCCCTCGCCGCGCACGGCGTGGACGTCGTCCCCTTCGACCTGCTCGACGGCGACCTGGGCACGCTGCCCGACGCCGGGGACGTGGTCTTCATGGTCGGGGCGAAGTTCGGCACGTCGGCCGCGCCGTACCTCGCCTGGGTCGTCAACGCGGCCCTGCCCGCCCGCGTCGCCGACAGGTACGGCCACGCGCGCGTCGCCGCGTTGTCCACGGGCAACGTCTACCCGCTGGTGCCCGTCTCGTCGGGCGGCAGCGCCGAGGGCGACCCGGTCGGGCCGGTGGGCGAGTACGCGATGAGCTGCCTCGGACGCGAGCGCATCTTCGAGCACGCGGCCGCCACCCGCGGCACGGCCGTGACGCTCGTCCGCCTCAACTACGCGGTGGACCTGCGGTACGGCGTGCTCGCCGACATCGGGCAGCGGGTGCTGTCCGGCGCCCCGGTGGACGTGACGACCGGCCACGTCAACGTGGTCTGGCAGGGCTACGCCAACGAGGTCGTGCTGCGCTCGCTCGCCCACGCCACGTCGGGCACGCCGTTCACGCTGAACCTGACCGGCCCCGAGACGGCCTCGGTGCGCCGGGTGGCCGCCGCCTTCGGCGCGCGTCTGGGCACGCCGGTGTCCTTCGAGGGGTCCGAGGCCGCGACGGCGCTGCTGAACGACGCCACCCTCTGTCACCGGCTCTTCGGCTACCCGGACGTCCCGCTGGGCACGCTCGTCGACTGGCAGGCCGCCTGGCTGTCCGCCGGCCTGCCGACGTCGGGCAAACCCACCAAGTTCGCCGTACGAGACGGGAGATTCTGATGCTCACGCCGAATGCCGCGCTGTCGCGCCTGCGGGCGGGGACCGTCATCCCCGCGCACCCGCTCGCGCTGACCGCGGACCGGACGCTGGACGAGCGCCGCCAGGCCGCCCTCACCCGGTACTACCTGGCGGCGGGCGCCGGCGGCCTGGCCGTGGGCGTGCACACGACCCAGTTCGAGATCCGCCGGGCGGGGCTGCTGGAGCCGGTCCTCCGCCTGGCCGCCGACGTGAGCCGTGAGTCCGCCCGGCGGTCTTCCGGGGAGCCGCCGGTGCTCGTCGCCGGGGCGTGCGGCCCGACCGCGCAGGCGGTGGCCGAGGCCGAGCTGGCCGCCTCCCTCGGGTACGACGCCGTGCTGCTGTCGCCGGTCGTGCCGGGCGCCTCCGAGGGCGACCTGCTGGCGCGGGCCGCGGCCGTGGGCGAGGTGCTGCCGGTCGTCGGCTTCTACCTGCAGACGGCCATCGGCGGGCCGGTGCTGTCGCGCGGCTTCTGGCGGGCGCTGGCCGACCAGCCGTCCACGGTCGCGGTGAAGGTGGCGGCGTTCGACCGCTACCGCTCGCTGGACGTGGCGCACGGGGTGGCCGCCTCCGACCGGGCCGACCAGGTCGCGCTGTACACGGGCAACGACGACCACATCATCGGCGACCTGCTGGCCGAGCTGCCCGGCGGGGCGCGCTTCGTCGGCGGGCTGCTCGGCCAGTGGGCGGTCTGGACCCGGGCGGCGGTGGCGATGGCCGAGGGCCTGCGCGACGACCCGGCGCCGTGGTGGGGCCGGGCCACGGCGCTCACCGACGCCAACGCCGCCGTCTTCGACGCCGCCAACGCCTTCGCCGGGTGCATCGCCGGCGTGCACGAGGTGCTGCGCAGGCAGGGCCTGCTGGCGGGCACCTGGTGCCTCGACCCCGCCGAGGGCCTGTCCCCCGGCCAGGCCGAGGAGCTGACCCGCGTCAGCGCCGCCTACCCGTGGCTGACCGACGACGACTTCGTGGCGGAACACCGCGATGCCTGGCTCTCCTGACTCCCCCGTGCGCGTCCTGGTCAGCGTCCCGCCGGGGTTGCGTGCGCAGTTCTTCCCCGATCCCGCCGCCCTGACCGCCCTGGGGGACGTGCGGCTGATCGACGACCACCGCGCGCTGCCCGAGGCGCTGCCCGGCACCGAGGTGCTGGTGACGTCGTGGGGGGTGCCGCCGCTCACCGCCGAGCTGCTCGACCGGGCGCCTGGGCTGCGGCTGGTCGCGCACACCGGGGCGACGGTCAAGCCGTTCGTCACCGGCGAGCTGTGGGCGCGCGGCGTCCGGGTGACGCAGGCGGGCGCGGGCATGGCGCGGTCGGTCGCGGAGGTGGCGCTGACCTTCACGCTGGCGCTGCTGCACCAGGTGCACCGCTTCGACCGCGCCCTGCGCGGCGGCCTGCCGTGGGAGGAGGCCGAGCGGGCGCCGGCCAGGCGGGAGATCCTCGGCTGCCCGATCGGCGTCATCGGCGCCTCCAGGACCGGCCGCGCCTACCTCGACCTGGTCCGCGCCCTCGGCGCCGAGGTCACCGTGGCCGACCCGTACCACGAGGGCGCCGTCGAGCTGGACGAGCTGCTGTCCACCAGCCGGATCGTCGCCGTGCACGCCCCGGCGCTGCCGGAGACGCGCCACCTGCTCGGGGCGCGGGAGCTGGCGCTGATGCCCGACGGCGCCGGGCTGGTCAACACCGCCCGGTCGTGGCTGGTCGACGAGGCCGCCCTGCTGGCCGAGCTGCGCACGGGACGGCTGGACGCGGCGATCGACGTCTTCGACGAGGAGCCGCTGCCGGTCGGGCACCCGTTCCGCGGGCTGCCGAACGTACTGCTCACCCCGCACCAGGCGGCCGGCACCGACTCGGGCCGGGCCCGCCAGGGCAGGCTGGTGGTCGAGGAGATCTCCCGGTACGCCGGCGGCGTCCCGCTGGAGCACGAGGTGACGCCGGAGCACCTGGGGAGGATGGGGTGACGCCGCTGCGCACCGCCCGTCCCGGCGACCGCGAGGCGCTCCACGCGCTGTGGGCCGCCTGCTTCGACGCCCCGCACGTGGTGCCCCTGTACGAGACCGACCCCGGCCGGTACGGCAGGACGTTCGTGACCGGCGACGTGTCGGCGTGCGTGTACTACCTGCCGCGCCGGGTCCACGACGGCCTGGGCGGCGAGGTGCTGGTGGGCGGGGTGGCCAACGTCGCCGCCCATCCGTCGGTGCGCGGCCGGGGGCACGTCCGGCGGCTGCTGGCGATGGCGGCCGAGGCGATGGCGGCCGACGGCTGCGCCTGGTCGCTGCTGTTCACCGGCACGCCCGGGGTCTACAAGGAGTGGTCCGTCTTCGAGCTGCGGACCGTGTCCGGCCCGCTGCGCCGGCCCGCCGCGGGCGGGCGGAGGTTGCGCGGGCTCGCCGCGGGTGACGCGGCCCTCCTGCGTGACCTGTACGACCGGCACAACGCGCGGCGTCCGCTGACCGCCGTGCGGGACGAGGCGCACTGGCGCGACCGGCTGCCGATCTGGTACGGCGACCCGGTCGAACTGCTGGCCGGGGACGCCGGGTACGCCGCCGTCCGGTGGGAGGGCGGCGTGCTCGACGTGCTGGAGGTCGCCGGGGACGTGCCCGAGGTGCTCTCCGCCCTGGCCGCCGAGGCGGAAGCCAGGGGCGTCGGCACCGGCAGGGCCAGGCTGACCTGGGACGACCCGGCCCTGCCGCACCTGTTCGCGAGCGTCGTCCCGGAGCGGGACCGCACGGGGATGGCCCGCGCGGTCCTGGGCGACCCGGCGCCCGTGGTCGGCGCGGCGAACGCCGCCCACTGGCCGGCCGACTACTTCTGACAGCCGAGGCTCATCCGGACATGCGGAAGTCGTACCGGGGTGGGACGGGCTCGCCGGGGTGGACGGCCAGCCAGAGCCGGTCGAGGGAGACCTCGCCCTCGCGCAGGTCGTCGACGCGGATGCCCTCCGCCAGCAGGCGGCGCAGGCGGTCGTCGTCGCCGGTCGCGTGCGCGGCCCTGGCCTCGGCCAGCCGGATCCGGCCGTGGTCGCGGTAGGGCAGCTCCTCGATCAGGGCGAGCGCCGCCTCGCACCGCCCGGCCACGAGCAGGGCGTCGAGGGTCTCGACGGCCAGTTCCCGCAGGTCCGGGCGCAGCCGGTGGGCTTCGAGCAGCAGGTCGGCCGCCTCCTGCGGCGACGCGGCGAGGAAGGCCAGGACACGCAGCGCCCATGGGGTCCTCCGCGCGCCGACGGACAGCTCGCAGGCGTCACGGGCCGCGTCGTCCTCACCGTCGGCCAGGCGCATCAGGGCCAGGTGGTAGTACGCGTGCCAGTCGTCCGCGCTGCCCTCCAGCGCCTCCCTCCAGCGCCGGCCGATGATCGGGGGCGCGGGCGGGTCGCAGACCGGCAGCCGGCCGGTGGCCAGTAGGTGCCCCCAGGGCTCCTGTGCGGGGCCCGGCGGCGGGAAGCCGTCGAGTCCCTCCAGCCCGCCCCAGCCGGAGCCCTCGGCCAGCCACTCCTCGGGCGGCCCGAAGGACGCCGCCTCCCCGAGCGCCTCGTCCAGCCGGGCGGGAGGGACGAGCCGTTCCAGCGCCTCGGCCGTCGCCGCGCACGCCTCCCGCCAGTTCCCGTGCGCGGCCGCCGCGTCGACGTCGAGCCGGCCGTACGCCTCCACCCAGGACCAGGTCGCGCCGCCGGGCATCGGCAGGTGCTCCAGCTGGGTCCTGGCGAGCCCGGCCTGGATCTCCAGGTACGGCGAGCCGGGGCCGGACAGCCACTCCTGCCACTGCCGGCCGCCGGCCGTGGCCCCCCAGCAGAACAGCTTGCGCCCGCGCAACCTGCCGGTGGAGGTCTGGACGAGCCCCGACCCGGCCTCGTCCAGGGCCGCGATCCAGCGGCGCTCCCCCTCGGGCAGGTCCAGGAAGTAGTCGGCCGCCCGGACGGCCCGCGCCGGGTAGCTGCGGTCGGCCCCGTCCGCGCCGTCCGCGCCCGGGAAGTCCACGTGCCGCAGATCGCTCACGTAGTCGAAGTGGAAGGCGCGCTCGGCCGGGCAGAGCACCCGGCTCCCCGCGCTCTCCGGGACGGCGATGTTGGACCACCAGTAGACCGGCGTGACCTGGTCGGCGGGGTTGTGGAGGGAGACGTGCACGTAGAGCACCGGCGACCCGGCGGGCAGCCAGGCGTCGATCCGCACGATCAGCCGCCGCAGCCGCTCGAACTCGAACATGCGCAGCACCGGCGTCCCGTCGGCGGCGGTGGCCCGGACCGCGTGCAGCGGCTCGCAGGTCAGCGGCCAGTGCCCGGTCGTGCCCAGGTTCCACTCCACCCCGCCGGCGACCCACGCGTCCCGCAGGGCGAGGTTGGCGGGCTGGAGGATCGGGTTGCGGTGCAGCAGCTCCCGGCCGCTGGGCCGGTGGACGAGGGACCACAGGCGCCCGCCGTACCCCGGCAGGAACGTGGCGGTGAGCAGGTCGTTCTCCAGGACCACCGTGGGCAGCTCGCGCTCGGCGCGCTCGCGGCCATACCCCCACTGGCGGGTGTAGGGCAGGAGCGAGCGCGGCCGGCCGTAGGCCAGGTTCCGGCGCATCTCGTCGTCGACGCCCACGCCGTCCCCGGTGGTGGGGGGCACGCCGGTCAGGATCGGCAGCGTCCCGGAGACCGGGTCGGCGGCTCCCTCGATCCGGAGCAGTCCCTTGCGCAAGGAGGTCATGGCGTCACCTCTGCGGTCAGTTCAGAGGTCAGCCCGAAAGTCAGCACGGCGCCGCCCGGCAGCACCGGACGTACCGTGAGCGTGTGCGCCGAGCCCGGCGCGAGCGCGGCGAGCTTCGCCTTGGTCTTGTTCGCCGGGACGCGGGCGACCTCGGTGTCACCGTCGAAGACGGCGTAGCCGGTCGCGATCGGCGACCTGGGCCAGGCGAGCCGCACCGAGTTCTGCTTCTTCGTGACGGTGAGCTCGGCGCCGTCGGCCCACGGGCGCGGCACCTCGACGACGAAGGCGTCGACGATGGCGATCCGTCCGGTGTCGGCGGCGCTCTGCCTGTTGACGACGCGGATCGTGTGCTCGCCCAGCTTCAGGCCGCTCGCCCGGAACACCCGCTGCTGCCCCTGCCGGACCGGGCCGTAGCAGTCCGCCGAGGCCCGCAGCTCGCCGTCCACGTAGAGGTCGACGACCCCCATGTCGGTGTAGCGCTCGGTGAGGAAGCTGATGCCGGTGCCGGTGAAGGTGAGCTCGGCGTAGTCCCCCTTCTCGGTGGAGTAGTGCACGTCGTCGCCGTAGTCGCCGAGTCCGCGGCCCCGGTCCACGCCGAAGGCGCCGGAGTACGTCACTCGCGGGTCGTCGTCGTTGACGTGGGTGAGGAGCAGCGCGGGGTCGGTGACGGTCAGCGAATAGCCGTCCGAGAGGCCGTCGTAGATCGCCGTGATGGTGGTCGATCCCCAGGACGCCGCCTTCACCACGCCGTGCGCGTCCACCGTGGCGACCGACGGGTCCGAGCTGACGTAGGTGACGCCGTCGGAGACCGGGGTGCGGCTGCCGTCGGCGTGCACGGCCTCGGTGGTGATCGTGGCGGTCTGGCCGGCCTTGAGCGCGGTGGCGCCGGTCGCGACGAGCGCCTTGGTCGCGGCGGTGCCCGCGGTGACGGTGAACGCGTCGAGCAGCAGGCCCGTCCCCTCGGCGACGATCCGGAACGTGTGCGCGCCCGCGGTGAGCTTCACCCAGGTGCCGACGGTCGTGAAGTGGCCGTCGCCGCCGGTGTCCGGCACGTGCACCGGGTACCGGTCGCCGTCGACCTCGAAGCGGAAGGAGGTGGCCTTCCCGGACGCGGCGGTGAACGCGACCCGGTAGAGCCCGGTGTGCGGCGCGAGGACGTTCTCGTAGCGCAGGTAGTCGCCCTCGTCCACGTGGCCGACCGCGCGCACGGGGCCGTCGGCGCCCTGGTACGTGCCGACGACGACGCCGGTGTCGGCCCCCTTCCAGGCCCATTCCTGGCCCAGGTTCCACTGCATGGTGTAGTGCTCCGCCTCGATCGTCTGCTCGGCGGCGCCCTGGAGGTCGAAGCGCATCCGGTTCCACACGATGTTGGAGTGGGCCTCGGTCCACACCACCTTGATCGAGTGGGTGCCGGCGGTCAGCGGGAGGACGAAGTCCTCCGTCCGGACACGGTTGACGCCGCCCGTGTCGCGCAGGCTCAGCCCGCCCGACACGTCGGTCCCGTCGACCTCGACCCGGAACGTCAGCGGGTCGGCGTTGACCGTGGAGTACTGGAACTGCAGCAGGTAGTCGCCGCTCGCGGGCACCTCGACGTCGTCGTACCGCAGCCAGTCGCCGGTGTCGACGACCGAGACGCCGGGGGTGCCGTCGTCGCTGACCGCGTCCTCGGCGGCGAGCCAGACGCCCTCCTGAGCGGTGGGCTTCTCGGCCTGGATCGTGATCGACTCGGGCCGCTCGCGGGTGAACCGCATCCAGTTCATGAAGAACCAGCGGCCGTCCTCGCGGATGATCCGGATCGTGTGGCGGCCCTCGGGAAGGGTGAGGTCGCGTTCGACGGTCCGGTAGACGTTGTAGCCGCCGGAGTCCGGCACGGTGACCGTGCCCAGCGCGTCCCGGCCGTCCACCTCGACCCGGAAGCGGTTGCCCTGCTCCGACGACACGCGGAACTCGGCCCGGTAGGTCCCGCTCGCGGGCACCACGACGTTGTCGTACTCGGCCCACTCACCGGCCTCGTCCAGGTAGACCGAGCCGAAGCCGCCCTCGGGCGGCGCCTCGACGCCGTACGCGCCCTTGGCCTCGGTGTAGTCCTCGTTCTCGATCCTGAACTGGGTGAGCGGCCCGGCGAGCGCCGCCGGACGCGTGACCTCGGGCACGACCTTGATCGTGCCGATCGGGTACACCTTGCCGGCGCCGTCCGGCATGGCCAGCTCGATGCGCGGCTTGCCGTCGGCGCCGAGCATGGCGACCCCGACGTCGTAGGTTCCGGCGGGGACGCCCGCGGGCAGCGTGAACGCCGAGCGCAGTTCGCGCACGTCCCCCTTGAACCACTTTGTCTGGTCGAGCGAGTCGTCGGTGTCACGCCACACCACCTCGCCCGTGGCACGGTCGGTGAAGCGCACCTCCAGCGGGTACTTGCGCGGGCTGAAGCCGACGCCGTTGTTGGTCCAGGTGTGGGCGAGCGTGAACCGGCCACCGGCCGTGACCTGCGAGTCGTACGTCGCCCGCGGCATGACGAACCGGTAGCCGGAGTAGCGCCCGAGCGTCGTGAACCACTCGCCGTACGCGTCCTTCATCGCCTGCCATTGCGCGAAGCTGGTGTTGTTGATGCCCTGGAGGTTCGAGTGGTAGGCCTCCAGCGCGTTCTTGACGACGAGCCGCGGGTTGTTCAGCATGATCCCGCTGTCCCAGCCCGCGCCCTCCGAGACCTGGATGAGGTCACGGCGGAGCTTGCGGTTGATCCACACGCTCTCGCTGCCGGTGCCGTACTGCATCCACGGGAACGCGCTGTTCACCGTGTCGGACCGCAGGCCCCAGTTCTCGTTGCGGGCGGCCTGGTCGTAGCCGAACGCGACGTACCGCTTGGCCTGGGTGTCGGCGTCGGGGTCGGTCGCGACGACGTCCGCGCCGGGGTTCGGCATCATGACCATCGTCCGGGTGAAGGCGTCGGCGTAGATGTCGATGATCGCGCGCAGCGTCTTCGAGCGGGTGGCGTTGTCGGGCCAGGGGAAGTTCATCGCGTCGTTCCAGCCGGACCACTCGCCGAACAGCGCGAAGGCGCGCAGGTCGACCCAGGCCATCCCCGGGTTCGTGTCGTAGCGGGCCGCGAAGGCGCCGACCGCCTCCTTGAGCTCGGCGAGGTAGATCGGGTCGTGGTAGATCGGCTGCCGCGACTTGTAGACCGTGTTGTACGGCGCGAGCCGGAACCCCGCGCCGAGCTTGTCGAAGAGCCAGGCGGGCGGGTACTCGTAGGCGAAGACGCTCGGGTCGTTCTCGATGTCCGGCGCCTCGGACATGAGGAGCTGGAACTCCACGGTCTTGCCCTGCTCGACGATGCGCTTCATGAACGCGTCCAGGCGGTCCCAGGTGAAGGCGTCGTCGTCGGGCTCGAAGTCGGCCCACGCGATCTGGAGCCGTACGACGTCCGCCTCGTCCGGGATCTTCTCCTTGCCGTCGATGAACGCGGTGATCGCGGGGTCGTCGGCGAAGACCCAGCCGCGTTGGCCCGCGGGCTTGGGCGAGTTGATGTCGAAGGCGGTGCCGGTGTACGGGTTGCCGTGCAGCACCTCGTGGGTGTCGGTGAAGGTGACCGTCGTGCGGGGGGCCGGGGTCTCGGCGACCGTCGCGGCGGCGGCGTGACCGGGCACGACGGCCAGGGCCGCGGCGACCACTACGGACAGGGCGGCGCCGAGCAGGCGGCTGCTCATCGGTTCTCCATCTCAAGGCGCACGGGGGCCGTCTCGGTCAGCGACCGGTACGCCGCCTCGACCAGCGCGACGGTGCGGTAGCCCGCCCTCGCGTCCGGCTGGCGGGCCTCGCCGGTGCGCACCGCGTCGAGGAAGGCGCGGATCAGCAGGTCGTCCAGCGGCGCGCCGTACCCGGCGGCGACCGCGCCGCGGCTGTTCCAGCCGGTCAGGACGCCGGCGAAGGGCGCGATCTCGGCCACACCCTCGGTGCCGACGACGGTCAGCGTGACCAGGTCGCCGGCGTTGGGCCGGCCGGGCGGGCGCGACCAGGAGCAGTCGATCGACGCGATGGCGCCGTCGCGGTAGAGCAGGGAGACGAGCCCGGCGGTCTCGACCGGTGCGGCGGCGCCGTTCTGCCCCGGGTTCGGGATCGTGTTGGCGATGGCGTACACCTCGACGGGGTCCTCGTCCAGGAGGTCGGCGAGCAGGTCGGCCACGTGCACGACGTGGTCGGTCAGGGCGCCTCCGCCGCTGCGCGCCGGGTCGACGAACCAGTCCCGGGTGGTGGGTACGCCGCCGCAGTTCGTGGCCGCGATGGAGACGATCCGGCCGAGGTCGCCGTGTCGTACCGCCGCGCGCAGTTCGGCGTAGGCGGGGGCGAACCTGACCGGGAACGCCGTCATCAGCACGGTGCCCGCGGCGCGGGCGGCGCCGAGCATCTCGGCCGCGTCCGCGAGCGACGTCGCCAGCGGCTTCTCGCACAGCACGTGCACGCCCTCGGCGGCGGCGCGGACCGCGAGCTCGCGGTGCCTGACGTTCTCGGCGCAGATCACCACGCCGTCCGGCCGCCAGGCCCAGAGGTCCTCCTCGGTCTCGAACCAGCCGATGCCGAGCTCGTCGGCGAGCGCACGGCCGCCGAGCTCCCCCGAGGGGCGGTCGGCGTGGCCGGCGTCGCACGCCGCGATCTCGACGTCGCCGGCACGGCGCAGCGCGGCGGCGTACTCGGTCGCGTGCAGGTGGGCGAAGGAGAGGATTCCGATCCTCATGCGGCAGAAACCTCTTCCTTGGTGGGCTGAAGGTCGACGGGCAGGCCGGCGGCGGCCGAGCGGGCCACGGCGTCGGCGATGCGCATGGCCTCAAGGCCGTCGAGGGCGGTGACCCTCGGCGCTGCGCCGGTCGCGATGGACCGCATGAAATCCGCCAGTTCGGCGCGATAGGGGCTGGTGAGCGGGGAGAAATCGGGAAGGAGGTCCGCGCCGGGCTCGGCACGCCCCTCGTAGCGGAAGGCGCGGCGCTCGGCGGAGTCGCCGTGCAGGACGCCGTCGGACCCCGCGACCTCGAACTGCGTCCGGAACTCGATCGGAGCGGTGGTCCAGGTGGCGGTGAGCACCGAGATTCCGCCCCCGGCATGCGTCAGGAACGCCTGCGTGCTCTGGCTGCCGTCCACGACGTTCGTCCGGGCGAACACCCGCTCGACGTCGCCGCCGATCCAGCGGGCGACGTCGATGTCGTGGATCATGAGGTCGAGGAGCACGCCGCCCGAGCGGTGCTCGTCGAGATACCAGCCGCTCTGCGGGCTGCGTCCCTGGCGGGTGTGGCGTTGCACGCCGACGCGGCCCACGTCGCCGCGCGTCACCGCGCGCCACAGCTCCTCGTACTCGGCGAAGTACCGGACGACGTGGGCGGGGAAGAGCGGCACCCCGGCCGCGGCGAACCGCGCGACGAGGTCCTCCGCCTCCCCGAGTGTGCGGGTCAGAGGTTTCTCGCACACCGTCGGGAGGCCGTGCTCAAGGGCGGCGAGCGCCAGTTCACGGTGGGTGTGCGTCGGCGTGCAGATGTCGACGACGTCGGCCGCGCCGAGCAGTTCCTCCAGGCCGGCCACGGACCGCCCGCCGCCGTGCCGGGCGATGAGCCGCTCCGCGTCGTCGGCGACGGAGAAGACCACGACGTCGTAGCCGAGGTCGAGCCAGGCCGGCAGATGCGCGTTGGCGATGCCGCCCGCGCCGATGAGTCCGACCGTTCCGTGCATGGGGTGACCATCCGTTTCCGCGCGATTGTCAGTC
Source organism: Nonomuraea sp. NPDC051191 (assembly GCF_044455665.1). NCBI lineage: Bacteria > Bacillati > Actinomycetota > Actinomycetes > Streptosporangiales > Streptosporangiaceae > Nonomuraea > Nonomuraea sp. NPDC051191. The sequence continues at coordinate 150,484 of NZ_JBITEZ010000009.1, read as the reverse complement.
ATTTGCCGATGCCTTGCGTCATGCCGTTGACGATGCGGCGGCCGAACCAGAGGTAGATCACGATCATGGGGAGCACGACGATGACGACGCCGGCGAAGAGCCCGCCCCAGTTCGAGGTGTATTGCATGTTGGAGTAGAAGTTGAGCAGCGCGACGTTCAGCGTCTGCATGCGCTGGTTGGGCACCAGCATCAGCACGATCACGGTCTCGTTCCACAGGCTCAGCACGTTCAGCACGGCCACGGTCGTGATGCCGGGCCTGGCGAGCGGGACCATGATCCGCCAGAAGGTCCTGAACGGCGTCGCGCCGTCCAGGGCCGCGGCCTCCTCCAGCTCGCCGGGCAGCGACCGGAAGTAGCCGATGAGCACGAAGACGCTGAACGGCAGGCTCAGCACGACGTAGAAGAGCGCGACGGTGACGCGTGGATCCCACGCCCCCGTCACCCAGTCGATCATGAACCTCGACAGGCCGACGCCGATGAGCACCATGGGCACGGCGAACGCCTGGAACGGGATGCTCATGCCGACGGCGAAGAACGTCGCGACCGGCCCGCTCGACCGGCCGCCCAGCCGCGCCACCGCGTAGGCCGCCGGGATGCTGAGCCCCATGATGAGCGCCACCGAGACGGTCACCAGGACCACCGAGTTGAGCGCGGCGGCCCCGAGCCCCGAGTCCGACCAGGCGGTGGCGAAGTTCTCCCACATCCAGGTGTCGGGCATCCCCACGGGGTTCGCGAAGATCGACCGTGAGGTCTTGACCGAGTTCAGCATGACCCAGACGACCATGGCGACGTTGAAGAGCACCCACAGCCAGAGACCGGCCCTGATGAGCACGATCAGCGAGGCGCCGAAGACGTCGGCCGGGCGTCGGGCGGAGCCGGTCATGACCACTCCAGCCGGTCGCGCCGCTGGATGCGGCGGGACAGCACGATCAGCCCGACGGTGATGGCCGTCATGACCACCCCGATGGCGGCCGCCTCGCCGAGCTGCGCCATGCCGCCGACGCGTCCGCCCGTGACCCGCAGGTACTGCTCGACGGCGAGGGTCCTGGCCTCCGGCGGAGGGGTGCCCGCCGTGCCGACGAAGGCGATGACGATCTCGAACGTCTTGATGCCGGCGATCGCCCAGAGGGCCGCGGCGATCGCGATCATGTCCCGGGTCAGCGGCAGGGTGACGTACCTGAACTGCTGGATCAGGCCGGCGCCTTCGATGCGGGCCACCTCGTACAGGCTCGGGGGGATCCCGTCCACCGCGGACATCACCAGGACGACGTAGAAGCCGGCCGCGCTCCACACGACCCCGGCCGTGATCACCCGGAAGATGAGCTCGGGCCCGAGCCAGGGCTGGCGCAGCGCGTCCAGGCCGGCCAGTCCGAGGACGCTGTTCACCATGCCCTTCGGGTTGAACAGGAACGAGACCGCGAGACCGACGGCGATCGGTGAGATCATGAACGGCAGGAAGACGGCCGACCGGATGAAGGCGCCGGCGCGAGCGGTGCGCAGCGCGACCATCGCGGCGACCGCGACGAGGAAGAGCGCCGCCCCGACGATCAGCGTCAGCAGGACGGTGTTCAGGAACGACGACAGGAACATCCGGCTCGACAGGAGTTCGGCGTAATTGGCGAGGCCGACCCAGGAGAACTCGGTGCCCAGCCCCGACCACTCGGCGAAACTGAGCACGACGCCGAAGACCGACGGCACGACGAAGAAGAGCAGGTAGGCGATCAGTGCCGGCAGCAGCAACGGGAGGTACAGCCGGCGGCGCTCGACGTGCAGGGCGCCGCCGTCGGCCGCCGCCCGCCCTCGGCGTGCCTTGGGCCGCGCCATGGTGTCCGCGACCACTATTCGCCCAGCTCGGCGGTCTGCGCCTTGCCCTCGGCCAGGAACTTGGCGGCGTCGATCGAGCCGCCGACGAGCTTGTCGTCGAGCGGGAGGAAGACGTCGTTGAACCACTTGGGCGCCACGGTGGCGACGCCGTCGAAGTCGAGGCTGACCGCCGTCGCGGTGCGGATCGACTCCTGGATCGAGGTGAGGGCCTCGGGGGCCGGGGAGTCGGCGCGCGACGGGATGTTGTCGGCGTCGGTCGCGATGCGGTCGATGTACTTCTTCTGCATCGCGAAGGCCAGGAAGTCCGCGACCGCCTGCCGGCTCTTCGACTTCGGGTTCATCCCCCAGCCGAGCGCGCCGATCGTGACCGCCGAGCCCTTCGAGGCGTCCACCGGCGGCAACGAGATGATGCGCGCCTTGACCGCCGGGGCGCGGAGCGAGGCCGTCTCGCTGCCGAGCCAGGTGCCGTTCAGGTTGAAGGTGTGGTCGCCGGCCGCCCACGCGTTCTGCGCGTCGGGGAACTTCGTGGCCATGTGGTCGGGCTGGAAGAGCCCGGCCTCGACGAGCGATTCGAGCTCGGTCGCGGCCCGCTTCACCTCGGGACGGTCCCAGGCGCCGGGGTCCTCGGCGAGCTGCCGCAGCGCGCCGGGGCCCGCCGTCGAGAGCAGCAGCTGGTAGAGCCAGAACGCGTTGTAGGAGTTGACCGTGCCGTCGAGCGCGATCGGCCGGCGGCCCGCGGCCTTCTCCTTGCCCGCGACGGCGAGGAAGTCCCCGAAGGTCTTGGGCGGGGTGGTGGCGAAGTCGGGGTAGCGGGCGGCGTCGTACCAGAGGCCCACGGAGAAGACGCTGTGGGGCACGAACCCGTAGCCCTTGTCGTCGCTGATCGCCTTCAGCACGCTCTTCGGCAGGACCTGCTCGATCGCGGCGTTCTCGCCGGGGATCTTGGTCTTGAAGACGTCCGCCATGTCGCCGAGCGCGCCGGCGGCGCGGAACTCGGCGGTGTGGTCGATCGCCGTGTCGAAGAGGTCGGGGCCCTCCCCGGTCGCGATCGCGTTCTTGATCTGCTCTTCCTGGGCCTTGCCGAGCCACTGCACGTCGACCTTGCGCCCGGTCTCCTTGGCGTAGTCGGCGATGATGCTCTCGAAGAGCGTGGCCTGCGGGGTGCCCTTGGCCCACTTTCCCCAGTAGACCAGGGGTTTCGCGTTCGAGTCCGGCGAGGCGCCGGAGGGCTCGCCGCCTTGGAGCTTCGTGCCGCACGCGCTCAGGACGAGGAGCGCGCTGACGACGGCCGTGACGCGGATGCTGTTGCGCATTGCTGTTCCCTTCTGGGGGCAGGCGTCTACGGGGTGCCGTGCGACGCGAGGCGGGACTGCGCTGCGCAATAATAAAGACAGTTTCTGTATTAATGGAAGAGGCTGACCCGTGCTCCGTGCGTCACCCGACGCCGCAGGAATCGAGAGGGTTGTGGATGAGTGTGCTGTTCGGACGTGAGCAGAGCCCGCTGCGCCGCGCCGGAGACCAGTCGCGGCTACGGCGCCTGAACTCCCTGGCCGTGATCGAGGCGATCCGGCGGGAGCCGCTCACCATCCCCATGGTCGCCCAGGCCACGGGGCTCTCGAAGACCGCCGCGGACTCCGTCGTCGCCAACCTCGTCACGCTCGGCTGGGCCGTCCCGGTCGAGCCGCTGGCCCCGACCGGCGCCGGTCGGCCGGCCAGCCGCTACCGCTTCCGGGCCGAGGCGGCGGTCGTGGTCGGCATCGACCTCGGCCAGCACACCACCAGGGCCGAGATCGCCGACCTGAACGGCGAGGTGCTGGCCGCGGGGGCGGTCGCCTCGTCCGTCTCGCAGGCCCCCGGCGATCTCGTCGCCGCCGCCGTGCGGGTCGTCGACCGCCTGCTCGCCGAGCAGGGGCGCGGGCGGGCCGAGGTCTGGGCGATCGGCGCGGCCGTGCCCGCCGTGGTCTACCAGGACGTCATCACCAAGGGGGCGGCGGGCTGGGCCGGCTTCAGCGTGCGCGCGGCGCTGGAACCGCACTTCGAGTGCCCGATCGCGGTGGAGAACGACTCGAACCTGGCCGCGTTCGCCGAGGCGTGGAAGGGCAGCGCCACCGACGCGACCTCGACGATCTACGTGCACTCGGGCAACCGCACGGGGGCGGGGCTCGTCCTGAACGGCATGGTCGTCCGCGGCGCGAACGGCGCGGCCGGCGAGATCGGCGCGCTGCCGCACCTCGGCTGGGAGCACGCCCAGGAGTTCCTGCACGACGTGCGGCTCGCCGACGGACGGCGGCTCAACCGCGAGGAGGTGTTCGCCGCCGCGGCCGACGGCGAGGCTCCGGCCGTCCAGGCGGTCGACCGGTTCAGCGGGGAGATCGCGATCGGCATCGCCGCGCTCGTGCTCGCGATCGACCCCGAGATCGTCGTGGTCGGCGGCGGCAACGCGCGTGCCGGCGACACCTTCCTGGAGCCGCTCCGCCGGCACGTCGAGGCCCTGTGCACGGTACGGCCGGCGCCGCCGATCGTGCCCTCGACACTGAAGGAACGCGGGTCGATCACCGGCGCGGCCGGGCTGGCCGCCAACACCGTCCTGGAGCAGCTCTACGCGGTGGCCTCCGGCGGGCAGACGCTGTCCAGCACCGACGTCCCGCCGTGGCGGTGGACCACGGCGCCGGGCGGTGCCGGGGCGTGACGCCGTCTCGCCCTTCAGGACAGACATCGGATGAATCTGCGCACAGCTCTTGCCGATGTCACGGAGATCGGGCTACGTTTCCTCCAATCTCTCCCCCGCTTTGGAGTGGCCATGGCCCGCTTACGTCGACTTCTCGCCGTCTCCATGCTCAGCATCATCGGATGTCTGCCTGCTCCCGCCCAGGCAGCGACAGACGGCCCTTATGAGCCGACCGTCGAATCGTTGAACAGTCATCCGACCCCCAAATGGTTCAACAACGACAAGTTCGGCATCTTCCTCCACTGGGGGGCGTACTCCGTCCCGGCCTGGGGCCCGCGCGGCAGTTACGCCGAGTGGTACTGGTACTACATGAACTCCCCCGGCAACGCGACCAACAGCTACCACCGGGACACCTACGGCCAGGACTTCTCCTACGACCGCTTCGCCGAGCAGTGGAAGGCGGAGAAGTTCGACGCCGCCGACTGGGTCAAGCTCTTCAACGACGCCGGGGCCAAGTACTTCGTCCTCACCTCCAAGCACCACGAGGGCGTCGCCCTGTGGGACAGCAAGGTGAGCGAGCGCGACACGATGGCGATGGGCCCGAAGCGGGACCTGGCCAAGGAGCTGTTCACCGCGGCCCGCGCCGACGGGAAGCTGCGCGCGGGCTTCTACTACTCGCTCATGGAGTGGTACAACCCGCTGTTCACCGGTCAGCCGGCGACCAACCCGTACACCGGTCAGCCCGTGCCGTATACCGGGGCTCCGCAGAGCGGCGACTACGTCAAGGACTACATGCTCCCGCAGATGCGCGAGCTGATCGACGGCTACGACCCCGACATCCTGTGGTGCGACGGCCAGTGGGACCGTTCGGCCGCCCAGTGGCAGACCGCGGGGGTGATCGCCGACTACTACAACCAGGCGGCCAAGAAGGGCAAGGAGGTGGCGGTCGCCAACCGGTGCAAGATCGAGAGCGGCGCGCTGGAGAGCCACGAGCTGGACTTCCAGACGCCCGAGTACTCCGTCAAGCCGGACATCGACCCCGTCAAGTGGGAGTCCAGCCGCGGCATCGCCCACTCCTACGGCTACAACCAGAACGAGCCCATCGAGGACTACCTGACCTCCGACCAGCTCGTGGACTCCTTCGTGGACATCGTCAGCAAGAACGGCAACCTGCTGCTGGACGTGGGCCCGAAGGCCGACGGCACCATCCCCGAGGTGCAGCGCGAACGGCTGCTGGACATGGGCTCCTGGCTGAAGGTCAACGGCGAGGCCATGTACGGCACCACGTACTGGAACCGGGCCGAGGAGAAGGGCGGCCCGGACGACCTCCGGTACACCGTCAAGGACGGCGTGCTCTACGCGACCGCGCTGAAGTGGCCGGGTGAGCAGCTCACCCTGGGCGCGGACGTCCCGGCGGGCCCCGGAACGCGGATCACGCTGCTCGGCTCCGACGGCGGCCCGCTGCCGTGGCAGCGCGACGAGCAGGGCCGGGTGGTCGTCACCACCCCCGCCGAGACCGGGCAGTACGCCTACTCCTTCAAGATCGAGACGCCCGGCGTGTCGGCCCTGCCGCGCTTCGGCACCGACCTGCCCGAGCAGGTGCAGGCCGGTGAGACCGTCACCGGCAAGGTGACCGTCACCAACCCCGGCGCCACGACCCTGCGCGCGGCCTCGCTGGCCCTCACCGCGCCCGAGGGCTGGACGGTGACCCCGGCGACCAGCCGGATCGGCCACCTGGCGGCCGGGGCGAGCGCCGAGGTGCCCGTCACCGTGACCGTGCCGGCCGGTGCCCAGCCCGCGGCGCTGGCGATCCAGGCGACGCTCAAGTCCGGACGCCTCCGCGCGCCGTACTCGATGCCCGTCTCGGTGGTCCTGCCCAACCTGGCCGAGGGCAAGCCGGCCACCCAGCAGAGCACCGGCTACGACGCCCCGGCCTCGCGGGCCGTGGACGGCAACACCGACGGGAGCTTCTGGAGCGGTTCGGTCACCCACACCGCGGAACCGGCCAAGGAAGCCTGGTGGCAGGTCGATCTGGGAGCCTCGGCCGACCTGGACAGCGTCGAGATCTGGAACCGCACCGACTGCTGCGCCGACCGGCTGCGGGACTACTGGGTGATGTCCTCCGAGCGGCCGATCACCGCGGACGGTCTGGAAGCGGCCCGCACGACACCGGGCGTGACCGCCGTGCACGTGCAGGAGCAGGCCGGGCGGCCCAGCACGATCAGGCTGCCCGCCGGCACGACCGGGCGGCACGTGCGCATCCAGCTCTCCTCGGCCACCAACCCCCTGGCCCTGGCAGAGGTACGGGTGAGAGGCCGCTAGCGAGACGGCGGACCACAGGGCGCCGATCGCCGTGCGGGTGCGCGGCGGTCGGCGCCGACGCGTGTGACGGCGGCGGGCGGGTCAGGGGCGGCAGGTCTGGTCGGTGGCGGGGAGGGCGCCGGTGGCCAGGTAGGCGTTGACCTTGGCGTCCACGCAGGCGTCGCCGTACTCGCCGTAGATGCCGTGGGCGGTGACGCCGCGCAGGGTGAGCAGGCGGGAGCCGGTCAGCGCCCGGTGCATGGCCTTGCTGCCCTGGTAGGTGGTGGCGGTGTCGCCGGTGGCGGACACGATCAGCGCGGGGGTGGCGTTGGCGACGCGCGTGAGGCGCTCTCGCGGCCGCGTCGGCCAGAACGCGCAGGGCCAGATGTTGTTCTTGACCGGGCCGAAGAGCGGGTGGCGCACACGGCTGCGCTGGACGTCGTCCCAGTAGACGTCGGGGTCGCGCGGCGCGGCCCGGTCGCCGCAGGTGATGGCGGCGGCCGGACCGGCGAGCGGGGAGCCGACGCCGGTCAGGACGAACGCGAGGAAGCCGGCGAGTTCGGCGCCCGGTTCGGCCGGGCGGCCGTGCGCGGCCTCGTTCAGGGTCCGGACGGTGGCGGCGAACTCGGCGCGGGCCTCCGGGCGGTCGTTGGCGGAGCCGACGGACAGGATGTACGGGACCGCCTGGTCGTCCACCTCGTACCGGCCGACGCGCAGCGGGCCGTCCTCGGCGGCGGCGACGATCGTGTCCACGGTGGCGAGCACACCGGCGGTGGTGGCGCCGAGGCCGTAGGCGCCGTGACGGGCGGCGGCCCAGGACGCCCAGCCGCGCAGCGCGCGGTCCGCCTCGTCCTCGCTGCCCCGCATCGCCCTGGGGCCCCACTTGTCCGGGTCGCCCGCGCTGTCCAGGACCACGCGGTCGGTGCGGCCGGGGAACAGCTGGGTGTAGACCGCGCCCAGGTAACTGCCGTAGGAGTAGCCGAGGAAGGAGATCCGGCGCTCCCCGAGGGCGCGGCGCACGAGGTCGAGGTCGCGGGCCGTGTCGCGGGTGTTGGCGTACGGGAGCACGTCGGCGTGACGCTCGGCGCAGCGCTCGGCCAGGTCGCGCTGCACCGCCACCTGGTGATCGAACCGGGCGCGGGTCGCGCCGGCCGAGCGGACCCACAGGCCGATGGGCCAGCCGCAGTCGAGCGGCGTGCTGCGCCCGACGAAACGCGGGTCCAGCCCGACGATGTCGTACCGGGCGGCGACGTCCTTCATGGCCGCGCGGGTCCGCAGGGGCATGTCCAGCGTGCTCTCGCCGGGGCCGCCGCTGTTGAGCACCAGAGTGCCGATGCGGTGGGCGCGGTCGGCGGCGGGGATGCGGGACAGCGCGAGTTCGATCGTGCGGCCGCCCGGCCTGGAGTGGTCGAGCGGGACGGTGAGCGTCGCGCAGCGTGCGCCCGCCCGGTCGAGCTCCTTGCCCACGGCGTCGTCGGAGCCCTGGGCGCACGGCTTCCAGTCGAGCGACGGGGGCGCGACGGCGTCGGCGCCGGCCGGGGGCGCGAAGGCGGACAGGGCGATCAAGGCGGTCAGGGCGGCGGCCGGGACCAGGCGTCTCGCACGTGTCGGTTTCATGGCCGGGGACGCTATTGCGGCCGCAGGCCCGGCACGATACAGCCGGCCGCACGCGCCTTGGTACAGCCCGCTGTAGTGTCCGGCGGGACATGGTGACAAATACTGGGATCCGTACGGAGTCGTGAGGAGGTGCGCATGCGTGACCGTGCGTTCTCCGGCTCGATCTACCTGCTGGGCACGCTGGCCACCGCCGTGGCCACGGCGCTCGCCCTGCCGGTGCTGCTCGCGCCGGCGGCCGGGCGGGGCTGGGCGGCCTGGCACCGCCGGCGGGCCGGCGGGCTGCTCGGCGTCCCGGCCGACGGGCGGCCGGGCGGGCGGCGGGATCTCCCCTGGGCCCTCGCGCACGTCGCCGCCGGGTTCCCGCTCGGGCTGGCCGCCCTGCTGTGCCTGGGCAACATCGTGGTCGCCGCGGTGGCGATGTCCCTGTGGTGGGCGTTCCCCGTCGGCGTGCGGCCCACGTTGTTCTCCTTCTACGACGTCCAGGTGGGCGACTGGGTGACCGCGCTGGTCGGGGGCGCCACGCAGATCGCCGTCCTCGGCGCGGCGGCCTGGTGGGGGCTGCCGGTGCTGGCGCGGCTGCACGCCCGGCTGTGCCTGGCGCTGCTCACGCCGTCGGCCCGCGAACGGCTCACCGAGCGGGTCGACGTGCTGACCAGGAGCCGCGTCGGCGTGGTCGACGCCCACGGCGCGGAGCTCCAGCGCATCGAACGCGATCTCCACGACGGGACGCAGGCGCGCCTGGTGACCATCGCCATGCATCTGGGCCTGGCCCGGGAGTCGCTCGCCGACGACCCGGAGACGGTCGCGGCGCTGCTCCGGCAGGCGCACGAGACGGCCGAGGAGGCGATGGCCGAACTGCGCACGGTGCTCCAGACGATCTACCCGCCGATCCTGGCCGACCGCGGGCTCGACGGCGCGCTGACGGCGCTGGCCGCCCGGTCGGGCGTGCCGGTCCACATCGAGCTCGCCGAGCTGGGCGTGCTCCCGGCGTCCGTGGAGACGGTGGCCTACTACGTGATCGCCGAGGCGCTGACGAACGTGGCCAAGCACGCCGCCGCCACCCGGGCGGCCCTGCGGGTCGAGCGGTCCGGCGACGTGCTGTCCATCGAGGTCACCGACGACGGGAAGGGCGGCGCCGACGAGGCGCGCGGCACCGGGATCCCCGGGATCCGCCGGCGGGTCGCCGCCCTCGACGGCGTGGTCCGCCTCGACAGCCCCGCGGGCGGCCCCACCACGCTCGCCGTCCGGATGCCGTGCGCATTGTGATCGTTTCAGGAGGTTCCGTGCGGGTCGTGATCGCCGAGGACAACGTTCTGCTGTCCAGCGGGCTGAAGCTGCTGCTGGCGGCGAAGGGCTGCGAGGTCGTGGCGGTCGTCGGCGACGGGGAGGCGTTCCTCGACGCCGTCGCCGAACACCGCCCCGACATCGCCATCGTGGACGTGCGGCTGCCGCCGTCGTTCCGCGACGAGGGGATCCACGCCGCGCTGCGGGCCCGCCGCGAGCACGGCGCGCTGCCGATCCTGGTGCTCTCGCAGTACGTCGAGCGCGAGTACGCCGGCGAGCTGCTCTCCGACGGCCGCGGCGGCATCGGCTACCTGCTCAAGGACCGGATCGGCCGGGTGGCCGAGTTCGTCGACGCCCTGCGCCGCGTCGCGGCCGGCGGCACCGCCATGGACCCCGAGGTGATCGCCCAGCTCTTCGCCCGCCGCCCCGACGACCCCCTCGCCGCCCTCACCGCCCGCGAGCGGGAGTCCCTGGCGCTCATGGCGCAGGGGCACGACAACGCCACCATCGCCGAGCGGATGCGCATCTCCGACAACGCCGTCCACAAGCACATCGGCAACGTCTTCGCCAAGCTCGGCCTGGCCCCGGACGACTCCGGCCACCGCCGCGTCCGGGCCGTGCTCGCCTACCTGGACGGCACCTCCCCTCCGGCCGAGCCGGACCCCGTCCGGGGGACGCGGCGCTGACCAGGCCGCACCCGGCGGACCGGCCGGGTCGTCAGAGCAGCGCGGCGAGGTCGTCCGGGCGCGAGAACATCGGCCAGTGGCCGGTCGGCAGCTCGACGAAGGTCCATTCGGGCGTGCCGAGCGGGGCGAACGCCGGGTTCCCCGAGGCGATCAGCTCGTGGATCAGCGCCACCGGCATCGTCGAGGCGACCATGGTCTTCGGCGTCGCCGGGATGTCCTGAGGCCGTTCGATCGGCTGGGTGACCGCGCCCCACGGGTGCGGCGTCGCCCTCTCGCGGACGCGCTCCCAGTCCTCCTCGGTCAGTCCGCCGAACCTGCCCGCCCCCTGCTCGTAGGCGGGCACGTCGAGCGCGTAACCGTCGCCGACCTGGGCGCGCCAGGCCTTCTGGGTGACCTCGTCGTTGAAGTCGATCACCGCCACGCCGGACGGCAGCGACGCGGTGTCGACGTACACGATCCGGGCGATCCGCTCGGGGTGCCGGTCGGCGACCGCGGTCACCGGGACGTTCGCGCCGCTGTGCCCGACCAGGACGACCTCCTCCCATCCGTCCATCGCGGCGAGGATGTCGGCGACATGCGTCTCCACGCCGACCTCCGGCGACAGCTCCGCGGCCCGCTCGGCCACCCCCGTCAGCGTGACCGCCCGCACCCGGTGCCCGGCGGCGCGCAGCCTCTCCGCCACCTGGTCCCAGGCCCAGGCGCCGAGCCAGAGTCCGGGCACCAGTACGTAGTTCGCCATCTCTTCGTCCTTCCAGTGAGCCGATGTCGCTACGCTAGAACCGAAAGCGGACAGAATCCGCCCGGATAAAGTGGGTGACCTGTGTCATATCCGGCGACCCGGATGCTGGCGATGCTCGAACTCCTCCAGGCGCACCACGTCCTGGGCGGCAGGGACCTGGCGCAGCGGCTCGGCGTGGACGAGCGGACCGTCCGGCGCTACGCCGCCCGGCTCGCCGACCTGGGCATCCCGGTCGCCGCCGAGCGCGGCCGCTACGGCGGCTACCGGCTGATGCCCGGCTACAAGCTGCCGCCGCTGATGCTCACCGACGACGAGGCCACCGCCGTGGTCCTCGGCCTGCTCGCCGGACGCCGCCTGGGCCTGGCCGCCGAGGCCACCGAAGCCGCCCTGGCCAAGATCCGGCGGGTGCTGCCGGCCACGCTGCGGGAGCAGGCCGGCGCGCTGGAGGAGACCCTGGACTTCACCCTCGCCGAGCGCGCGACGCCGACGCCCGCGAGCCGGGCCGTGCTGACCCTGGCCGCCGCGATCCGCGACCGCCGCCGGGTCACGCTGGCCTATCGCTCCTGGAAGGGCTCACGAACCGAACGCGAACTGGACGGCCACGGCCTGGTCCTCCACTCCGGCCGCTGGTACGTCACCGGCCTCGACCACCTGTCCGGCGAGATCCGCACCTTCCGCCTCGACCGGATCTCGTCCGTCGTCCCCGGGACGGCGTCCTATGAGATCCCCGAGGAGTCCGACCCGGTGCGGCAGGTCACCGCGTCGCTGGCGCGGGTGCCGTACGCGCACGCGGTCGAGGTCCTTCTGCACGTCCCCCTGGCCGAGGCGGCCCGTCGCATCCCGCCGTCGGTGGCCACGCTCACCGGCGCCCCGGACGGGACCCTCCTGCGGATGCGCGCCGAGTCGCTGGACGGCATGGCCGCCATGCTCGCCGGGCTCGGCTTCCCGTTCACGATCCGGTCGCCGCGCGAGCTGGGCGACGCCGTTCGCCGGCTGGCCCGGGGCCTGCTGGAGCAGACTCCCGAATGAGGCCGGCCACCCGCTCCCTCGATCTCACCCAGGCGGTGAAGCCCTCGACCGCGTCGACGACCGCCTCGAAGCGGACCGAGTGGTACAGGTCGAAGGCGTGGTTGCCGCCGCGCAGCTCGGCGTACACGACGGGGGACGCCGACGTCCGGCGCAGGCGGTCGGCGAAGTGCCGGGCGTCCGCCACGGGCACCAGCGGGTCCAGGTCGCCGTGGGCCACCAGGAACGGCGGTGCGTCGGCGGTGATGTGGGCCGGCGGCGAGGACTCGGGCCCCTGTCCGAAGTAGGGGCCGTACCAGCCGTTCAGATAGACGGCGCCGGTCACGGAGGTGTCGGCGTGCTCGAAGCCCGGCTGGAAGGCGGGGTCGTTGGGGGTGAGCGCGGCCAGCGCCGCCATGTGCCCGCCCGGCGAACTGCCCGCGACGAACAGCGTGGACGGGTCGGCGCCGTACTCGTGGGCGTGCTCGCGTACCCAGGCGATGATCTTCTTGAGGTCGATCAGGTGGTCCGGGTGCTGGGCCTGGGGCCGTAGCCGGTAGTTGGCGCTGACGCACACCCACCCCTGGGAGGCGAACCGGTAGAGCAACGGCAGCGACTGGCTGTTCTTGTGGCCCCCGGAGTAGCCGCCTCCGTGCAGGTGGATCAGCACGGGCGCGCCGGACGGGCGCGAGCGGTGGTGGTAGACGTCGAGCCGGTTGCGGCGGCGCGCCAGCCCGCGCCCAGCCCTTCCGTCATGGCGCGCTCGATCCTGGCCCGCTCCCCCAGCGCGCGGCGGGCGATGACCGTGAGCCCGATCGTGGTCACGACGGCCAGGGCGACGACGGCCCAGCCGCCCGCCGTGTGGATGTCACCCTCGGCGAACGCCAGCGCCGTCGGGAGCAGCAGCAGCCAGAAGAAGGCCGCGAACGGCAGTTCGTTGGCGGCCAGGCCGAAGGAGTAGCTCGGCCGGCCCCCCTCGGAGACGCTGCTCACCGTCACCGAGGCGGTCAAGAGCTTCATCGCCGAGCATCCCGGCGTCGCCGTACGCCTCTTCCAGGCGACCCCGCAGGTCATGGCCGACCGGCTGAGCGAGGGACAGGTCGACTTCTGCCTGGCCTCCGAGGAGCTGGAGGGGCCGGGGCTGGGCCATGAGGTGCTGGTCCGCGAGGAGGTCATGCTGGGCGTGCCGCTCGGGCACCGGCTCGCCGGACGGAGCGAGGTGACCATGGCCGACCTCGCGGGCGAACCCGTCGTCACCACCCGGCCGGGGATCTGGCAGCGCACGCTGGCCGAGCGGCTGTTCGCCGAGGCCGGGCTGGAGCTGGTGGTCGCCTGCGAGATCGACGAGGCGTCCACGGGCATCGAGATGGTCGGCGCCGGTCTGGGCGTGGGGTTCGGGCCCGCGTGGTATCTCCGCTCGCCGATGGCGTCGCGCACGCCGTTCGCGCCCGTACGGCTGGCCGCTCCCGGCGCCGAACGGGTGCTTCGGCTGTACTGGCGGGAGGGCGCGTACGTGTCCGAGGCGGCCCGCCGCTTCCGCCACCACCTGACCGCCTCGCTCACGCCGCCCTAGTGGGCCAGACGAGTTCGTCCGGGTCCGTCCAGCCTGCTGTCGGACACCCCGGCGGGCCCGCTTCCGTGGTTCGCGAGGCAGCCGACCGCCCCGCCCGCGCCCCGGCACCCGCCGGTGGCGCGGGCGGGAGCGCCGCGTCAGTTCGCCTGCCTGCCGGTCACCAGCTCGACCAGGTGCACCAGCACCTTGCGCCCGATGTCCCTGACCATCTCGGGCTCCCGTTTCCCGAACGCGGCCGCGACCTCCTCCGGGGTCCGCCTCGCGTCCTCGTTCGCGATCTCCCGGATCGTCGGCACGGCGCCCCTCGGCAGATCCGGAAGCCGGCCCTTGGAGTAGCGCACCCTGAGCGCGCGATGGGCGGTCGGCTGATCGGTCACGATGAAGTGGAATGTCGGCGCGCCGGTGTCGTCCATGAAGACCTCCTAGCGTGGGGTGCCCTCGACGGTAGGAAGCGCCTCGGGGGCGGGTCCACGAACAATCACCGGCAGGAACCTGACACCGGGCCGCGCGAAGCCGCCGGACCGCGTCGCCGGTCCCGGGCCATTGACAGGGCTGATATCCAGGCTGAAGCGCGTTCGCGCCGGGCCGTCGCGCGTCCACCGGCCATGAGCGACCGCGACAGCCGTCGAGAAGGGAATTCCTGCCACCGGTGGCCCTCCATGTCGCGGTCGTCGACCCCCTGCCCATGTACCGCGAGGGGGTCGCCGCAGTCCTGTCCGCGGCGGGTCATCGCGTCGAGGCTCCGGCGGAGGTGCTGGCCTGGGTACGGCAGGTCCAGCGCGGCGTGGTGCTGCTGACCCTGGAGCACGAGCGGGACTGGGACGTCCTCGGCCGGCTGCGTGACGTGGCCGCGACGCACGCCGTGATCGCGCTGATCGGGGAGGAGCCCGCCGTACTGGGGACGCGGGCGGTACGGGCCGGCGCCCGGTCGGTGCTGACGCGCGACGTGGCGGCGGGCGTGCTCAGGCGTACGGTGGAGGCGACCGCCGAGGGGCAGGCGGTGCTGCCCGCGGTCGTGGCCACGGCCCTAGCCACCGGCGCACACCGGACGGGCGGGGACACGAAGCCGCCGAGTCCCCGGCAGTTGTCCTGGCTGCGGCAGCTCGCGGAAGGCTCGACCGTGGCGCAGCTCGCCGGACGGGCCGGCTACTCCGAACGCGCCATGTTCCGGCTCCTCCAGGCCCTCTACCAGGAGATGGGCGTCGCCACCCGCGTCCAGGCGATCGTCCGGGCACAGGAACAGGGTTGGTTCGGCGCGGGGACGGGCCTCTCGGAAGACCTCGGCACCGGGCCCGGCCGGGTGCGGCGCTGAGCGGCCCGGCTCAGGCGGACGGCTCCTCGAAGGTCAGGACATCGCAGACCGGTTGCAACCGTCCGGGGGTCCGGCCGTACCCGTCGAGCTGCTTCAGCAGGAACAGCAGGCGGCCCACCAGCCCCGGGGTGGCGCGTGACGTCCTGTCGCGCGCCACGAGGAACGCGTGCATGGCCCCGGCCAGGGTGTCCTCGCTGTTCAGATGGAGGCCGCAGAGAGCGAAGCCCTTGAAGTTCCAAGCGGTGACGTCGTCCTCGTCTCGTTCGATGCGCCGGTTCGTCTCGTCCAGAAGCTCGCGGAACAGCCTGACCGCGTCGCCGGCCTGGCCGGACCGGGCGAGCGAGACCAGCGCCCGCAGGGCCGGGGTGAGCAGCGGACGGCCGACATAGCGGTATTGGGCGGCGCTCTCGATCTGCTGGAAGGCGTCGGCGAGGTCGTGCCGGGTCAGGTGGATCTGGCAGAGGGTCGTGCGCGCCCGCAACAGGATGATCGGATCGTTGTACCGCCGCGCGAGCTCCACCGCCTTCTGCGCCGCCCGCATCGCCTCATCGTCGTCGTGGCCGAGCCGTGCCTGGGCGATCCCGTCCTGGTAGCGGCTGTGCAACCAGTCCTCGTCGTGTCCGGTCAGCCTCTGCTCGACGGCCATGAGGGCGCCTTCCGCGGCCGCCAGATCGCCGAGCTCGGCGTGCCAGCGGGCCAGCTTCAGGTCGATGGAGACGCTTCCCGACAGGGCGAGGGCGTCGTCGGTGTCGGGATATCCGGTCGTTCCGGGCACGGCGCGTGCTTCTTCGGCGTACTGGATGGCCCTGTCGTAGTCGCCCCATTGACGATGGCAGTCCGCCAGCCCTTCCAGCGCGCTCATCCGGACCGGCAGCAGGGCGAGGTGTTCCTGCCGGCCGCTCCGGGCCAGCTTGTCGTGTTCGTGAAGCACGCCCTTGTAGTGTTCGCCGGCGTTCTTCGCGTCCCGGTTCCACCAGTACGCTGTCGCGAAGTTGGCCCGGACCCGCATGCGGCTGGGCACGTCGTGCCGGTCGTCAGCCTGCTGGAGCGCTCTGCCGTACGCCTCGCTCGCCTTGTCGAAATCGCCGCCGGAGGCGTAGATGTCCCCGAGCGCGGTGTCGTTCTCCAGCTCCCGCTCGGCGTTCCCATCGACGAGCCTGCCCCGCAGCCTCTCCCGTGGCTCGCGCAGCAGGAACGCGCAGTGCCGCTTGCGCAGCTCGCGATCGACGACCTCGATCCGGTTGTAGGCGGACTGCGGGCTGCCCGCCCGGATGTAGGCGCGCATCCCGGCGAGGTGCAGGCGCAGGTGCTCGACCGTCCGCGGGGACGACACGCGGCGGCCGGCGAGCACGCCACCGGCGTCGGTCAGCAGCTTCTTCTGCCTCGCCCCGACGGGTCCGTCCTCGCCGGGCAACCCGGCCCAGGCCCGCTCCTCCTCCGACAGGGCCAGGCAGTACTCCCCGTCGCGCGTCCTGTCCGCCACGCGTTTGTCCACCAGCCCCGCCAGGATGTCCCGCACGTCGCCGAGCCGGAGCCGGGTCCCGCCCTCCGCCTGGCCGAGCAGTTCGCGCACCGCCTCCGCGTCCACGGCGGTCCCGAAGGCGTCGAGCGCTTCGAGGATCGCGCGCTCTCCCGGGTCCAGGCCCCGCATGAGCCTCTCGATGAGGAATTCGGGCATTCTCCGGGTCTTCTCGTCCAGCTTCTTGAACAGCTGGGTGGTGTCGTCCTGCGGCGACTGGGCGACGACGCAGGCCAGCTCCGCCAGGCGGAGGTTGCCCCCGAACAAGTCGTAGTACTTGTCCGCCGCCCGGAGCATCGTGTGTTTCTGGTTGGTCCGGGCGCCGATGAATTTGAGGAAGAACGTCCGCTCCAGCCCGCCCACCTTGATCGGCGCGTGAGCCGCCCATCTGCCTGGTCCTGCGGTCTTCGGCGGTACCCGCGTCACGAGCACCACGGCGACGCGGTGGCCCTCGTCCGCGGCGAGCACCTCGAACACCGAGCTCAGCTCGGGATCGGCGAGCTGCCGGGTGGCCGGGTCGAGCAGGTTCTCCGCGCGCTCGACGACGATCACCGCCGGAGTGTTGCCGATCCTCTCCAGGCACGCTCGCACGTGATCGGCGGGCGGCGCGTCGCCGACCTCGGACCATCGCACCACCCCGTCGCCCTGCAGCGCTTCGAGGTCGGCGATCAGCGTCCTGGCGTCGAGGCCCAGGCCGGGAACGGCCTCGTGGCGGAAGATCGTCGGCAGCGGACCGGCCGATGCGCCCGCCAACTCGTCCACCACCCGGTCCACGAGCATCGTCTTACCGACTCCCCGTTCTCCCGTCACGACGACGACGCCCCACGGCCCCTGAGTCAGCCGGGTCAGGAGAAGGGCCTGCTCGTCCTTGCGATCGATGATGGCGCTTCGGTGAATGGTTCGCGGAGACCGGACCCCGGTCGTGGGGGGCCGTTCGGGCTCCCGCCGTTGTTCCGGCTCCACGGACGTACGCCGCGCGCGTTCCTTCTTGTCCCCGGCCAGGGTGACGAACAGGCTGACGACGCCGGCGACAGAGCCTCCGATGCCGGCCAGCCAGCCCACGGGTTCCGCCCAGGGCACATTGTTCTTGTCACCCACGAACGACCACCAGCCCGCCAGGACGCCCCAGGCGACGAGCGCCACCAGGAGTGCGGCAAGGCCGATGAACGGTAACTTCCCCTGCTTGCCCATACGGCGCACCCCGTCATCATCACGCCAACCCGAGTGACGGAAAAGTCAGGTTCATGCCACCTGGTCCGCAGATGCCGGCGGGGTTCAGCCGGTGGCGGAGTGCAGGACGCCGGTCCGGTGGAGATGGCGGCGGGCCGCCGCGATGGCCTCCGGCGTGGAGGCGAACACCTGCCCCGCCTCGTCCAGCCGGGCGATCGTGCCCAGGGCGCGCAGTGGCCGGTGATGGCCGTCCCGGATGCCGGAGACGTACACGATGATGCCGCGTCGTTCCAGGCGGGTGATGGCGTCGCCGAGCACCAGGGCGCCGCTGGCGTCGATCGTGGTGATGCGGGACATGCGCAGGATGATCACCGAGACGTCGGCGACCTCCGACAGCTCCAGCAGGAAGCGGTGCGCCGCGGCGAAGAACAGCGGCCCGTCCAGCCGGTAGGCGACGATGTGCTCGGCCAGCAGCTCGTGCTCTTCGGCGTCGTGGTCGTCCGGCAGGTCGGCCCGCAGGGGCACGGTGTCCAGGCGGACGTCGCGGGCGATGGCGCGCAGCGCGAGCGCCCCGGCCACGATCAGGCCGAGGATGACGGCGGTGACCAGGTCCAGGACGAGCGTGGCGATCGCGGTCGAGGCCAGGACGACGGCGTCGGCGCGGGTGGACCGCAACATCGCGCGCACCGAGCCGACCTCGACCATCCGCGCCGCGGTGGCCAGCAGCACGCCCGCCAGGGCCGCCAGCGGGATGCGGGCCACCAGGCCGGCGGCGGTGAACACGATTACGCCCAGGATCGCGGCGTGAGCGAGCGCGGCCAGCCGGGAGGAGGCGCCCGCGCGCACGTTGACCGCCGTACGGGCGATCGCGCCGGTGGCCGGGACCCCGCCGAACAGCGGGGCGATCAGGTTGGCCACGCCCTGGCCGAACAGTTCGCGGTCGGGGTCGTGCCGATGGTTGACGCTCATGCCGTCGGCGACCGCGGCCGACAACAACGACTCCAGCGCGGCCAGCGCGGCCACGGCGAACGCGGGGGCGACGAGGGAGCTCAGCGCGGCCACGTCCAGGAACTCCAGGGACGGCGCGGGCAGCCCCGCGGGCAGGGCGTCGATGCGCGCCACCGGCAGGTTCACCAGCTCCGCGACGAGGGTGGCGGCGACGACGGCCAGCAGCGAGAACGGCACCGAGGGCCGGAGACGCCCGCCGACCAGGATCAGCGCCGCCACCGCCGCGGTCATGGCGAGGGCGGCCCAGTTCGGACGGGCGGCGAAGTCGCGTATCGCCTGCCAGGCCACGGCCAGCACCTTGTCGCCCTCGGGTGTGGGAACGCCGAGCGCGGCGGGCACCTGCTGCATGCCGATCACACAGGCGATGCCCAGGGTGAACCCCTCCACCACCGGCGCGGGCACCAGCATCATGAACCGGCCCGCCCGCGCCAGAGCCAGGCCGAGCAGCAGCAGCCCGGCCAGCACCCCCACCGTCAGCACGCCGGAGGCGCCGTACGCGTGCATGATCGGCACCAGCACCACCGTCATCGCCCCGGTCGGCCCGGACACCTGCAGCGCGGAGCCGCCGAAGACGGCGGCCAGCGCGCCGGCCACCACCGCGGTGGCCAGCCCCGCCTGCGCGCCCAGCCCGCTGGAGATGCCGAAGCCGAGCGCCAGCGGCAGCGCCACGATCGCCACGGTCAGCCCGGCCAGCAGGTCACGGCGCGGATGACGGCCGAAGGCGGCCAGATCGGCCCGGGCGGGCAGAACGGGGCGCAGACGGGCCCAGCCCGCCCGGAGCACTGGGGTCACCGTTCGCCGGCCTCCGACTCGAGCAGCTCGTTCAGCAGCGCGTGCCGGCCCGAGAGCTTGGCCTGGAGCAGGTGACGGGCGGCGCGCAGCAGCTCCGCGACGTCCCCACCGGACAGCGCGTAGACGACGGTCGATCCGTCGCGGCGCGCGGTGACCAGCTCCGAGCGGCGCAGCACCGCCAGATGTTGCGACAGGCCGGCGGGCTCCACCTCGATCTCGGCCAGCAGGTCGCGCACCGGCATCGGCCCGTCCTGGAGCAGCTCCAGGACGCGGATGCGCACCGGATGCCCCAGCAGGCGGAACAGCTCGGCCTTGGCCTCGTACAGAGGGACGGACATCAGCGCGACTCCTCTCCCTCCGCGGCCTGGCGGGCCGGGGCGGGATCGGGGCTCCGGTCCGTGTCCACCCCGTGTGCGCGGGCCATCCGCAGCACCTCGTCCAGCCCTCCGGCGGCCGCCAGCGCCGCGTCGGCGTCGCCGTCCTGTTCAGCCGCGTGCAGCGCGCCGGCCGCCTCATCCACCCGGCGCCGGATCGCCGCAGCGAACGCCTCGCTCACCCCTGGTCCCCGCCTTCTGCCGACGTCCGGCGCGACTCCGCACCAGCCTTTCGGACATTAGTTTTCAACAAATTGCGAATCTTCGCAACTTCTATACTGGCCCGCTCGGGGCTCGTACAGAGGGAACCGGCGGTGATCAGGGGTGTCAGACGCCTGGACGTCGCGCCACCGCGACGGCGTCGGCGGGCTCCTTGCGGCGTGACCTGATCTCGTAGGCGAGCAGGGTGCCGCCGACGGCCACGGCGACCGCGCCGACGACCGGCAGCGCCTCCGCGGAGGAGGCGACCGCGGCGAACGCCAGGACCAGCAGCGCCACCACGACCCGGCTCAGCCAGGGGAAGCCCCACATCCGCAGCCTGAGCAGCTCGGGCGACTCGGCCTCCATACGGCGGCGCAGCCGGAGCTGGCTGAGCGCGACGAAGACGTAGAGCAACAACACCAGCAACCCGGCGGTGTTGATCAGCAGGTCGAAGGCGTCGTCACCGGCCGCGCTCGCACCGGCCATCAGGGCCAGCGCGAGCACGGCGCCGCCGAGCAGCGCGGGCGCGGGGACGCCGGACGCGCGCACCCGGCCCGCCGCGGCGGGGGCGTCGCCGCGGGCGGCCATGGCACGCAGGACGCGCGAGGCGGCGTACAGCGCGGCGTTCATCACCGACACGACCGCGACCAGGACGACCCAGGTCATCAGCGTCGCCGCGCCGGGGACGCCGAGCGCGGCGATGGCGGTCGCGAACGGGCTGTCGGCGCCGTTGGCCGGGACCCGGTCCCACGGCACGACCGCCAGGATGACCAGCACCGAGCCGACGTAGAAGATCAGCACCCGCCAGACCACCCGCAGGGTGGCCCGCGCGACCTCCTTGGCCGGTTCGGCCGACTCTGCGGCCGCGATGGTGACGATCTCCGCGCCGAAGTAGGAGAACAGCACGGTGACGAGGGCGGTGAGGACCGCGCCCCAGCCCTTGGGGGCGAACCCGCCGTGCCCGGTCAGCGTGGCGAGCCCGGCCCCGGCCCCGGCGGACGGCCACAGGCCCAGGACGTACAGCGCCCCGGCGGCGAGGAACGCCACGATCACCACGACCTTGACCGAGGCCAGCCAGAACTCGGTCTCGCCGAACAGCCGCACCGAGACCAGGTTGGCCGCGGTGAGCGCGGCCAGCAGCGCGACGGCCGTCGGCAGCACCGGGATGCCGCCGGACAGGGAGTGCAGCAGCTTGGCCCCCGCCACCCCCTCGAACGCCACCGCGACGATGGCGAACAGCCAGTAGCACCAGCCCACCAGGAACCCGGCGCGCGGGCCGAGGGCGGTACGGGCGTAGTCGGCGAACGAGCCCGCCGAGGGCCGGGCGGCGGCCATCTCGCCGAGCATCCGCATCACCAGGATGACGATCAGGCCGCCCAGGGCGTAGGCGACCAGCGCCGCCGGGCCGGTGTCGGCGATCACCTTGCCGCTGCTGACGAACAGGCCGGCGCTGATGACGCCGCCGAGCCCGATCATGGTCATGTGCCGTCGTCTGAGTCCGCGGTGGAGCGATCCTCCGCTGTCGTGCCCGGTCATTGGCGTTCGGCTCCCTGCTGTTCTCGGAAAGGGGAGGTCGGACCCCGGCCCATGGGCGGGCCGGGGTCTCATTGATCGCGAGGACGGTCAGTTTCCGCGGTAGACGGCGGGACGCCGCTCGACGAAGGACCGGACGCCTTCGAGCACGTCCTGGCCGCGCAGGCAGGCCAGCAGCCCTTCGGTCTCCAGGTCGAGCACCTGTTCCAGGTCCAGCTCCCAGACCCGCCGCATGGCCTTCTTGATCAGGCGTACCGGGGTGGGCGCGGCGGCGGCGACGCGTTCGGCCAGCTCCAACGCCGTGTCGAGCAGGTCGGCGTCGGGGACCAGGCGGCTGACCAGCCCGGCCCGGTACGCCTCGGCGGCGTCGACGGTCTCGCCCGACAGCAGCAGGTCCACCGCGCGGCCGTGGCCGATCAGGCGGGGCAGGGCGTACAGGACGCCGTTGCTCGGGAACAGGCCACGGTGCACCTCCTTGAAGGCGAACGAGGCGGCGTGGCCGGCCAGTCGCAGGTCGCTGGCGATGGCCAGCTCCACGCCGACGCCGACCGCGATCCCGTTGACCGCGGAGATGATCACCTTGGGGTGGGCGGTGAAGCGGCGGGTGAGGTCCTGGAGCGCGGCGATCCGTTCGACCAGGTCGGCGTCGGACCCGGCGGCCAGTTGCGCGCCGGCCTCCTTCAGGTCGGTGCCGGCCGAGAAGGCGCGGCCGGTGCCGGTGAGCACGACCGCGCCCACCGCGTCGTCGCGGGCGGCTTCGTCCAGGACGGCGACCAGCTCGCCGTAGGTGCGCTGCCGGAAGGCGTTGAGCACCTCGGGCCGGTCGAAGGCGACCACCAGGGCCGAGCCGGCGCGGCGCACCCGCAGATCGGTGCTCATCGGTCTTCCTCCCGGGAGTCGTAGGCGCCGCCGCGTCCGGCGGGCAGCAGGTGTTTGGCGACGCGTTCGGACGGCGTCATCGGGAACGCCTCGACGAACTCCACGTACCTCGGCGTCTTGAAGGCGGCCAGCCGCGCGCGGACGTAGGCCACCAGCTCGCGCGGCTCGACGGGCTCGGCGACCTGGACGAACGCCTTGACCTCCTCGCCGAACAGCTCGTCCGGCACCGGGACCACGGCGGCGGCGCGCACGGCCGGGTGGCCGGTCAGGACCGCCTCCACCTCGGCGGCGGCGATGTTCTCGCTGCCACGCCTGATCATGTCCTTGAGCCGCCCGACCAGGTGGTAGTGGCCGCGCGCGTCCCGGTAACCGAGGTCGCCCATGGGGTACCAGCCGTCGCGCAGCAGCGGCTCGTCCCGGTTCCAGTAGCCGGTCAGCATCGGCGCGCCGCGGGCCACGATCTCGCCGACCTCGCCGTCCGCGGCGTCGGTTCCGTCCTCCCGGACGACCTTGGCCTCCTTGCCGGGAACGGGCGACCCCATCGCGCCGGTGCCGACGCACGCGGTGTCCTCGGGCCGGACGGCCAGCACCACCCCAGCCTCGGTGCTGCCGTACGCCTCCCGCCAGGGCGCGCCCCAACGCTCCTCGATCGTGGCGTGCAGGGCGGGTGTGATCCCCGAGCACAGGACGAGCCGGACGCGGTGGGAGCGGTCCAGTCCGGCGTCGGGCGGCTGCTTGAGCAGCAGCAGCGGCATCGTGCCGAGGACGTAGAAGAAGGTGGCGCCGTGCTCGCGGACCGACGGCCAGAAGCCCGAGGCGGAGAAGCGCGGCAGGATCACCAGCGGGATGCCGGTCAGCAGGCACAGCACCGTGTTCCACTGCGGGTCCATGTAGTGGAAGGGCTGCGCGGTGAGGTCCACGTCGTCCGGCGTGACGGCGGCGACGTCGGCCGCGAGCTCGGCCAGGTGGAGCCAGTAGCGGTGGGTGAGCATGCAGCCTTTGGGAAAGCCGGTCGTGCCCGAGGTGTACTGGAGGTTGAGGAGGTCGTCCCAGCCGACGTCGGGCAGGTCGCGTAAGCCGGCCGCGACGGCCGCCTCGGCGCCCGCGTCGAAGGCGCCGGCGTGTACGGGGTCGGGTGCGGGCCCGGCGTCGGCGGGATCGAGCAGCCCGACCTCGCCGAAGTCCAGCGCGAGCAGAGCCTGCGCCGCGGCGGCCGAGCCGGCCAGGGCCAGCACCGGGCCGGAGTCCTTGACGATGTGAGCCAGGTCGGCGCTGCGGTAGCCCGGGTTCAGCGGGACGATCACCGCGCCGAGCCTGGCGATCGCCAGCCAGGCGACCGGGAACCCGACGCCGTTGTCCAGCATCACCGCGACCCGGTCGCCCCGGCGGACGCCGTGCGCGGCCAGCACGGCCGCCAGCCGGTCGGTGCGGTCCTCCACCTGCGCGACGGTGGTCTCGACCCCGGCGAAGCGGAACAGCACGCGGTCACCGTGGGCGACGGCCCGCTCCCGGAGCAACCCACCCAGGCCCCCCGCGACATGCCCGGCCACTCCCCCACCGAGCCCCCCGGCGACGTTCCCGGCAGCTCCCCCACCGGGCGGCGGCGCGGCGGTCACGCCCGCCGCCGGGTGGCCATGTCGAACATCATCGCCAGCTCGGCCGCGCAGTCGGCCAGGTCGATGGCCTCCTCGTCGAAGACCCACTGGAGCATCACGCCGTCGATCGCGCCCTGCACGGTGGCGGCCAGCGTGCGCGGCGAGAAGTCGCGGAAGTCGCCGCTGTCCTGGCCGCGCCGCAGGATGCCCTCCAGGTGGCGGCGGCACGGGTCGTACATGTCGGCGTTGAAGCGGCGTTTGGCCTCCGGCGATCCGAAGCTGCCCCAGATGTCCACCAGCGCGACGAAGTTGGCGCGGTTGGCCGCCATGAACTCGAAACTGGCCTCGATGAAGGCGCGCAACCGGTGCGGGGCGTCCGGCGCCCGGTCCACCCGGGCCTTGATGAACCGGTTGGTCTCGGCGAACAGGGCATTGACGACCTGCTGGATCAGTTCGTCCTTGCCGGCGAAATGGTAGGAGATCACGCCTCTGCTGACGCCGACGTCCTGGGCGATCCGGGCCAGCGACGCCTGGGGCAACCCGGTGCTGGCGATGGTGGAGATGGCGCCCTCCACGATCTGCCGTCGCCGGGCCTCCTCGATGAACGAGGCCTTCTTCTGGCTGTCCTGATCGATTTTTGACCGCATGGCCAGGATTCAAGCCTGACGGACGTCGCGCGGCAAGCCCCGGCCGCCGACTGTGCGGTTTCCCCCACCCGGGACGGTTCCGCGTTCCTCCCCGGGCCGGCCGGTCGCCGCCAGGTAGTGCAGCACCGCCAGCACCCGCCGGTTGCCGGCCGCCGACGCGGGCAGCCCCAGCTTGGCGAACACCGCGGTGACGTGCTTCTCCACCGCGCTCAGCGACACGAAGAGCCGGTCGGCGATGCCGGTGTTGGACCAGCCCTCGGCCATCAGGGCAAGCACCTCGCGCTCTCGGGGGAGCAGGGAATCGTCCCAGCCGGAAGCCTCGGGCATGGCGGCACCTCCTCGGTACGGGAAACCGCAGAATCCGGGCGAACCTCTTGTCTCACTCATACCATCTGGATTAAATCCTGGCCATGCGGTCAAAAATTCGCCACCAGGTTCAGAAATCTCGCCTGTTCGCCGCCGTCCTGGCCGGCGTGGTGCTCAGCAGCGGGCTCGCCGCCCCGGCCCTCGCCCGGACGGCCCGCGTCCCCGCCGCGGCTCAGGACGCCACCGACGAGCAGCTCCGCTGCTTACTGGACGGCGTCGTCAAGCCGCCCGTGCCCGGCGCGATCCTCACCGTGACCGGCCCCGGCCGCAGCTTCGACGGCGCGGCCGGCGTGTACGAGCTCGGCGGACGCCCCCTGCGCCCCTCCGACGCCTTCCGGGCGGCCAGCGTCACCAAGACGATGACCGCGGCCGTCGCCCTCCAGCTCGCCGAACGCGGCGACCTGCGCCTGGACGCCCCCATCGGCAGGTACCTGGACCGGAAGCTGGTCGCGCGCATCCCGTACGGGTCGCGCATCACCGTCCGGCAGCTCCTGGACCACACCGCCGGCCTGTACGACTACGTCGGGGACGAGAAATGGTTCCAGTACGTGCTCGACCACCCGGACAAGACCTGGAAGCCCCTGGAACTGGTGGACTGGGCGCTGCGCTCGGGCAAGCCCTACTTCGCGCCCGCCAAGGGCTACCACTACTCCGACACGGGCTACGTCCTGGCCGGGCTGGTCATCGAGAAGGCCGCCCGCAAGCCGCTGCACCAGGTGTACCGGTCGATGTTGCTGCGTCCGCTGAAGATGGACCGCACCTACCTCGAACACCCGGAGGCGCCCCGCGGCCCGCGCGCCCACAACTACCTCGGTGAGCGTGACACCTACGACTTCAACCCGACGTTCGACACGTTCGGCGGGGGCGGCCTGGTCTCCACGGGGGCCGACCTCAACCGGTTCATGCGCGGCCTGTTCGAGGGCAAGGTCTTCAAGCGCCCGGCGACGCTCCGGACGATGTTGCGCAGCACCCCGCAGAGCGTCAAGGCCGGCTCGCCGTACGGGCTGGGCATCGCCCGGCTGACGGCGACGGGCGACGCGGCCTACGGGCACAGCGGTTTCTTCGGCGCGTTCCAGGTCTACGTGCCGAAGAAGCGGGTCGCGGTGACCGGCTCCCTCACCCAGTCGGAGATGGTGACCAAGAAGCAGAGCAGCCGGTTCATCGAGAGCGCCCTCCGGCTGGCCGTCGGCAGACCGCCCGCCGACCTCTGCGAGGGCCGGTAGCGGCCGGGGCGCCGGCCGCCGCGCGCCTAGACTTGTCACCTGTCCGAAAAAGGAGTGAAGGTGGCCGGCACAACGACCCCTGACCCGCCCGCCGAGGTGCTGGCCGAGGCCGCGGCCGCCTTCGCGCTGCTGGCCTCGCCGCCCAGGCTGCACATCGTGTGGGCGCTGGCGCAGGGCGAGTGCGACGTGTCCGGGCTGGCCGAACGGGTGGGCGGCGCGCTGCCCGCGGTCAGCCAGCACCTGGCCAAGCTGAAACTGGCCGGCCTGGTCCGCTCCCGCCGCGAGGGCCGCAGGGTCGTCTACCTGATCGACGACGAGGACGTCGTGGCCACCGTGCGCGGCCTCGTCGGGCGGCTCTCGCAACGGGCCGGCGCCTCCGGAGGACGCGTCCATGGTCTGGGCGCCTGACGCGCCGACCAGGGCCGGCGGTCCGGCCACGCTGAGCCAGCTCCAGACCCTGCGCCTGCTCGACACCGGGCCACGCGGCCTGACGGAGGCGCAGGCCGAGGCCCGCCTGCTGGAACGCGGCGAGAACACGATCCCCGCCCAGCGGCCGGTGTCCTGGCCGCGCCGCCTGGCCCGCAGCCTGCGTGACCCGTTCACCATGACGCTGCTCGCGCTGGGGCTCGTCTCCGCCGCGATCACCTCCTGGGGGACGGCGGGCGTCATCGTCCTGCTGGTGGCGGCCAGTTGCCTGCTGCGCTCCAACGGCGAGTTCCGCGCCGACCGCTCGACCGCGGCCCTGCGCAGGCTCGTGGCCACCACGGCCACCGTGAGACGGCGCTCCCGCGACGGAGGCGAGCCGCGGGAGCGGGAGATCCCCGTCGACCAGCTCGTCCCCGGCGACGTGATCAAGCTGGGGCCGGGCGACCTGGTCCCCGCCGACGTACGGCTGTTACGGGCCGCCGGCCTGACCGTGCACCAGGCGGCGCTGACCGGCGAGTCCGCGCCCGTGCCCAAGCGGGCGCGCGACCTGCCCGAGGGGGACGACCATCTGTGCTGGCAGGGCAGCAGCGTGGCGTCCGGCAGCGCGCTCGCGGTGGTGACGGCCACGGGAGGCGGCACCCGGTTCGCCGGCGCCCACCACGCTCCGGCGCGCGGGCGTTCGGCCTTCGACCAGTCGGTGAACGGCATCTCCTGGATCCTGGTCCGGCTCATGCTGGTCATCCCGCCCGTGGCGCTGGTGGCCGGCGCGGTCCTGCGCGGCAAGGGGCTGGAGGCGCTGCCGTTCGCGGTGGCGGTGGCCGTGGGGCTGACGCCCGAGATGTTGCCGGTCGTGGTGACCACGGCGCTCGCCCGGGGAGCGGCGCTGCTGGCCCACCGGGGCGTGATCGTCAAGCGGCTGCCCGCGCTGCACGACGTGGGGGCGATCGACGTCCTGTGCATGGACAAGACCGGCACCCTGACGCGGGACCGGCCCGTGCTCAGCGCGTCCGTCGGCCCCGGCGGCGCGCCGGATCCCGAGGTGCTGCGCTGGGCGGCCGTCAACAGCTTCTGGACGCTGCACCTGACCG
This sequence comes from Nonomuraea sp. NPDC051191, assembly GCF_044455665.1. Classification (NCBI taxonomy): domain Bacteria; kingdom Bacillati; phylum Actinomycetota; class Actinomycetes; order Streptosporangiales; family Streptosporangiaceae; genus Nonomuraea; species Nonomuraea sp. NPDC051191. The sequence goes on along the minus strand of NZ_JBITEZ010000009.1, from coordinate 122,654 downwards.
ATCCCCCGATCCCCGACCCGCTGGACGAGGCGATCCTGGAGTGCGCGCCCGACCTGGGCGGCACCGAAGGGCTGGAGGCCACCCCCTTCGATCCCGCCCAGCGGCTCTCCCGCGCGGTGGTCCGGGACGGCGGCGCGAACGTCGTCGTGGTCAAGGGCGCCGTGGAGGCGGTGCTCGGCCGGTGCGCGATGAGCCCGGGTGATCGCCTGCGGGCGGGCGAGGTCGCCCGAGCCCTGGCCGAAGCCGGTGCGCGGGTGCTCGCGGTCGCCGTTGCCGATCAGTACGCCGATCAGCACGCCGATCAGTACGCCGAGCACTCCGCCGGGCACTCCCCCGGCGATCCCGTCGCGGAGGGCGGGCTGAGGCTCACCGGATTCCTCACCCTCGTCGACGAGCCGTCGCCGGACGCCGCCGCCGCGCTGGCGCTGCTGGCCCGCAGGGGCATCGCCCTGAAGGTGCTGACCGGCGACCACCCGGCCACCGCCGCCCGGACGTGCCGGGAGCTGGGCCTCGACGTGGGGGCGGTGATCGAGGCGGCCGACCTCACCCCCGCCGCCGCCGAACGGGCCACAGTGATCGCCCGCTGCACCCCGGACGACAAGGCCCGCGTCGTCCGGGTGCTGCGCGAGGCCGGGCACACGGTCGGCTTCCTCGGCGACGGCGTCAACGACTCGCCCGCCATGCGCGCCGCCGACGTCGGCATCTGCCCGCGCGCCGCCGTGGACGTCACCCGCGAGACCGCCGACGTCGTGCTGGCCGGCAAGGACCTGTCGGCGATCGACCACGCGATCGTCGCCGGACGGCGGAGCACCGGCAACATCGTCACCTATCTGCGCATCGCGCTGTCGTCCAACCTCGGGAACGTGATCGCGATGCTGGCGGCCGGGCTGGCGCTGCCGTTCCTGCCGATGTTGCCGGTCCAGGTGCTGCTGCAGAACGTCTGCTTCGACGTCGCCCAGCTCGCCTTCGCCTTCGACCGGGCCGCGCCGGCCGTCCTGCGGGGGCCGTTCGGGCTGCGTCCGCGCGGCATCCTCGGGTTCATCGCCGGTTTCGGGGCGCTCAACGCCGGCGTGGACCTGGCCACCTTCACCGTCCTGACCCAGGTCGTCGGCGTGGTCGACGAGCGGTCCTTCCACACGGGCTGGTTCATCGAGAACCTGCTCACCCAGGCCGTGATCATGCTGCTGCTGCGGCCCGTCGCCCCGGTCTCCCCGCCGCTGTGGCTGGCCGCGGGGTCGCTCGCGGCGATCGCGTTGCTGCTGCCGCTCTCGCCGCTGGCCGCTCCCGTCGGCCTGACCGCCCTGCCCGTCACGAGCTGTCTGTGGCTGGCGCTCGTGGCCGTCCTGTACGGCGGGGTGCTGGCCGTACTGAACCGCCGCAGACAGTTGTAGAGTTGCGCAATGTAGCAACTGTAATGCCGGGCCGGACCGCTAGGGCGAACACATGCGTGCAGGGGAGCATCGGAGGGTCGCCGCACTCATCGTGTGGGCGCTGGTGTGCGTGCTCGACGTCTGCCTGTGGGCCTGGATCGACTAGGCGGTGTTTCATAAGGCCTTGAGCCACTGGTCGATCGCGGCGATGGTGAGCGTGGCCTCGAACCGGACGGCGAGCTTGTCGTAGCGAGTGGCCATGCCACGGTTCTGCTTGAGCTGGCTGATGCCGCATTCCACGGAGTGACGCCAGCGGTAGAGGCCGGGGTCGAAGGCCGGCGGTCGCCCGCCCATGGAACCCTTGGCGCGCCGGTGGGCGTCCTGGTCGGCCTTGCTCGGAATGCACGCCTTGATCCCGCGCCGGCGCAGGTGAGCGCGGTTGGCCTTGCTGGTGTAAGCCCTGTCGGCCAGTACAAGATCGGGACGGGTCCGGGGTCGGCCGCCACCCGGGCGGCCGACCCGGATCTTGCCCAGCACCGCGATGAACTGCGGACTGTCTCCTCGGTGACCGGCTGTCACCAGCAGGGCCAGGGGTTTACGGCCCTGCTCACAGGCCAGATGCGTCTTGGTGGTCAGCCCACCCCGCGAGCGGCCCAGCGCGTGATCGTCCGGCTCGTTCCCCGTCCCACCGGGCGGTTCCTTCTGCAGGTGACCGTCCCGGCGCGCCCCCGCGGCGTGCTGATGGGCGCGGCTGGTCGTGGAGTCCACGCTCACCGTCCAGCCGATCTTCCCGGCGGCGTCCGCCCGCGTCTGCAACGCGGCCAGGATCTTGGCCCAGGTGCCATCACGCTGCCAGCGGCGGAACCGGCCGTAGACGGTGGACCAAGGTGCGTACAACGCGGGGACGTCCCGCCACGGCGCACCCGTCCGCACCCGCCACCGGATGGCGTCGATCAACTGGCGCCTGCTCCATTTCGGCGGACGACCACGTCCCGATGCAGAGGGTAACAGCGGCTCTAGCGCTGCCCACTGTTCATCGGTGAGGTCGTGCCGCCTCGTCACCGCTACGCTGGCCACGAGGTCTCCGGTATTTGGCTCTTCTTCGTCGTTGAACCAACTACCGGAGGCCTCGTCGTTTACCTACGACCGCCGCGCCGCGACTCCTCATCACCCTTTGAAAACGCGGCCTAGTAGTACTTTGTTAGGTCGGCGTGTTGTGGAGACGCTGTGCCGGTGTGGATAGTTTCATGCTGCGATGACCCCTCACGAGCTTTCGGTTGCGCGGCAACGCCTTGAGACGTTCGCCGCGGAGATGTTCGCGCCCATGGCCCGCTCCGATCAGCGGGCCAAAGGGGCGACGTACCTGCGTGGGTTGTTGCTGGACGGGCGGCGTAAGTCGATGCAGCCGATGGCGCAGCGGCTCGGGGTGGATCACCAGGCGTTGCAGCAGTTCGTGACCACCTCGACTTGGGACACCTGGGCGGTGCGGGCCAGACTGGCCCGACGGGCCATCGAGGTCGTGGAGCCGGTGGCGTGGGTGATCGACGACACGGGCTTCCCCAAGGACGGCAAGGGCTCACCGTGCGTGGCGCGGCAGTACTCCGGCACCCTGGGAAAGGTGGCCAACTGCCAGATCGGGGTGAGCGTCCATGCGGTCACCGACACCGCGTCCAGTCCGCTCGATTGGCGGCTGTTCGTGCCCACGTCGTGGGATGACCAGGCCTGTGATGCCGCCACCGGTCCACAGGTGGCCACGCGACGGGACCGCTGCGGGATCCCCGGACAGGAGCGGCATCGTCCGAAGTGGATGATGGCGGTGGAGATGCTCGATGCGCTGATCGAGCAAGGACTGCGGCCTCCGCTGGTCGTGGCCGATGCCGGTTACGGCGACAGCAGTCAGTTCCGCGGCGCCCTGGACGAGCGCGGGATCGGCTACATCGTGCAGGTCAAGGGCGACGCCCTCGCGCACGCCCCAGACGTGGTCGCAGTGCCCCGGGTCTGGTCCGGCCGAGGCCGGCCTCCCACCCGGACCGGCCTGCGCTACCCCGACACCGCCGTCAGCTTGGCCGTACACGTCCGGGCCGCAGGCCGTGACGCCGCGGTCACGCTCACCTGGCGCGAGGGCTCCAAGGGAGCCATGAGCTCGCAGTTCGTCTTCCTGCGGGTGCGTCCGGCCGGGCACCGCATCACTCGCGCCGACGACGGCACTCTGCCTGAGCGGTGGCTGATTGCGCAGTGGCCCGAAGGCGAGAGCGAGCCGGTCAAGTACTGGCTGTCCAGCCTGCCTGCCGATACCGAACCGGCCGACTTGATCCGGTACGGCAAGATCCGCTGGCGGATCGAGCACGACTACCGCGAGCTGAAGACCGGCCTGGGGCTGGACCATTTCGAAGGCCGATCCTGGACCGGCTGGCACCGCCACGTCACCCTTGTCACCGCTGCGCACTTGTTCATCACCATGCTGCGACTCGACCCAAAAGCGGCTGCGCCGGTCTGACTCTCTACAAGGTCATCCGCGAGTTACAACTGCTACTCGCGACCTGGACCGGCGCATGCCCTACCTGCCATCGAAGGCTGAAACCGTCACGCCGCAGCAGGCATAAGCAGACCTAACAAAGCACTACTAGGCCGCGCAGGAGTCCGACAACTTCCCCGACGACGCCATCGCCGTCCTGGTGGGCCTGGCGGACGGCGTACCGGACGGCGTGCTCGACGGTCCCGCGGACGGCGTGCCCATGGCGACGGGGGCGCGGTGCGAGCGGGCGATGGCCTTGCGGACGTCGGCGCGGATGCGCGGGAAGTCCGGATACGCCGGGTTGTAGCGTGGCGGGACGATGGACAAGGTCCCGACCCGCCCGCCCTTGACCTTGTCGGCCAGCGGCACCAGGTCCTGCAACAGCCCGCGCGGGATGTCGGTCCTGAAGGTCTGCCGGGCCGCGCCGGCCAGCTGCTTGAACTTCAGCAGCACGGTGGCCGGGTCGAGCTGGTCGAGCATGGCGGAGATGACGCAGTGCTGGCGCCGCATCCGGGCGTGGTTGTCGCCGCCGGCGCAGCTGGAGCCGTCGTGGTCGCGTGCCCTGCCGTACCAGAGCGCGTCGTTGCCGTTCAGCCGGCGGGTGCCCGCCTTGATGACGCCGCCGTCGCTGCGGCCGACGCCATAGCAGATGTCCTGCTCGACGTGGATGCGCACGCCGCCGAGCGCGTCGATCAGCCGGGCCACGCCCCACATGTTCACCAGCACGTAGTAGTCGATCTTGAGGCCGAGGATCTGGCCGACCGCGCCCTTGACGGCCTCCGGCGCCCGGGTGGGGGCGTTGTGGAACAGCGCGGGATGGGTGTCGGCGTAGGCCCAGACGCCGTTCAGCAGGTCCTCCGACCCGCGGCCCGCCCCCTGGACGTAGAAGCCCTTGGGCGGCGGGAACAGCCCGCCCATCACGCTGCCCTTGGGGAAGGGCGCGTTCTCCATCTCCCTGGGCAGCGCGAACAGCACGGTCTCGCCGGTCCTGACGTCGATGCTGGCCACGTTGAGGCTGTCGGTGCGGATGCTCGTCCCGGTGCGGCCGCGTGCGCCGTCGCCGCCGAGCAGCAGGATGTTCACCCTGGTACGTCCGGCCCAGGGGTCTTCGTGGTTGATGGGGGTGGGCTCCGGGGCGTCGAACACGTCGGTCAGCGCGGCGTCCATCTGCGACACCGTCTGCGAGGCCACCACGAACGGCGACACCACGGCCACGACCAGCAGCAGCGCCAGGCCGTCCGACCAGATCAGCCGCCGCCGCGGCCGCAGCACGGTGTACGAGGCGACCACCAGCAGCCCCCACGCGACGCCGACGCCGATCGCGCCGCCGCCGATCGCCTTGGCCCAGGTCGCCTGCGTCGCCACGGCCCAGCCGCCCGCCGAGATCGTCACGGCGGCCACCGCGACGCCCGCGGCCAGGAACAGCCCCAGCAGCGCCAGCCCGAGCACGCGGTACCCGGCCCGCAGATGGGCCGCGCCCGGAATCACGATCGACAGCGCCGCCCAGCCGATGGCTGCCCCCGCGCCCCGTTTGGTCCCCATGTGCCCTCATGATCTCTGTGCCACCCGACCCCGAGATCATAGATTCGGGCCTAATTGCCCATATGCGCAACTTTTTGACTAAATATCCACCCGAACACCCCACCCCCCCGAGCTCGGCCGACGGCCACGAGCCGGGGAGAAGGCGTCAGTCCACGTACGCCCACAGGTCGTAGGTGGGTGATTCTGCGACGCACCAGCTCTCCCCTCGTGAAGGTGTGAGAAGCGATCACCGTGAATTGCACGACAGGGCTCGCCCCCACCGCAAGATCGGCCCTCGACGGACCGCGGCGATCAGCGCGAACGTCTCGGAGGCGGTGAAAGGTTCATTTCGTCCTGACATCCGGCGGGTCCGTGGCGGTGCCGTGTCAGCACGACGTCGGCGCCGTGTCAGCGCGCCCGACGATGCTCTACGCATGAACAGCTCACCGGGCACGGCGCTCGCGCATCGGCCTCGGCTATTCAGCGTTGCTAAGTACCGCTAGTCCGTGTCACTATGTAGCAGTACTCAGCAGTGCTAGGTAGATGGCGAACCGGAGAAGAAGGAGGGACCGTCCGATGACGGCACAGCCGGTCCAGGCGATCCGCGTGCGGGGCCTGGAGAAGTCGTACAAGGAGCTGCACGTCCTGCGCGGCGTGGACTTCGAGGTGGCGCGGGGCAGCATCTTCGCCCTGCTCGGCTCCAACGGAGCCGGCAAGACCACGATGGTGAAGATCCTGGCCACGCTGCTCAAAGCCGACGCCGGCACGGCCACCGTCAACGGCCTCGACGTCGCCAAGCAGGCCGCGGACGTGCGCGAGTCCATCAGCCTGACCGGCCAGTTCGCCGCCGTGGACGAGATCCTCAGCGGGCGGGAGAACCTGGTGCTGGTCGCCCGGCTGCGGCACCTGAAGAACCCGGGGAAGATCGCCGACGATCTGCTCACCCGGTTCTCGCTGACCGAGGCGGGCGGGCGGAAGGTGGCGACGTACTCGGGCGGCATGCGACGCCGCCTCGACATCGCGATGAGCCTCATCGGCGACCCGCCGGTCATCTTCCTCGACGAGCCCACGACGGGGCTCGACCCCCAGGCCCGCATCGAGGTGTGGCAGGCCGTCAAGGAGCTCGCCGGACGCGGCACGACGGTGCTGCTCACCACCCAGTACCTGGACGAGGCCGAACAGCTCGCGGACCGGATCGCGATCCTGCACGAGGGCCGGATCATCGTCAACGGCACCCTCGCCGAGCTCAAGCAGCTCCTCCCGCCCGCCAAGGTCGAGTACGTCGAGAAGCAGCCGACCCTGGAGGACGTCTTCCTCACCCTCGTCGGCACGAAAGCCTAAGGACAACCACGATGAGCAAGCACTTCTTCGGTGACACCACCGTCCTGCTGGGACGGTCACTGCGCCACATCACGCGCAGCCCGGACACCATCATCACGACCGCGATCATGCCGATCGCCATGATGCTCATGTTCGTCTACGTCTTCGGCGGCGCGATCAGAACAGGGTCGGACTCGTATGTGAACTACATGCTGCCCGGCATCCTGCTCATCACGGTCGCCTCGGGCATCGCCTACACCGCGTACCGGCTGTTCATGGACATGAAGGGCGGCATCTTCGAGCGTTTCCAGTCGATGCCGACCGCGCGCTCGTCCGTGCTGTGGGCGCACGTGCTGACCTCGCTGATCGCCAACCTGATCTCCCTCGTGGTCGTGGTGCTCGTCGCCCTGCTCATGGGCTTCCGCTCGGGGGCCGGACCGCTTGCGTGGCTGGCGGTCGCGGGCATCTTGATCCTGTTCACCGTGGCGCTGACCTGGATCGCCGTCATCTCCGGCCTGTCGGCCAAGACCATGGAGGGCGCGAGCGCGTTCTCCTACCCGCTCATCTTCCTGCCGTTCCTCAGCTCGGCGTTCGTGCCCACCGACACCATGCCCACCGTGGTGCGGGTCTTCGCCGAGAACCAGCCGGTGACCTCCATCGTCAACGCCGTCCGCGCCCTGTTCAGCGAGCAGCCGGTCGGCAACGACATCTGGATCGCCCTGGCCTGGTGCGTCGGCATCCTCGTCGTCGCCTACTTCTTCGCCATGAACACCTACCGCCGCAAGATCTCCTAGGACGTGAAGGAACGACCATGACCGACTCCCTCCACACCCTCGCCTCCATGCCGACCGAGCGCCGCCGCGGCTGCCCGTTCGACCCGCCCGAGGCCCTGGTCGAGGCCCGCGAGCACGGCCCGATCAGCCGCTTCACCTTCCCCAGCGGCCACGAGGGCTGGCTGGTCACCGGCTACGACCTGGCCCGGTCGGTCCTGGCCGACCCGCGCTTCAGCTCCCGCAAGGAGCTCATGGTCCAGCACCCGCTGATCGACTACGGCGACATCGAGGTGCCCCCGGCGCCGCCCGGCGAGTTCCTGCTCATGGACGAGCCGCAGCACAGCCGGTACCGCAAGCCGCTGGTCGGCAAGTTCACCGTCCGCCGCATGCGCCTGCTGACCGAACGCGTCGAGCAGGTCACCGCCGAGCACCTGGACGCCATGGAGAAGGCCGGCACCCAGGCGGACCTGGTGACCGCGTTCGCCAAGCCCATCCCCGCCGTCGTCATCTGCGAGCTGCTCGGGGTTCCGTACGAGGACCGGGGCTTCTTCCAGGAGAACATCGACAAGTTCCTCGGCGGGGAGGTCGGCGACGACGAGCTGATCGCCGCCTACCTCGCGACCCAGCAGTACCTCGCCCAGCTCGTCGCCGCCAAGCGCGCCAACCCGACCGACGACGTGCTCAGCGACCTGCTCGACAGCGACCTCACCGACGAGGAGCTGCAGGGGATGGCCCTGATCCTGCTGTCGGCCGGGTTCGACACGACCGCGAACATGCTGGCGCTGGGCACGTTCGCGCTGCTGCAGAACCCGGACCAGCTCGCCGCGCTGCGCGACGACCCCGGGCTCGTGGACGACGCCGTGGAGGAGCTGCTGCGGTACCTGAGCGTCGCCAAGCAGTTCCACCGGGTCGCGCTGGAGGACGTCGAGCTGGTCGGCCACACCGTCAAGGCCGGTTCGACCGTCATCCTGTCCCTCAGCACCGCCAACCGCGACCCCGAGCGCTTCCCCGACCCGCACACGCTCGACCTGCGCCGGCAGGACGGCGGCCACCTGGCCTTCAGCCACGGCATCCACCAGTGCCTGGGGCAGCAGCTCGCCCGCGTCGAGATGCGGGTCGCCTTCCCCGCCCTGCTCAACCGCTTCCCCACGCTGAGGCTGGCCGTACCGGCCGAGGAGGTCGCCCTGCGCCCGGAGACCGCCGACATCTATGGGATGAAGAGCCTCCCGGTCGCCTGGGACGCCTGACCCCCGACCGGCGACGGCGATCGGCGAAGCGTCAACATCGCGTCGGAAGGCGTACGGAACCCGTATCGACGTCATGGCGAAGGCGCTGCGGGTCGCGGTGATGGGGGCCGCGGTCCTGGCCTACTCGCTCTGGTCCCGCAGCCTGGCCACGGGCCTGGCCGCCGGGGCCATGGGCTGGTTCCTCCGGTCGTCCCCGAGCGCTGAAACTCCAGGCCGAACGGCCCCCGTCTCCATACGCATCCATACGTTTTCTTGACGCCCTGACTCGGCCAAACCCCCTCAAACCGTCGCTAGGGTGCGATGCGTATTTACGCGGCCTTGACGGGGGGATGACCGGAAATGGTGCTGGCGAAACGGCCGGCGGCTACGGAAGGAACGCTGCGTTCCTGGCTCCTCCAGGGCCTGCAGACCGACCGGGGGCAGATCGAGCACGGCCCCCATGTGAAGCACCCGTGGTGGCGGGTCATGTGCCTGACCGGCGTCGACTACTTCTCCACCCTGGGCTACCAGCCCGGCATCGCGGCCCTGGCGGCCGGGTTCCTGTCGCCCCTGGCCACCCTGTTCCTGGTCGCACTCACCCTGCTGGGCGCGCTGCCGGTCTACCGCCGGGTCGCCGCCGAGAGCCCGTACGGCCAGGGCTCGATCGCGATGCTGGAGAAGCTCGCCCCGCAGTGGTGGGGCAAGATCTTCGTCCTGGCACTGCTCGGGTTCGCGGCCACCGACTTCGTCATCACCATGACGCTGTCGGCGGCCGACGCCACGGCGCACATCCTGGAGAACCCCTTCGTGCCCGACTTCCTGGCCGGGCGGCGGGTGATCGTCACCCTCGTGCTGCTGGCCGCGCTCGGCGGGGTGTTCCTGATGGGCTTCAGCGAGGCGATCGGCATCGCGGTGCTGCTCGTCCTCGTCTACCTCGCTCTGAACGCGGTCGTCGTCGCCACCGCCCTCACCCGGGTCGTCCAGGCGCCGCAGGTGGTCGTGGACTGGCAGCGTGCCCTGAGCCTCGACTTCAGCAGCCCGCTCACCATGATCGGGCTGTCGTTGCTGGTGATGCCCAAGCTGGCGCTCGGCCTGTCTGGGTTCGAGACCGGCGTGGCGGTGATGCCGGTGGTCAAGGGCGAGGTCGGGCAGCGGATCAAGGGCACCAAGCGGATGCTCACGGTCGCGGCGTCCATCATGAGCGTGTTCCTGATCTGTTCCAGCTTCGTCACCACCGTGCTGATCCCGCACGAGGAGTTCGAGGAGGGCGGCAGGGCGAGCGGCCGGGCCCTGGCCTATCTGGCGCACGGCTACCTGGGCGACTGGTTCGGCACCGTCTACGACGTCTCCACCATCACGATCCTGTGGTTCGCGGGGGCGTCGGCCATGGCGGGGCTGATCAACCTGGTGCCGCGCTACCTGCCCCGCTACGGCATGGCCCCGGAGTGGACCGGCGCGGTCCGTCCGCTGGTCCTGGTGTTCTCCGTGATCGCGTTCGCCATCACGATCATCTTCGACGCGGACGTGGAGGCCCAGGGAGGCGCGTACGCCACGGGCGTGCTGGTGCTCATGTTGTCGGCGGCGGTCGCGGTGACCCTGTCGGCGTACAAGAAGGGGCAGCGCGGGGCCACGGCCGGCTTCTCCCTGATCACGGCTGTGCTCGTCTACACGCTGGTCGACAACGTGATCGAGCGGCCGGACGGCGTGAAGATCGCCTCGTTCTTCATCGCGGCCATCGTCGTCACCTCGCTGATCTCCCGCGCCACCCGCTCCACGGAGTTGCGGGTGACCGAGGTGCGTCTGGACGCGCTGGCCGAGCAGTACGTCAACGACGCCTGCGGAGATCTCCACCTGATCGCGAACGAGCCCCACCAGCGCGACCAGGACGAGTACCACGACAAACTACGCGAGACCTGGCTCAACCACCGGCTGCGCAGCTCGGAGCCGGTGCTGTTCGTGGAGGTCTCGGTGCCGGACGCGTCCGAGTTCGAGACCGAGCTGCACGTCAGGGGCGAGGAGCGGTACGGGCACCGGATCCTCACCATCGAGAGCTCGGCCGTGCCCAACTCGCTGGCCGCGCTCCTGCTCCACCTGCGCGACCGGACCGGCTCGGTGCCGCACATCTACTTCCACTGGACCGAGGGCAACCCGGTCGTGGCGATGCTGCGCTACCTGGTCTTCGGCGGCGGGGACGTGCCGCCGCTGACCCGGGAGGTGCTGCGCCAGGCGGAGCCGGACCTGGAGCGCCGCCCGCACGTCCACGTGGGCTGACGCGCCTCGCGGAGGGGTCCGCGTATGGATCGCGTGAAGAATCGGGCCGCCGCCGTAGGGAAGCCGTCAAGAAACGCCAAACAGGGCTTTTCCCGGGTTTTCCTTGGTCTGGAACCGCTCATTCCGGGCGGTAAGGAAATGTTCCAGAGCTGAGGAGTGGGGATGGCAGACGTCATCTTCGTCGCCCTGACGATCGCGGTCTTCGTGGTCTTCGGGCTCGTGGTGAAGGCGGTGGAGCGCCTGTGAGCGCGATCAACGCCACCGGTCTCGTGGTGGCCGCGGCCCTGGTGATCTTCATGGTCGCCGCCCTGCTGTTCCCGGAGCGGTTCTGATGAGCACGACCGTCGCAGGAATGATCTTCATAGCCTCGCTGATCGCCGCGCTCGCGCTGGTGCACAAGCCGGTCGGCGACCACATGTACCGCGTCTACTCCACGACCAGGCACAACGCGGTCGAGCGCGGGATCTACCGGCTGCTCGGGGTGCGCGCCGACGCCGAGCAGAGCTGGCCGGTCTACGCGCGCGGCCTGCTCGCCTTCTCGGTCGTCTCCGTCCTGGTCGTGTACGGCCTCCAGCGCCTTCAGGACAAGCTGCCGCTCAGCCTGGGCATGGAACCGGTCACCGGTCACATCGCCTGGAACACCGCGATCAGCTTCGTCACCAACACCAACTGGCAGGCGTACTCGGGCGAGTCCACGATGGGCCACCTGACCCAGATGGCCGCCCTGGCCGTGCAGAACTTCGTCTCGGCGGCCGTCGGCATGGCGGTCGCCGTCGCCCTCGTCCGCGGGTTCGCCCGCCGCAGGTCCGGCACGATCGGCAACTTCTGGGTCGACCTGGTCCGCGGCACGCTGCGCATCCTGCTGCCGATCGCGTTCGTCGGGGCGCTGGTGCTGGTCGCGGGCGGCCTGGTGCAGAACTTCTCCGGCGTGCACGAGCTGACCACGCTGACCGGCGGCACGCAGGGCATCACCGGCGGCCCGGTGGCCTCCCAGGAGGTCATCAAGGAACTGGGCACCAACGGCGGCGGCTTCTACAACGCCAACTCCTCCCACCCGTTCGAGAACGCCACGAGCTGGACGAACTGGTTCGAGATCTTCCTGATCCTGGTGATCCCGTTCTCGCTCACCCGTACCTTCGGCCGGCTGGTCGGCCAGGTCCGCCAGGGGTACGCCATCCTCGCCGTGATGGGCGTCCTCGCGCTGACCAGCGTGATCCTCACCAACGTCTTCGAGCTGTCCGGGAACGCCACCGTCCCGCAGGCCGTCGGCGCGGCGATGGAGGGCAAGGAGCTGCGCTTCGGGGTGTCCAACTCGGCCACCTTCGGCGCGGCGACCACGCTCACCTCGACCGGGGCGGTGAACTCCTTCCACGACTCCTACACGCCGTTCGGCGGCATGATGACGATGGTCAACATGATGCTCGGCGAGGTCGCGCCCGGCGGCGTCGGCTCGGGCCTGTACGGCATGCTCATCCTCGCCGTGATCACCGTCTTCGTGGCGGGCCTGATGGTCGGCCGCACCCCCGAGTACCTGGGCAAGCGCATCGGCGCCCGCGAGATCAAGCTCGCCTCCCTGTACTTCCTGGTCACCCCGGCCCTGGTGCTCATCGGCACCGCCGCCGCGATGGGCTCGGCGGAGCAGCGCGCGGGCATGCTCAACGGCGGCCCGCACGGCCTGTCGGAGGTCCTCTACGCCTTCACCAGCGCCTCCAACAACAACGGCTCGGCCTTCGCCGGCCTGACCGTCAACACCCCCTGGTACGACGTGGCGCTCGGCCTGTGCATGGCCTTCGGCCGGTTCCTGCCGATCATCCTGGTGCTGGCCCTGGCCGGCTCGCTGGCGGCGCAGTCGCCCGTCCCGGAGGGCGCCGGCACGCTGCCCACGCACCGGCCGCAGTTCGTCGGCATGGTCGTCGGCGTGACGGTCGTCCTCGTCGCCCTCACCTTCCTCCCGGCACTCGCGCTCGGCCCGATCGCAGAAGGACTGTCCTGACATGTCAACCCCCGTACTGGACAAACCCTCCCCCGCACGCCGGGACGGCCGCGTGGGCGGCGGCCTGCTGGATCCCCGGCAGCTCGTCAGGTCCTTCCCCGACGCGGTCAGGAAGCTGAACCCGGCCACGTTGTGGCGCAACCCCGTCATGCTGATCGTCGAGGTCGGCGCGGTGTTCACCACCGTCCTGGCGGTCGTCGAGCCGTCGTTCTTCGCCTGGGCGACCGTCGTGTGGCTGTGGCTGACCGTGGTCTTCGCCAACCTGGCCGAGGCCGTCGCCGAAGGGCGCGGCAAGGCGCAGGCGGCCACGCTGCGCAAGGCCAAGACCGACACCCAGGCCCGCCGCCTGCGCGCCGGCGGCGGGACCGAGTGGGACCGGGTCGGCGCGCCCGACCTGCGGCAGGGCGACCTGGTGGTGGTCGAGGCCGGCGAGGTCATCCCCGGCGACGGCGACGTGGTCGAGGGCATCGCCTCGGTGGACGAGTCGGCCATCACCGGCGAGTCCGCGCCCGTCATCCGCGAGTCGGGCGGCGACCGCTCGGCGGTGACCGGCGGCACGAAGGTGCTCTCCGACCGGATCGTCGTCAAGATCACCCAGAAGCCCGGCGAGAGCTTCATCGACCGCATGATCGCCCTGGTCGAGGGCGCGAACCGGCAGAAGACGCCGAACGAGATCGCGCTCAACATCCTGCTGGCCGCCCTGACGATCGTCTTCCTCGTCGCCACCGTGACCATGCAGCCGCTGGCGATCTACTCCAAGCAGATCAACCCCGGCGTCCCCGACTCGGTCGCGCTCGACGCGAACGGCGTCACCGGCATCGTGCTGGTGTCGCTGCTGGTCTGCCTGATCCCGACGACGATCGGGGCGCTGCTGTCGGCCATCGGCATCGCCGGCATGGACCGCCTGGTCCAGCGCAACGTCCTGGCCATGTCGGGACGCGCGGTCGAGGCCGCGGGCGACGTGTCCACGCTGCTGCTGGACAAGACCGGCACGATCACGCTGGGCAACCGGCAGGCGGCCGAGTTCGTCCCCGTGAAGGGGATCGGCGAGCAGGAGCTCGCCGAGGCCGCCCAGCTCTCCAGCCTCGCCGACGAGACCCCCGAGGGCCGCTCGATCGTGGTGTTCGCCAAGGAGCGGTACGGCCTGCGCGAGCGCGAGATCCACGGCGCCGAATGGGTGCAGTTCACCGCGCAGACCCGCATGTCCGGCGTGAACCTGGACGGCCGCGAGGTCCGCAAGGGCGCGGCCACCGCGGTCATGAAGTGGGTGCGCGACAACGGCGGCCACCCCACCGACGACGTCGGCCACATCGTGGACGGCATCTCCGCCTCCGGCGGCACCCCGCTGGTCGTGGCCGAGCGGGGCCGCGTGCTCGGCGTCATCCACCTCAAGGACGTCGTCAAGCAGGGCATGCGCGAACGCTTCGACGAGATGCGCCGCATGGGCATCCGCACCGTCATGATCACCGGCGACAACCCGCTCACCGCCAAGGCCATCGCCGACGAGGCCGGCGTGGACGACTTCCTGGCCGAGGCCACCCCCGAGGACAAGCTCGCCCTGATCAGGAAGGAGCAGGAGGGCGGCCGCCTGGTCGCGATGACCGGCGACGGCACCAACGACGCCCCCGCCCTGGCCCAGTCGGACGTCGGCGTGGCCATGAACACCGGCACCTCGGCCGCCAAGGAGGCCGGGAACATGGTGGACCTGGACTCCAACCCGACCAAGCTCATCGAGATCGTCGAGATCGGCAAGCAGTTGCTGATCACCCGGGGCGCGCTGACCACGTTCTCGATCGCCAACGACATCGCCAAGTACTTCGCGATCATCCCGGCCATGTTCGCCGCCGTCTACCCGGGCCTGGACGCGCTCAACGTCATGCGCCTGGCCAGCCCCCAGTCGGCCATCCTGTCGGCGGTCGTCTTCAACGCGCTGGTCATCGTCGCGCTCATCCCGCTGGCCCTGCGCGGAGTGCGCTACCGGCCCTCCAGCGCCTCCAAACTGCTCTCCCGCAACCTGTACGTCTACGGCCTGGGCGGCATCGTCGCCCCCTTCGCCGGCATCAAGCTCATTGACCTGCTGATCCAGTTCCTTCCGGGGATGTCATAAATGGAACGCCTGCCAAGCTGGGTCCGCCAGCACCTCGCCGCCCTGCGCGCCGTCGCCGTCCTGACCGCGCTGCTCGGCGTCGTCTACCCGCTGGTCACCACCGGCGTCGCCCAGGCGCTGTTCAACGGCCGGGCCAACGGCTCGATCGTCGACGGCGGCCACGGCAGCGCCCTGATCGGCCAGTCCTTCACCGACAAGGACGGCAACCCGGTCAGGACGTACTTCCAGTCCCGTCCCTCGGCCGCCGGCGACGGGTACGACCCGACCTCGTCGGGGGCGAGCAACCTCGGTCCTGAGGATGTCGTGGACACGCTGCCGGGCGCGGGCGGGGAGGGCAGGCAGTCGCTGCTCACCCGGGTCTGCGCCCGTTCCAGGGCGGCCGGCGAGCTGGAGGGCGTCAGCGGCGCCCGCCCGTACTGCACGGCCGACGGGGTCGGCGCGGTGCTGAAGGTCTTCCCCGGCCGGGTCGTCAGCGTCAACCAGGCGTGCCCCGCCGTCCCGTTCGTCGCCTCCTACCAGGGCGTCACGGTCGAGTGCGGCAGGCCGGGCGAGGACTACTCCGCCGGGCGAACCGTGCCCGTCAGGGGGAACGCCAGGGCGGTCGTCCCCGCCGACGCGGTCACGGCCAGCGGTTCCGGCCTCGACCCGCACATCTCGGTCGCCTACGCCGAGCTCCAGGCGCCCCGCGTGGCCAGGGAGCGCGGCCTCGACCTCGCCCGGGTCAAGGGGCTGATCGGCGAGCACACCACCGGCCGCGTCCTCGGCTTCATGGGCGAGCCCGCGGTCAACGTGCTCGAACTCAACCTCGCGCTCGACAGGGCGTGAGGTGAGGGGCCGGCTGCGGGTCTACCTCGGGGCGGCGCCCGGGGTCGGCAAGACGTACGCGATGCTCGGCGAGGGCCGCAGGGCCCACGAGCGCGGCCGGGACGTGGTCGTGGGGTTCGTCGAGACCCACGGCCGGGCCCGGACCGCCGCCCTGCTGGAGGGCATGGAGATCGTCCCCCGCCGGACGCTCGTCCACCGCGGCGCCACCTTCACCGAGCTGGACACCGACGCCGTGATCGCCCGCCGGCCGCGGGTGGCGCTGATCGACGAGCTGGCCCACACCAACGTGCCCGGCTCGAAGAACGCCAAGCGCTGGCAGGACATCGACGACATCCTGGACGCCGGCATCGACGTGATCTCCACGGTGAACATCCAGCACCTGGAGTCGGTCAACGACGTCGTCCAGGAGATCACCGGTGTGCCGCAGCGCGAGACCGTGCCCGACGAGGTCGTGCGCCGGGCCGACCAGATCGAGCTGGTGGACATGTCGCCCGAGGCGCTGCGCAGGCGGATGGCCCACGGCAACGTGTACGCCCCCGAGAAGGTGAACGCGGCGCTGTCGAACTACTTCCGCGTCGGCAACCTCACCGCGCTGCGCGAGCTGGCGCTGCTGTGGGTGGCCGGCAAGGTGGACGACCAGCTCGACCGCTACCGCGCCGACCACGGCATCGCGACCACGTGGGAGACCCGCGAACGCGTCGTCGTCGCCCTGACCGGCGGCCCCGAGGGCGACACGCTGGTCCGGCGGGCCGCCCGCATCGCCGCCCGCACCAAGGGCGCCGACCTGCTCGCGGTGCACGTGACCAGCGCCGACGGGCTGGCCGGGGCCGACCCGGGCAGCCTGGCCCGCCAGCGCACACTGGTGGAGGACATGGGCGGCACCTACCACCAGGTCGTCGGCGACGACGTCCCGCGGGCGCTGCTCGACTTCGCCCGCGGCGTCAACGCCACCCAGCTCGTCCTCGGCGCCTCGCGCAGGGGGCGGTTCGCGCAGATCTTCTCCCGCGGCGTCGGCGTGGAGACCACCGCCCGGTCCGGCTCGATCGACGTGCACATGATCACGCACGAGGAGGCCAAGAAGGGCCGGCGGCCGGGCCGCTCGCGCGCCGCGCTCACCCGCGCCCGCCGCACGACCGGCTGGGTGCTCGCGGTGGCCGGGATGCCGCTGCTGACGGCCGCGCTGTGGCCGTTCCGGGACCTGCTGTCGCTGCCCAGCGAGATCCTGTTCTTCCTCTGCCTGACCGTGGGCGTGGCGCTGGCCGGCGGCATGTGGCCGGCCATCACCGCGGCCGTCGGCGGGTCGCTGCTGCTCAACTGGTTCTTCACGCCGCCGGTCGGGGAGTTCACCATCGCCGCCCCGGAGAACCTGTTCGCGCTGGTCGTGTTCCTGCTGGTGGCGGCGGCGGTGAGCACGATCGTGGACATCGCGGCCCGCCGCACCCGGCAGGCCGCCCGCGCGAGCGCCGACGCCGAACTGCTGTCCACGCTGGCCGGGCACGTGCTGCGCGGCGAGGCCGCCGTGCCGTCCCTGCTGGAACGCACCCGCGAGACGTTCGGCCTGAGCTCGGTCACCCTGCTGGAACGCCGGCCCGACGCCGCCCACACCCCCGACGACCAGTCAGACCCGGACGTCTGGCGGATCGTCGCCACCTCCGGCGGCGCCCCCTCCACCTGCCCCGGCCAGTCCGACACCGACGTCGTCATCGGCGAGGACCTGGTCCTGGCGGCCAAGGGCGGCCCGCTGGAGGCCTCCGACCGCGCGGTGCTGGAGGCGTTCGCCGCCGAGGCCGCCGTCGCGCTGCGCCAGGAACGCCTCCAGGAGGCGGCCGAACACGCCCGCCCACTGGCCGAGGCCGACCGCATGCGCACCGCGCTGCTGGCCGCCGTCAGCCACGACCTGCGCACGCCGCTCGCCTCGGCCAAGGCCGCCGTCGAGAGCCTGGGCAGCACCGAGATCGCCTGGTCGGAACGGGACCGCTCGGAGCTGCTGGCCACCGCGGAGGAGTCGCTGGACAAGCTGGACCGGCTGGTGGCGAACCTGCTGGACATGAGCCGGTTGCAGGCGGGCGTGCTCGGGGTGAGCGCGCAGCCCCTGGCACTTGAGGAGATCGTGCCGCGGGCCATCGACGACCTGGGCCCGCTCCAGGAGCGCATCGACGGCGACGTCTCCGTCGAGCTGCCCGACGTCCTGGCCGACCCCGCGCTGCTCGAACGCGTCCTGGTCAATCTCATGTCCAACGCCGTGCGCTACAGCCCGCCCGGCCGGACCGTGCTGATCACCGCCAGCGGGCACGGCGACCACGTCGAGATCCGGGTGATCGATCGCGGCCCGGGCATCCCGCCGGAGGCGCACGACCGGGTCTTCCAGCCGTTCCAGCGGCTCGGCGACCGCGACAACCACTCCGGCGTCGGGCTCGGGCTCGCCCTGTCACGCGGGCTCGCCGAGGCCATGGGCGGCACGCTCGTACCCGAAGAGACGCCTGGGGGCGGTCTGACCATGATCCTCACCCTGCCCGTCGCCACCCCGCGGAGGACGACCCGGTGACCCGCATCCTCGTCGTGGACGACGAGCCGCAGATCCTGCGCGCCCTGCGCATCAACCTGGTCGCCCGGCACTACGACGTCACCATCGCGGCCGACGGCGCGTCCGCGCTCAGGGCCGCCGTCGACGCCGCCCCGGACCTGGTCATCCTCGACCTGGGCCTGCCTGACCTGGACGGCGTGGAGGTGATCCACGGCCTGCGCGGCTGGAGCGGCATCCCGATCATCGTGCTGTCCGGCCGGGCCGGGAACCAGGACAAGATCGAGGCCCTGGACGCCGGCGCCGACGACTACGTGACGAAACCGTTCGGCATCGACGAGCTGCTGGCCCGGGTGCGGGCCGTGACCCGGCGCACCGCCATCCAGGAGGCCGAGCTGGCGAGCATCCGGATCGGCGACCACGTCATCGACCTGACGAACAAGACGATCTCCGGCGACGTCCGGCTGACGCCGACGGAGTGGCACATCCTCGACCTGCTGCTGCGCCACCCCGGCAAGCTGATCAGCCAGCGCCGGGTCCTCACCGAGGTGTGGGGCGCGACGTTCGTCAAGGAGACCCACTACCTGCGCCAGTACATGGCGCAGATCCGCCGCAAGCTCGAACGGGACCCGTCCCGGCCGGTCCATCTGATCACCGAACCCGGGATGGGTTACCGCTTCAGACCCTGACCGCGGACGTGCCGCCGCCCGGTCAGGGGCGGAGCAGGGCGCGTACCCGGTCGATGGTCGCGGCGGCGCGTTCCAGGTTCTCCTGGAGGGCGCCGGTCGCGGCGCGCAGGTGCTCGGCGACGAGCCGGCGGTCGGCCAGAAGCGCGTTGCCGCCGAGAAGGGCCTCGGTTCTGGCGCGTTCCTCGGCTTCGGCCCGTTCCCGCGCCTGCTGGATCAGGTCGAGGATCGTCCCGGCGAGCCGGCCGGAGTCCAGCCGCATGGCCCGCGGGTCGAGGCGCAGGTCCAGCACGCCCGCCGCGCAGCTGTACTCGACGCTCACCCAGCCGTCCCGGGACTCGGCCCGTGCCGTCGCGGCCTCGCCGGGCGGCCGTCCCAGCAGGCTGAAGAGGCGGTCGGCGTCGGCCGCGAGCCGCTCGGGGTCGATCCCGAGCTCTTCCTCGAAGTTCATGGACGCTCCCATTGGTCACTCCCAGGGGAAGAGGTACGAGCCGTCGGCGTTCTGCTCCGGCGTGAGGCGGCCGGTCAGCGTCTGGCCGCCGGTCATGAGATCGTTGACCGCCTTGCCGCCCGCCGCCTGCGGCAGTCCTGGCGGCAGAGCCGCGCCCGCCCGCCCGCCCGACCAGGGGCCGGAGGACGGGAACCGGCCGCTGAGGCCGTGCGCGGTCAGGTCGCGCTCGATCCGGTCGGCCGTGCCCCAGACCAGCATGGGCCCCTGGGCGAAGGTCGCCGCGGCGAGGTCGTTCAGGCCGTCGCGGTCACCGCGGACGGTCCGGACGCCCAGGTCGGCCGCCACCGCCGCGGTCAGGGCGGCGGCGCAGCCGTGCAGCAGCGCGTCGAGCATCGACTCCACCGCCTGGTAGCCCTCGAAGAGCTTGATCAGGCACTGCATGGCCAGGAGCCGGGCCGAGGCCAGGCTGAGCGGCGTGACGGCCGCGGTCAGCGTCCACAACGCCACCGCCGCCATGGCCGCCGCGACCAGGAACTGGAACAGCACCATCGCCGCCAGTGCGGCCCCCGCCGTGAACAGGGTGAGCGCGGTGACCAGCGCGCGGAGCTCGATGCCGCGGAGGTCGGCCAGGTAGGCGTCCATGCGGCGCTGGAAGGCGCGTCCGTCCTCGCTGCGCCAGCTCGTCGCGGCCACCCCGGCGACGAGGGCCTCGACGTCCAGCCGGGCGGCGACGACGTCGTCGTGGACCGACGACCAGGTGGTGGCGGCGTCGAAGAACGCCTGCGGGTCGTACTGGTGGACGTACATCTTGCCGATGAACGGCCAGGCCGCCGGAACGCCCAGGGCCGACAGCGTCAGCGCCGCGCCCGTGCCCACCATGAGGCCGTGCCGCCCCAGGGCCGCGAGGTTCACCACCGGCTCACGGAACTGGCACGCTCGGCGCTCTCCCAGGTCGCGATGGACGCGGTCAGGCCGTCCTGGATGCGTGCCACGTCCTCGACCCGGTGGCGCGCCTCCACCATCGTGAACGCCTCGACCTCGTTGTAGGCCAGGGCGAGCGAATAGGTGAAGGACGTGAAGGCGGACTCCGCCACCGTGAGCCCGGCCAGGCTCGGCAGCACGCCGCCGAGCGGCCGGACGGCGTCGGGGAGCCGGGATCTGATCTCCCTGAGCCGGGAACGCTCGATCTCCACGTCGTACGGGGTGGGGGGCTGTTCAGGAGTGGGATTGGTAGGCATGTGTCGCTTTCGTCCGCATCGTTGACGCCCCCAGCCTCACCCCCCGCGCCCGTGACCGGGGACGTTTTGACGCCATCCCTATACGAACACGGCGCCCCCCTGCACGATCTTGACGGCGCCGCCGTCGTCCCGGTTCACGACGGCGGCGGCGTCGTGATCACCCGAACCTCTTCATCCCCGACAGGGCCGCGCCTTCATCGGCTCGCGGGCGGGCCGAACCAGCGGGAGAGATGGGCGTCCAGGTCGTGCTGGTCGTCGCCGGCCCAGGCCACGTGGCCGTCGGGGCGCAGCAGGACGCACGGGACGTCCAGGGCCGCGGTGCGATCCGCCACGTGGTCGACCCGGTCCGACCAGCCGCCGGCGGTCAGGCGTTCGGTGCGGTCCAGCAGCAGGCCGCGGCCGTGACGCAGCAGGCCGTAGAGGCGGCCCTCCTTCACGTCGAGGTCGGGCAGGCGGCGGCCGAGCAGGTCGGGGCCCTCGCCGAAGTCGTAGCGGACGCCGACCGCGGTGATCTTCTCGATCAGGTGGCGGTTCACCTCGTCGATGTCCATGAGTTCGGTGAGCAGCCTGCGCACGGCCTGCGGGCCCGGTTCGGGGGACAGCAGCTCCTTCTGGGCGCGGGTGTTGTCCAGCACGTCCGCGGCGACCGGGTGGCGTTCGGCCTCGTAGGTGTCCAGCAGTGTGGCCGGCGCCCAGCCGCGGACCTGCGCGGCCAGCTTCCAGCCGAGGTTGAACGCGTCCTGGACGCCGAGGTTGAGGCCCTGTCCGCCGATGGGTGGATGGATGTGCGCCGCGTCGCCGGCCAGCAGCACCCGCCCGAGCCGATAACGTTCGGCCAGCCGGGTGGCGTCGCCGAAGCGGGACAACCAGCGCGGCGAGTGCACGCCGAAATCGGTTCCGGCGAGGGCGCGCAGCGCCTGCCGGAAGTCCTCAAGGGTCGGCGGTTCCGCGCGGTCGCCTGTTCCGACGGCCGGGACGACGACGCTGTAGACCCCGTTGCCGAAGGGCCGGATCCAGAACGGCCTGTGGGGCTCGTGGAGCTCGGCCGCCCTGGCGGTGATCTCCTCCTGCGGCACGCCCGCTTCCATCTCGCCCATCAGCGTCTCGGTACGCGACGGCTCGCCGGGGAAGCCGACGCCGAGCAGTTTGCGCACCGTACTGCGTGCGCCGTCGCAGCCGACGAGAAAGCGTGCGCGCAGCCGTTCCCCGTCGGCCAGTTCGACGGTCACGCCTTCGTCGTCCTGTTCGAGGGCGGTCACCGCGCGACCGCGGCGGATCTGCGCTCCGAGGTCGATCGCGTGCTCTTCGAGCAGGCGCTCGATGACCGGCTGCGGAATGCCCAGCAAATAGGCGTGCGCGGAATCCAGGCCCTTGGGCACGGGTTTGTCGATGGCGGCGAAGAAACCGGCGGCCGGACGCCGTCTTCCGTGTTCGAGAACGCGTTCCAGCAAGCCGCGCATCGCCATGATCTCAAGGCTGCGAATATGCAGCCCGACTATGCGGACGAACGACTTGGGCTCGGTCTCCTTCTCCAGGACGAGTACCCGTACGTCGTGCAGCCGCAGTTCGGCGGCCAGCATCGCGCCGGTCGGCCCGCAGCCGGCGATGATCACGTCGTACGCGAGGGGCACGCGGTCGGCGCCGGCGTTCGACGGCGGCTCTGTGGCGTTGGCGTGCGGAGAGTGCATGGCGTTGCCTTTCGGGAGTGCCTTGTCGGAGGCGCTCCCGGCGACGCCTACGTCAGCCGCCCGGCCGTGACGGAATGGGGGAGCACCCACAGCGGAACTGCGTTCATGGGGCTCACCTCCTCGGGCGGTGTCACGGTCGCCTGCAAGCTACAAGCCCGGCCGTCGTCGCGTCCAGTCCTTTTCCCCTGGGGAGGCCCGTCTGCGGGACGGCCCCGGCCGAGAGGATCACGGTGTCCCGGCGCCCCGGAGCAGTGGAGAGAAGGCCGCACGCCTCGCCCAGGTCCGGAGCCGCACGATCAGCCCGGTGCCGGTCCAGGAGGTTTGCGCGTGTTGGCCCATGCTGCGCGCCGAGGTCCCTGACCGCCCGCCGAGCCGTCCCGAGCCGATCGGCCGTCGACGTTGCCCTGCTGCAAGCAAGATCACGGCAGGTTCCAAGTCAGCGGCAAGCCGGGTCACCGATGCTGCTGTGCGGAGGACCCGGTCTTCGGTGAAGGGAGCAGGTGACCGTAGAAGACACTCCCCGCCGCCCCCGTCGGCCCCGCCGGCCATGCGACAGCCGCCCGCACGACCCCCCGCGCGCCCAGCGACGACCTCGCCCGGGCCCGCGTGCCGTCCCGGAGGAGCGGGCCCGTTCGAGACCGCCCACCCGGGCACGTTCGATCTTTGCTGGAAAGAGGACACATGAATACGGATGTGACGGGCGCGAACCGCCCTCTCACAGACTCGCCCAGCCGCCTCCACCAGGCTCTGGAGGCGCAGTGCCGGCGGACGCCCGATCGCCTCGCCGTCGTCGCGGGCACGAGCCGGCTGACCTACGCCGAGCTCGACCGCAGGGCCAACGGGGTCGCCCACGCCCTGGCCGCCCGCGGTGTCGGACGCGGCGACCTGGCGGGGATCTGCCTGGACCGCGACGAGTGGCTGGTGCCCGCGCTGATCGGGGTGCTGAAGGCGGGGGCGGCCTACGTCCCGCTGGACCCGGCCTACCCGGCGGAACGGTTACGTTTCATGGCCGAGGACGCCGCCGTGAGCGCGGTGGTCACCTCGGCCGCGCGGCGCGACACCGCGTCGCTGACCGGCGCCGCCACGGTGCTCGTCGACGACGTGACGCCCGCAGCGTCCGGGCCCGAGGTGCCCGGCGAGCCGGGCGACGCCGCGTACGTCATCTACACCTCCGGCTCGACCGGCCGCCCCAAGGGTGTGGTCGTGGAGCATCGCAACACCCTGAACCTGGTGCGCTGGGAGGCGGCCGCCTACACCGCCGAGGAGTTGAGCGGCATGCTGGCCGGCTCCTCCATCTGCTTCGACGCCTCCATCACCCAGATCTTCACGCCGCTGTTCGCCGGCGGGACCGTGATCATGGCGGACAACGTGCTGGCGCTGCCGACGCTGCCGGCCCGCGACGAGGTGCGCACGGTCTTCGGCGTCCCGTCCGCGCTGTCGGTGCTGCTGCGCGAGCCGCTGCCGGACGGCGTCCGCATGGTGCTGTCGGGCGGCGAACGGCTGACCGCGGCCCTGGTCGCGCGCATGTTCGCCAACCCGGGCGTACGCCGGGTGCTCAACATGTACGGCCCCACCGAGTGCACCACCGGCTCCACCATGTTCGAGGTGACCCGCGACCACCAGGGCGAACCGCCGCTGGGCGAGCCGATGGCGGGCGCGCTGCTCAGCGTGCGCGACGACGCGGGCAGGCCGGTCCCGGACGGAGAGACCGGCGAGTTGTGGATCGGCGGCCCCGGCGTGACCCGCGGCTACCTGGGCCACGAGTCGCAGGCCTTCCGCACCGAGCCCGACGGCGCCCGCGTCTACCGCAGCGGCGACCTGGTCCGACGGGTGGACGGCGAGCTGCGGTACGTGGGCCGCGCCGACGACCAGGTCAAGATCCGCGGCTACCGGGTGGAGCTGGGCGAGGTCGAGTCGGCGCTGGACCGCCACCCCGCGGTGCGCCGCGCGGTCGTGCTGGCCCACACCGACGACGACGGCATCGCCTACCTCGCCGCGCACGTGGCCGCCTCCGGCGTGACCGAGCCCGACCTGCGCGACTGGCTGCGCGACCGCCTGCCCGACCACCTGGTCCCGGCCAGGATCGGCGTGACCGGCGACCTGCCGATCGGCCCCACCGGCAAGGTGGACCGCGCGGCCCTGCCCAAGCTGGGCGCCGCCCGGACGGGGAACGCGGCCCCGGTCGCGCCGCGCACGGACGACGAACGCCAGGTGGCCGAGGTGATCGCGGACGTGCTGGGCCTGCCGGAGGTGGGCGTGCACGACCGGTTCGCCGACCTGGGCGGGCACTCGCTGGCCGCCGCCCGGGTGGTGACCGAGCTGTCACGGCGGCTCGGGCACACCGTGCCCCTGGCGTCGTTCCTGACCGAGCCGACCGCGGCCGGGCTGGCGGCCCGGCTGCGCGAGCCGGGATCGGCGCCGGTGCGGCGGACCGGCCGGACCCGGCACCCGCTCACCGCCGCGCAACGCGAGTTCTGGACGTTGCGCCAGCTCCACCCGCACAGCCCGGTCACCACCGTGTCGGTCCGGCTGCGCGTGCGCGGCCTGAGCGGGAGCGCGCCGCTGCGCCCGGCACTCGACGCGGTCCTGCGCCGGCACGAGGCCCTGCGCAGCACGGTCTCCGTCGGCGAGGACGGCGTCCCGTACGCGGTCGTGCACCCGCCCGTCGCCGTCCCGCTGGTCGAGCACCCGGCGGGCGCGGACCCGGTGAAGGTGGCCCGGGCCGCGGCGGAGCACGTGTTCGACGTGACGAACGAGGTGCCGCTGCTGCGCGCGAGCCTGTGCCCCGTCGGGGACGACGTGGCCGAGCTGGTGCTCGTGACCGACCACCTCGCCTTCGACGGCGGTTCGGTCGGCGTGCTCATGGACGAGCTGGCCGCCGAGCTGGCGGGCGAGCCCGTTCCCGAGCCCGCGGTGCAGCTCGGCGACGTGGCGGTGCGCGAGCAGGAGGAACGGCCCGACCTCGCGCGGCTGCGGGAGTTCTGGCGCGGCGAGCTGGCGGGGGCGCCGGTGGCGGGGCCGCCGCCGCGTGACCTGACGACGTGCCGGGTGACCAGGCCGCTGCCCGAAGAGCTCACGGACGGCGTGGCCGCGCTGGCCCGCGCGTGCGGCGCGACCCCGTTCGCGGTGTACGTGGCCGCCGTCGCCCTGGCCGCCGGGGAGCCGGACACGCTGGTCGGCATGGTCGCGGCGCGGCGTGCCAGGCCGGAGCTGGCCCGGGTCGTCGGGCCGCTGATCGACACGGTGCCGGTGCGGCTGCGGCCGGACGCCGAGCCGACCTTCCGCGACCTGGTCAGGCAGGCCGGGGAGGCCACCACGCGGGCGCTCGTCCACCAGGAGGCGCCACCCGCCGACCTGCCCCGCGCCCCCGTGCTGCTGGCCATGCAGCACGCCGAGGTGCCGGTGCGCGCGGGCTGCCTCGAACTGCTGACCGAGGTCGGCTCCGGCGCTGCCGTGCACGAGTTCAGCGTGCTCGTCAACCGCACGGCGGCCGGCGCCGAGCTGCACCTGGAGTACGCGGTCGCGCTGCTCGGCCGGGAGGCGGCCGGGGCGTACCTGGACCGGCTGCTGTGGCTGCTGCGGCGCGCGGTGGCCGAGCCGGACCTGCTGATCGCGGCGTTCGAGCCGGTCACCCCGGACGAACGCGCCGCGCTGCTGGCCCGCGCGGCCGGCCCGCGGCTGCCGGACGACCTGCCGCCGGTGCCCCGGGCCCTCGCGGCCCACAGAACCGGCACGGCGAGCACGGCGGGCACAGTGGGCACGGCGGTGGTCGGCCCGGACGGCGCCGCGCTGAGCCACGCCGAGCTGAACGACCGCGCCGACCGGATCGCGGCCGGGCTGCTGGCGCACGGGGTGTCGCGGGGCGACGTGGTCGGCGTCCACGTGCCGCGGGACCGGATGTTGCCCGTGGTGCTGCTGGGCGTGTGGCGGGCGGGGGCGGCGTACCTGCCGCTGGACCCCGAACACCCGGCCGAGCGGCTGCGCCTGCTGGCCGCGGACGCGGGCGCCCGCGTGGTGCTCACCCGCGGCGACACCCCCTTCGACCCAGCCCCGCCGTCCACCCCGAACGAACCGGCGACGCCCGCCCCGCACCACCCGGCGACGCCCGCCCCGAACGGCCCGGCGACCCCTGCCGGGCACCGGCCGGTGGTGCTCGACGCGGACCGGCTCGCGGCCGGCCCGCTCGCGGACCTGCCCGAGGTGCGCTCCGAGGACCTGGCGTACGTCACCTACACCTCCGGCTCCACCGGCGCCCCCAAGGGGGTCGAGGTCACCCACGGCGGCCTGGCCGCCCTCGTGGCCGGGATGATCTTGACGCTCCGCCTCGGCCCGGCCGACGTGCAACTCGCGGTCGCGCCGCTGAGCTTCGACGCCTCCGCCTCCGAGCTGTGGAGCGTCCTGACCGCCGGCGGCACGTCGGTGGTGGTGGACAGGGCCACGGCCACCGACGGGCACGCGCTGGCCGAGCTGATCGGCACGAGCGCGGCCACGGTGATCGACCTGGTGCCGACCGCGTACCGGATGCTGATCGCGGCCGGCTGGGCGGGCGGCCCGGCGCTGCGCGCCGTCGCGGGCGGGGAGGCGCTGGACCCGGCGCTGGCCGAGCAGATCCTGCGCCGCGTCGGCGAGTTGTGGAACGCCTACGGGCCCACCGAGACCACCGTCACCTCGACGCTGCACCGGGTGCGCGCGCACGAGGGCGACCGGGTGCCGATCGGGTCGCCGATGCCGGGCGAGCGGGCGTACGTGGTCGACGCGCGGCTGCGGCTGGTGCCGCCGGGCACGGTCGGCGAACTGCTGCTGGGCGGCGCCGGGGTGGCCCGCGGCTACCGGAACCGGCCGGACCTGACCGCGACCGCCTTCGTGGCCGACCCGTTCACGCCGGACGGCCGCTGCTACCGCACCGGTGACCTGGCCCGATGGCGGCCGGACGGGACGCTGGAGTTCCATGGCCGCCGCGACCACCAGGTGAAGGTCCGCGGATACCGGATCGAGCTGGGCGAGATCGAGGCCGTGCTGCGCGAGCTGGCCGAGGCCGCCGTGACCGTCGCGGGGACGGACGCGCACGCCCACCTGGTCGGCTACGTCGCGCCGGAGACGGCGGACCTGGCCGCGATCGAGCGGCACGCCCGGTCCCGGCTGCCCGGCCACATGGTGCCGCGCCGCTGGGTCGCCCTGCCCGCCCTGCCCACGCTGCCCAGCGGCAAGGTCGACCGCCACGCGCTGCCCGAGCCGGACACCGGCCCGGACCCGGCGCGGGTCGCGCCGGACACCGGCGCCGAGCGGCTGGTGGCCGCCGTCTGGGCCGAGGTGCTCGAACGGCCCGAGGTCTGGGCCGGCGATGACTTCTTCGCCCTCGGCGGAGCCTCGTTCGCCGCGACCAGGGTGGCCGCCCGCCTGCGCGAGATGTTGCAGGTCACCGTGCCCGTGCGGTTGCTGTTCGACCGTCCGGTGCTCGCCGACTTCGCCGCCGCGCTCGAAGAGCTGCTGGCCGCCGACCTGATGGAGGGGGACGAGGGATGACCGAGACACGTGAGGACCGGATCGCCGAACTCGTCCGGTCCAGGATCGACGCCGCCCTGAAGCAGAAGGAGAAGAAGGCCGCCCCCGCCCCCGGCATCCCGGCGACGTCGGCCGCGGACATGCCGCTGTCGCCGGCGCAGGAACGGCTGTGGTTCCTGGCCCAGCTCGAACCGGACACGCCTGCCTACAACGTGCCGCTGACGCTGCGGCTGCGCGGCCCGGTGGACGTCGCCGCCCTCACCGGCGCGGTGGCGGACCTGGCCGAACGGCACTGGGTCCTGCGCGGCGTCATCGACGAGGGACGCGTGCGACCCGTCGCCGCCGTCCCGGTGCCCGTGGTGGACGTGGACGGGACGGAGCTGGACCGGGAGCTGGCCGCACACGCCTGGCGGCCGTTCCGGCTGGACGCCGAGCCGCCCCTGCGGGCCACGGTGTTCCGGCTCGGCGACGAGGAGTGCGTGCTCGCGCTCACCCTGCACCACATCGCCACCGACGCCTGGTCGGAACGCGTGCTGCTGGACGACCTCACCCGCCTGTACGCCGCCCGCCTCGGCCTGGAGCCGCCCCCCGCTCCCCCGGCCCTGCAGTACGCGGACGTGGCCGCCTGGGAGGCCGGACGGCCGGACGCCGACCTCGACTGGTGGGCCGGGCGCCTGGCGGGCCTGCCGCCGGTGCTCGACCTGCCGCTCGCCCGCCCGCGCCCGTCCGTGCCCACGTGGGAGGGGGCGGCCGTCGCGGTGGAGGTGCCCGAGGCGCTGTCGGCGAAGGTGCGCGCGGTGGCGGGGACGTCGCCGTTCATGGTGTTCCTGGCCGGGTTGCAGGCGTTGCTGAGCCGACTGTCCGGCGTCGACGACATCGCCGTCGGGGTGCCGCACGCGGGCCGCCACCACCCCGACGCCGAGCGGGTCGTCGGCTGTTTCATCAACACGCTGGTGGTACGCGGCGACACCTCGGGCGACCCGACCGGCGCGGAGCTGCTGGCGCGGGCGCGCACGGCGGCGCTGGACGCGTTCGCGCACGCCGGCACGCCGTTCGAGCGGGTCGTGGAGCGCCTGCAGCCGGAGCGGAACCTCGCGGTCACGCCGCTGTTCCAGGTGATGCTCAACGTCTACGAGACCGGCGCGCCGATGTCGCTGCCGGGGCTGGAGGTCGTGGCCGGGACGCCGCCCGCGCCGACCGCCAAGTTCGACCTGAACCTGGAGCTCGGCGACGACGGCACCCGGTTCTCGGGCGAGTTGCGGTACCGCACCGACCTGTTCGACGAGGCCACCGTGAGCCGGCTGGCCGGCTGGTACCTGGAACTGCTGGACGGCCTGCTCACCGACCCCGCCGCGCCGGTGCGGCTGCCGGCCGGCGACGACCTGCGCGGCCGGGACGCCGCGCTGCCGGTGGACGTGCCGCTGCACACGCTGGTCGAGCGGGTGGCCGACGCCCGCCCGGACGCGGTCGCCGTCGGCTCGCTCAGCTACGCGGAGCTGGACCGCCGCGCCAACCAGGTGGCCCATTGGCTGCTGGCGAGCGGGGTGCGTCCGGAGGAGCCGGTCGGGGTGCTGCTGGAGCGGCGTCCCGAGCTGGTGGTCGCCATGCTCGGCGTGCTCAAGGCGGGGGCGGCCTACCTGCCGCTCGACCCGGTCTATCCGGAGCGGCGCAACCGGGCGGTGATCGCCGACGCCGGTGCGCGGTTCGTGCTCACGGACGCCGAGCTCGCCGCCGCGGCGGAGGCGGCCGGCGAGCGTCCCGGCCTGGCGGTGCGGCCGGAGCACCTGGCGTACGTGATCTACACGTCGGGCTCGACCGGACGGCCGAAGGGCGTCGCGGTCGAGCACCGGCACATCACGCACTACCTCGGCGCGGTGGCCGAGGTCGTCCCCGCCGGGATGACGTCGTTCGCGCTGGTCTCCACCGCCGCCGCCGACCTCGGCATGACGAACGTGTGGTGCGCGCTCACCACGGGCGCCACCCTCCACCTGATCGACCACGAGACGGCCACCGACCCGGCCGCGTTCGCCGCCCGCCTGGCGGCGCACCCGGTGGACGCGATCAAGATGGTGCCCAGCCAGCTCGAACTCCTCGGCACGGCCGCGTTACCCGGGAAGCTGCTGATCCTGGCCGGCGAGGCGGTGCCGGCGGACCTGGTGGCGCGAGTCCGGGAGGCGCGGCCGGACCTGGAGGTGCAGATCCACTACGGCCCCACCGAGACCACGGTGTCGGTGCTGGCCTGCGACGCGGCCGAGGCCCTGGCCGGGCTGGGCCCGGGCCGGGCGCCGCTGGGCCGGCCGCTGGCCGACGTGCTGTGCCGGGTGGCCGAC
Source organism: Nonomuraea sp. NPDC051191 (assembly GCF_044455665.1). Classification (NCBI taxonomy): domain Bacteria; kingdom Bacillati; phylum Actinomycetota; class Actinomycetes; order Streptosporangiales; family Streptosporangiaceae; genus Nonomuraea; species Nonomuraea sp. NPDC051191. Next base: position 92,317 of record NZ_JBITEZ010000009.1, on the reverse strand, counting down.
CCGTCCGGACGGGCGCTGCCGCCCGGTGTGCCCGGTGAGCTGTGGATCGGCGGGCCCAGCGTGGCCCGCGGCTACCTGGGCCGCCCCGACCTCACCGCGGAACGTTTCACCGGCGGCTGGTACCGCACCGGCGACCGCGTCCGGGTGACCGGGGACGGGCTGGTCGAGTTCCTGGGGCGGATCGACGACCAGGTGAAGGTGCGCGGCTTCCGCGTCGAGCTGGGCGAGGTCGCCGCGGCTCTGCGGGCCCTGCCGCAGGTCGCGGAGGCGTACGTGCAGCCGGTCGGCGAGGGCCTGGAGCGGCGCCTGGCCGCCTGGGTGACGCCGGCCGCGATGGACCCGGTGGACGTGGCCCAGGTGCGGGCGGCGCTGCGCGAGCGGCTGCCCGACTACATGGTGCCGGCCGCGATCGGCGTGCTGGAGGCGCTGCCGCTCACCCCGAACGGCAAGGTGGACCGGGCGGCGCTGCCCGTGCCCGAGGCGGGGCCCGCGGTGCGGGTGCCGCTGGGCACCGCCGGGGAGCGCCTGGTGGGCGAGGTCTGGGCCGACGTGCTCGGGCTCCCCGAGGTCTGGGCGGACGACGACTTCTTCGCCCTCGGCGGGCACTCGTTCGCGGCGACCCGGGTGGCAGGGCGGCTGCGGGAGCGGCTGGGCGCGGCGGTGCCGGTACGGCTGCTGTTCGAGCACCCGGTGCTGGCCGACCTGGCCGCCGCGCTCCCCCGTCCGGCGGACGCCGTTCGCGTGCGGCGCGCGCCGGCGGACGGGCCGGTGCCGCTGTCCGGCGTGCAGGCCAGGCTGTGGTTCCTGGCCCAGCTCGAACCGGACAGCAGCGCCTACAACGTGCCGGTGGCGCTGCGGCTGCGCGGCCCGCTGCGGGCGGACGCCCTGCTCGACGCCGTACGCGACCTGGCCGAGCGGCACCACGTGCTGCGCGGCGTGGTCGACGACTCCGGCCCCGAGCCGGTGATCGTGGTCCGGGACGCCGCCGAGGTGCCCGTGTCCACCACGCGCGTGGACCGCTCGGAGGTCGAGGACGTGCTGGCCGCGCACCTGGCGACGCCGTTCGCGCTGGACCGCGAGCCGCCGATGCGGGCGGTGCTGCTCACCGTCGGCGAGCCTGGGGCCGACGACGAGCACGTGCTCTCGCTCACCTTCCACCACATCGCCACCGACGCCTGGACGCGCGGACTGCTGCTGTCGGAACTGTCCGGCCTGTACGCCGCCCGCCTCGGCCTGCGCCCGCCGCTGGACCCGCCGCCGGCGCAGTACGCCGAGGTGTCCCCCGTCCCCGACCCGGCCGACCTGGACTGGTGGGCCGGGCACCTGGACGGCCTGCCGCCGGTGCTCGACCTGCCCACCGACCGGCCGCGTCCCGCGGTGCCCGACCCGGGCGGGGCCGCGCTCGACCTGGAGCTGCCGGCTGGGCTGAGCGAGCGGATCAGGGCGGTGGCCGCCGCCTACCGGTCCACGCCGTTCATCGTGCTGCTGGCCGGACTGCAGGCGCTGCTGGCCCGGCTGTCGGCCACTGCGGACGTCGCGGTCGGCGTGCCGGTCTCCGGCCGCGACCACCCGGACACCGAAGGCGTGGTGGGCTGCTTCCTCAACACCGTCGTCGTGCGGACCGACGTGGGCGGCGACCCGACCGGGCGCGACCTGCTGGCCCGCGCGCGGGAGTCCGCGCTGGGCGCGCTCGCGCACGCGGGCACGCCGTTCGACCGGGTGGTGGACCGGCTGCGGCCGGAGCGGAACCTGGCGGCCACGCCGCTGTTCCAGGTGATGCTCAACTACATCCCCGGCGGGGCCGGGCCGGAGCTGCCCGGCCTGGAGGCGTCCGAGATCCACCTGCCGGAGCTGACCACCAAGTTCGACCTGAGCTGGCACGTCGTCGACGACGGGCCGGGCGCGCCGCTGCGCGGCGGGCTCGGCTACCGGACCGACCTGTTCGAGCCGGGCACCGCGGCCAAGCTGACCCGCTGGTACGCGGCCCTGCTCGACGGGCTGCTCGCCGACCTGGACGCGCCGGTGGGCGCGGTGCCGCTGGAGCCGGTGACCGGCCCCGCCGTGGACGGCGGGCCGCCGCCCGAGCCGCCCGCCGGGGCGGTGCACCACCTGATCGAGCGCTGGGTGGACGAGACGCCCGGCGCGCCGGCCGTGGTGGGCGCCGACCGCGCCCTGACGTACGCGGAGCTGGAGGCGTCCGCGAACCGGATCGCGCACTGGCTGCTGGAGGCCGGGGTGGGCGCCGACGAGCCGGTCGGCGTGCTGCTGGAGCCGGGCGCGGACCTGGCGTGCGCGTTGTTCGGCATCCAGAAGTCGGGCGGCGGGTACCTGCCGATGGACCCGGCGTACCCGGCGGCGCGGATCGCCGCGATGCTGGAGGCCGCCGGGGTGCGGGCCGTGGTGACGGTGAGCGAGTTCGCGCCGCTGATCGGGGACGGCCGGCGGGTGCTGGCGCTCGACCGGCCGCCGTCCCTGCCGGACACCCGTCCCCGGGTCGAGGTGCTGCCGGAGCACCTGCACCACGTGATCTTCACGTCGGGGTCCACCGGCACGCCCAAGGCGGTGGCCGCCGAGCACGGCGGCGTCCTGAACTACCTGGGCGGCATGCTGCCGCGCATCGGCGTGCCCGGCGGGTCGTTCGCGGTGGTCTCCACGCCCGCCGCCGACTTCGGCCTGACCTGCGTGTTCGGCGCGCTGACCACGGGCGGGACGGTGCACCTGGTCCCCCGCGAGACCGCCATGGACCCGGCCGCGTTCGCCGGCTACCTGGCCGAGCACCGGGTGGACGTCGTCAAGTGTGTCCCGAGCCACCTGGAGCTGCTGGCCTCGGGCGGCGACCTGGCCGCCGTGCTGCCGCGCGAGCTGCTGATCCTGGCGGGCGAGGCCTGCCCGTGGGACCTGGTGGAGCGGGCTCGGGCCGCCCGGCCCGGACTGCGGATCCAGAGCCACTACGGCCACACCGAGTCCACGATGATCTGCCTGGTCTGCGACACCGAGGAGATCCCCGCCGACCGGCGGACCGGCATCGTGCCGCTGGGCCGTCCGCTGCCCGGCGTGTACGGGCACCTCGTGGACGCCGCCCTGCGCCCGGTGCCGCCCGGCGTGCCCGGCGAGCTGGTGGTCGGCGGCCCCGGCGTCACCCGCGGCTACATCGGCCGGCCCGAGCTGACCGCCGAGCGGTTCGTCCCCGACCCGCTGACCGCCGAGGGACGCTGCTACCGCAGCGGCGACCTGCTGCGCGTCACCTCCGACGGGCGGATCGAGTTCCGCGGCCGGGTGGACGACCAGGTCAAGGTGCGCGGCTACCGCGTCGAGCTGGGCGAGGTCACCACCGCGCTGCGGGCGCTGCCCCAGGTCGCCGAGGCCGTGGTGCTGCCCGTCGGCGAGGGGAAGGCCAGGCAGCTCGCCGCGTGGGTGACGCCCGCGACCGTGGAGGCCGCGTCCGTACGGTCGGCGCTGCGCGAGCGGCTGCCCGACTACATGGTGCCGGCGCACGTCATGGCCCTGGACCGGCTGCCGCTCAACCCGAACGGGAAGATCGACCGGGCCGCGCTGCCCGAGCCGGTGGCCGAGCAGGCCGCGTACGCGCCGCCCTCGACGCCGAACGAGGAGCTGGTCGCCGGGGCCTTCGCCCGGGTGCTCGGCGTGGAACGGGTAGGTGCGGGCGACGACTTCTTCGCCCTCGGCGGCGACTCGTTCGCCGCGGTGCGCGCGGTCAAGGAGATCGGCCGCGGGCTGCGGGTGATCGACCTGTTCACCCGGCCCGCCGTGGCCGAGCTGGCCGCGTTCCTGGGCCGCGAGGACACCGGCGGGCTGCTGCACCGCCTGGGCGGCGGCCGGGCCGGCGAGTTCACGCTGGTCTGCGTGCCGTACGGCGGCGGGTCGGCGGCGGTGTACCAGCCGCTGGCCCAGGCGCTGGGCGACCGGGTCGAGGTGCTCTCCGCCGAACTGCCCGGCCACGACCCCGCCCGCCCGGACGAGCCGCCGCTCCCGCTGGAGCAGCTCGTGGACGTGCTGGCCGCCGAGGTGGCCGCGACCGCGTCGGGTCCCGTCGCGATCTACGGCCACTGCGTGGGCTCCGCGACCGCCGTCGCGCTGGCACGCCGGCTGGAGGCGGACGGCGTGCCCGTGCTGGGCGTGATCGCCGCCGCGAGCTTCCCGGCGGCACGGCTGCCCGGTCCGGTCAGGCGGCTGTTCGGCGGCGACCGCTGGGTGTCGGACCGGATGTTCCGGGACGCGCTGCGCGCCTCCGGCGGGCTGCTCGACGACATGGACGAGGCCGCCAAGCGCACCGCCGTACGCGCCATGCGGCATGACGCCGACCAGGCGCAGGAGTGGTTCGGCCAGGAGCTGGCCGGCGAGGGTGCGCCGCTGCGCGCCCCGATCCTGAGCCTGGTCGGGGAACGCGACCGCGCCACCGAGCTGCACGAGGAGCGCCACACCGAATGGGCGGCGTTCGCGCCGCGGGTGGAGCGGGCCGTGCTGCCCAGGGCCGGGCACTACTTCCTGCGTCACCAGGCCGAGCCGCTGGCCGCCCTGGTGCTGGCGCACCTGACCCGCTGGGCGGCCGGGACGCTGCCCGACCCGGTGCGTCCGCCCGAACGCGCCAGGCTGCGGCCCTTCTACACGGTCGCGGGCGGGCAGATCGTCTCGGCGCTGGGCACGGCGCTGAGCTCGTTCGCGCTCGGCGTGTGGGCCTACCAGCGCAGCGGCGAGATCCTGGACCTGGCGCTGGTCACGATGCTGGCGCAGATCCCGGCCGTGCTGCTCACCCCGCTGGGCGGCGCGCTGGCCGACCGGGTGGACCGGCGCAGGATCATGCTGGCCTGCGACGCGCTGTCCGGGCTGTCCATGGTGGCGCTGGTGCTGCTGCTGACCACCGGGCGGCTGGAGTTCTGGAACGTCTGCCTCATCGTGGGCGTGACCTCCGTCGTGTCGGCGTTCCAGCAGCCCGCGTGGCTGGCGGCGATCGCGCAACTGGTGCCGAAACCGTACCTGCCGCAGGCCAACGCGCTGGCGAACGTGGGCTTCGGCGCGGGCAACGTGGTCGCGCCGCTCGCGGGCGGCGCGCTGATCGGCCTGTTCGGGTTGTCGGCCGTGGTGGCCGTGGACGTGGCCACGTTCGCGATCGGCGTGCTGACGCTGCTGCTGGTGCGCTTCCCCGACCGGCTGTTCCACCGGCGCGAGGAGACGTTCACGGCGGCGCTCACCGGCGGGTGGCGGTTCCTGCGCAGGCGGCGTCCGCTGATGGTGATGGCGCTCTACTTCGCGGTCGTGAACTTCTGCACCGCGCTGATGTGGGTGCTCGTCACCCCCGTCGTGCTGGCCATCGGCACCTCCGCGGACCTGGGCCTGGTGACCGCCGTCGGCGGCGTCGGCGCGGCCGTGGGCACCGGCGTGGTGCTGGTGTGGGGCGGCATCCGGCGACGGGCCACCGGGATGATCGGTTTCGTCGTCGGGTCCGGGCTCGGCGTGGTGCTGATGGGCGTGTGGCCGGTCGTGTGGCTGGTCGCGGCCGGGTTGTTCGTCCGGCTGGCGTGCATGAGCATCGGCAACGCGCACTGGCTGTCCATCATCCAGGTCAAGGTGGGTCCGGAGCTGCAGGGACGGGTGCTCGCGGTGAACATCATGATCGCCACGGCCATGCAGCCGATCGGCTTCCTCGCCGCCGGACCGCTGGCGGAGTGGGCCGGACGGTTCGCCGGCGGGCCCGGCGGGGGCGCGGGGGTCGTGCTGCTCGCCAGCGGCGTGTTCCTGGTGCTGTGGGGCTTGGTGGGGCTGCGGCACCGGCCGCTGCATCACCTGGAGGACCTCGTCCCGGACGCCGCCCCGCCGTCGGAGGCCGCGGCCGACCTGGACGCCATCCAGGAGAGGGTGCTGAGCGCATGAACCCGGAACCCACGGAAGGCGCGGACGGCACGACTCACACCGGGCTTGTCACCGGGCTCGACACCGGGCCCGGCACCGGGCTTGGCACCGGGCTTGTCACCGGGCTTGTCACCGGGCTTGTCACCGCGGCCGACGTCCGGGCCGCCGGTGACCGTATCGCGCCGTACGTCCGGCGCACGCCGCTGCTGCGGGTGCCCGGCGAACGGCTCTGGGTCAAGCCGGAGAACCGCCAGCCGACCCGCTCGTTCAAGGTGCGCGGCGCGGCCAACGCCGTGGGCCGGCTGGCCGGGCGCGGCGTCCGGCACGTGATCGTCCAGTCGTCGGGCAACCACGCCCAGGCCATCGCGTACGCCGCCGCCGAACACGGGGTGCGGGCGACCGTCGTCCTGCCGGACACGGCCCCGGACCTGAAGGTGCGCGCCGCCCGCCGGCTCGGCGCCGAGGTGGTGATCGTGCCGCCCGCCCTGCGGGAGGAGGCGTGCCTCGCTCTGGCCGACCGGTTCGGCGCGACGGTCGTCGGCTCCGACGCGTACGACGTCATCGCCGGGCACGGCACCGCCGGGACCGAACTCTGCCTGGACCTGCCGGACGCGGGGACCGTCCTGGTGCCCGTCTGCAACGGCGGCCTGCTGGCCGGGATCGCGGTGGCGGTCAAGGCCGCCGACCCGACGATCCGGGTGATCGGCGTCGAACCCGAACTGGCCGCCGACGGTGCGGCCAGCTTCCGGACGGGCACGCGGACCGCATGGCCGGTGGAACTGACCTACCGCACACGAGCCGACGGCCTGCGCGCCCCGGTACTGGGCGCCCTGGCCTGGGAACACATCCACCGTCACGTGGACGACATGCTCACCGTGACCGAGGACGCCATCGACGCCGCCGCCGACCTGCTCTGGCGCGAGCTGGGCGAACGCGCCGAACCCAGCGGCGCGACCGCCACAGCCGCCTACCTCACCCACCAGGCACACCTGCCACCGGGCCCGGTGGTCGCGATCCTGTCCGGCGGCAACGTCGCGATCGACGCGGAGACCAGGGAGGAGCCACTGGCGCGGAGCACGTGATCCCCTGTCGTGGGGGGGGGGGGGGGGGGGGGGGGGGGGGGGGGGGGGGGGGGGGGGGGGGGGGGGGGGGGGGGGGGGGCCCAGGGGGGTGGGGGTTACGGTCTCGGACACGGGC
>NZ_JBITEZ010000009.1:0-85242 GCF_044455665.1 Nonomuraea sp. NPDC051191 | reverse complement strand
GGCCCGGGCCCCCCCCCGCGCGCCCCGCCCCCCCCCCCCCCCGCCCGCGCCCCCCCCGGCCCCCCCCGGGCGCGCCCCCGCCCCCCCCCCGCGCGGCCCCCCCCCCCCCCCCCCCACGACAGGAGATACTCAGACCTCGGACGTCAAGGTGGTGCGATGAGTGAACCCGAGGTGACGCTGCGGCTCCCGGACGCGATCGAGCTCTTCAGCGATCTGAACGAGTTCGTCGTGTCGCTCGACCGGATCCGCTCCAGGATCGCCTTCGCCGACGCGAGCCCGCAGATCCTGGTGGACTACATGGTCGACCGTGAGCTGTTCCAGCGTCTGGCCAAGTGGCGGGGGCTCCTGGGCGACGCCGTGGAAGCGGTGATCGGGGACGGGAGACTGGAGGAGATCGCCGAAGAAGGGTACGTGTACCCCGGCAATCCTTGATCCCTCGAAGGGGGACGGCACCTACGGCGAGCACACCACGGTCGAGGGCCTGACCGGGTACCGGCCATCACCAGGCGCAGGCGACAGGGCGTCGTCACGTCACTGCGCCAGGGTTCCTCTGACGCCGGAGACGATCAAGTCGAGGCCGGCCTGGAAAGCGCGGTCCCGATGCTCTCTGGGCCAGCCGTCGGCTCCCGTCTTGCGGTTCTGTTCCTCGATCGTGTAGCCGTTGGCGTAGGCCAGGACGGTGTCCACGGCGACGGCGGCGACGTCAGCGGGGATCCCCGCGGCGACCAGGGCCGCGATGAGACGCTCGAAGGTGCTGACGGCCTCGTCGCCCGGGTGCTGGAAACCGGATATGAGACGGGCGCCGTCGCGGTGGGCCAGCATGATGTCGCGCACGCCGGACGCCACGCCGCGCAACAGCTCGTCCCAGGGCGCGTCGGCGAGCGGCGCGACGTCGTCCGCCACGCTGACCAGGTGCGCGACCATGGCGTCCAGCAGGGCCTGCTTGCTGGGGTAGTGCCGGTAGAGGGCGCTCGCCCGCACCCCGAGCCGGCTCGCCAGCAGCCGCATGGTGAGCGCGTCGAGGCCCACCTCGTCGAGCAGCCCGATCGCCGCCTGCAGCACCTCGGTGCGCCGCTGCCCCATCGTGTCCTCCTGAAATCGGGGTTGACAGTCCTGCCCGAGCTACGTGAACAATGTACACGTGAACGTTGTTCACCTGTGAACGGAGGACCAAGATGACACGTGTCCTGGTGATCGGCGCAGGGCTGGGCGGGCTGACGCTCGCGCACGCCCTCATGCGCGCCGGCCTCGACGTGAACGTGTACGAAGCCGACGACGGCACCGGCGAGCGGGCTCAGGGCTACCGGATCGGACTCGCGCCGCCCGCGTTGGCGGCCTTACGCGCCGTCCTGCCGCCCCGGCTGTACCAACTGGCCGAAGCCACCAGCGGCAGCCTGACCGGGCCGGGGCTGCTGTTCGACCACCGGCTCACGCTGCTCGGCAGCGACCTGCCCGGACCGGAGGAGGCCAGGGCCTTCGACCGGCAGGTGCTGCGGCAGGTCCTGCTTGGCGACCTGGACGGCCGGGTCGCCTTCGGCAAACGCCTGAAGGACCACACCGAAGAGACGGACGGAACCGTCACCGCGCACTTCTCCGACGGCACGCGGGCCACGGGCGACGTGCTGGTCGGAGCCGACGGCGGCAACTCCGCGGTGCGGCGCCGGCTGGTGCCCGAGGTCCGGCTCATCGACGCCGACCTGTGCGGGGCGATGGGCCGTACCCCGGCCACCGACCGCTTCCTGGAGCTCGTGCCAGGACGCGGCACGATGGTCAAGGGGCCGGGGATCACGCTGATGCTGGGACGCATGCAGTTCGGCAGGGAGCCCGGCGAGGCCGCCGCCGAACTCGTACCCGACCTGCCCATGCCCCGCCGGGAAAGCTACGTGCGGTGGGTGCTGCTCCTGCCGCCGGACCATCCGGCGACCGCCACACCGGACCGGGGGGACGCTCGCGACCTGGTGCTGGAGCTCATCGAAGACTGGCATCCCGACTTGCGGGACCTGGTACGCGGCGCCGAGCTGAGCGGCGTGGGCCGCTCCAAGGTCCACGACCGTCCGATGCCGTCGTGGCCGGTGGGCCGGGTCACGCTGCTGGGCGACGCGGCCCACCTGACGCTGGCCAGCGGCGGCAACGGCGCCAACACCGCACTGCTGGACGCCGTACGGCTGAGCGCCCGCCTGACCGAGGTCGATCAGGGCCGACGGGACCTGATCCCGGCTCTGACGGAATACCAGCGCGACCTGCTGGAACGCGGGAACGCGGCCGTGGAGGCCGGCAAGCAGGCGGCGCACAGGTTCGTCCCGGCCGGGGGCGAGGCGCGATGAGGAATGAGCCGCGCATCCTGCACGATCAGGTTCTTTCTGCCGACGGAACCACGATCGGCTACCGCCGCCGTGGCCGCGGACCCGGGCTGATCCTCGTCCACGGCGCGATGCAGGCGTCGCAGCACTTCACGAAGCTCGCCGCCGCCCTGTCGACAGACTTCACCGTCTATGTGCCCGACCGGCGCGGACGCGGGCTGAGCGGCCCGCACGGGGCCGACTTCAGCGTCATGCGGGAGGTCGAAGACCTGCAGGCGCTCGTCACGGCGACCGGCGCGTCGCAGATCTTCGGTCTGAGCTCGGGCGCGCTCGTCGTCCTGCGTACGGCCCTGACCACGCCCGCCCTTGACCGGCTCGCCCTGTATGAGCCCCCGCTGTCCATCGACGGCTCGGCGCCGATGGACTGGGTGCCGCGCTACGACCACGAGGTAGCCGCGGGAAAGAGCGCATCAGCGCTGGTCACCGCACTGAAGGGGCTGGACGCCGAACCGTCGCTGTTCAGCAGGATCCCCCGCTTCGCCCTCGTACCGCTCCTGGCGATCGGCGCGCGGTTGCAGGGCGATGGGCCCGCCGACGAGGTGCCGGTCAAAGCGCTCATCCCGACGCAGCACTACGACATGCAGGTGGTCAGGGAGATGGCCGACACGATCACGGACTACGCGACGCTCGATGCGCGGGTCCTGCTCCTCGGCGGCACGAAGAGCGCCGACTACCTGCGCCTGGCACTCCGGAAACTGTCCGAGACGCTGCCCCGCGCCCGACACATCGACCTGCCAGGAATCGGACACTCAGGCCCGGAGGACGACGGATCCCCACTCGTCGTAGCCCAGGCCCTACGAGACTTCTTCAGCGAACAGTGACGAGGTCACGAATACCGCTGCTCGATGGTCGACCTCAACAAGCCACCTCCATTCGTCACGAGCCCATCACCATGCGTACGCATGGGGAAACTCCTGGACGCGAAGATCCGATGTCCCATCGGACAAGGGAGCAAGGAGATGAACAGAATCCAATCCGGCTACGCCGTCGTCGAATCCCTGGAGCCGTGATGTTGGAAGACCCTCTTCACCTGTCAGGACGCCTACGGCTGGGCAGGGAGGAATACTGCCAGCGTCTCCTGACCATGCTCATCGTGGGCGGCCCCTATCCTCCGATTACGCCGTACTGTGGGCCGATCGTCTCTGGATGATCGAGTTGAAGACGGAGACGTCGAGCCACCGACGCGGTCAACTCACCTCGTACTTTGCTCTCGCCGGCCATCACCATCCCGGTCTGAGCGTGGATCTCACCTACTTGACACCGCCCTTCACCTTCACGCCGCCAGCCGGCCAGGACGACATCAGGTTCGCGCACGTCACCTGGGCCCAGATCTTTCCGCTGTTGCGCGAGGTGTGGGGCAACGGCACGGACACGGAACGTCAGGTCCTCACCATGCTGCTTCAGGCACTGGAGAGCATCGGATCGAACTGGTCCGACTGGCGGGCTCAGCGAGTCGGTACGCCAAAGGACGAGCCGCCGGCGATCGAGGACATCGCCATGGCGTTGGCCGAGGCCACCGCCCACGACGGACGGCAGCGGGCCATGAACCACCCGACGGCAGACCTGGACCTGCTCCAACGTCTCCGCATGACCCTACGAGAAGCCATCTGCGTCGAGCCGGAGCAGTCCCCTCTCCGGTACGTGACGCCATGGCTCTGGAACGCCGCAACCAGCGGCGGGATCGCGCTCTCACCCTCCGGCCGAGACGTCGGCTTCGAACTCCGCCTCTCCCGATACCGCAAGCCGGTGTGCTGAGGTCAGGGTGGCGCGATGAGCGAACCCGAGGTCATGCTGCGGTTGCCGGACGCGATCGAGGCTTCCCTTCCTACGCCGACTCCTCGACGACAACGGCCTGTCGCGACTTCGCCGCCACCTCTACGAATTCAACGTGCGTATTCGAGCATGCAAATTGTCGATGCGCCGGTACAGCGCTTGGTGGTCGGGCGGTTGAGTGCTCTTCCACAACCGCACCTTCCTGTCGGCACCTGCAGTGGCGAGCAAATGGCCGTGGGGGTGGAAAGCGACGGCCCGGACCGGACCTGTATGGCCGCCGAGAGGCCGCCCCACTTGCTTCCCGGAATCGACATGCCACAACCGGACCAATCCATCATCGCCGGCGCTGGCCACCAAGTCCGCTCCCGGGTGGAAGGCCACCGACCGGACCGGGCCGATATGGCCGATGAACGGACCGGACATGGCGCGCCCGGACAGGGGATCCCACAACCGCACCGTTTCGTCGTCGCCGCCGCTGGCCAGCAGGTGCCCGTCCGGATGAAAGGCCACCGTCACGACTGCGCCGTTGTGACCCGCCAAAGGCTCACTTGCCGCCTGCCCGGACGTCGCCTTCCACAAGCGCACCATGCCGTCGTCCCCGCCATTCGCCAGCAGGTGTCCGTCGACGTTGAAGGCGAGGGACCAGCCGGCGCCGTCGAGGTTGATCAGAGGCCCCGGCAACGGCCTTCCAGTATTGGTGTCCCACAACCGCACGGTCCCGTCTATGCCACCGCTGGCAAGGATGTGCCCGTTCGGGTGAAAGACCACCGACCAGACACTGCCGGTATGGCCGTACAGCGGTTCCCTCGCTGGTTTCAGGCCGTCAAGATGCCACAGGCGGATCGTCTTGTCGCTTCCACCACTGGCCACCAGATCCCCGTCGGGATGGAAGGCCACAGCCACGACGGCACCTGTATGGCCTGACAAAGGCTCCCGCCACGGCTTCCCCGTCACGGTGTCCCACAGCCGCACGGTTCCGTCGCCGCCGCCGCTTGCGAGGATGTGCCCGTTCGGATGGAAGGCCACCGACCAGACGGCGCCGGAGTGACCTTGTGCCGGCGATCCCTCCTCCGGCCGATACAAATCCTCCTGCTCATGCAGGAGATCGAGGGCCGGCCCTTGAGCGTCTTCGTTCCGGACCGTGGGCTCGGCCCCGGAATCCAGAAGGCTATTGCTCTGGGCACGCATATTGTGGGCGGCGATCCACAGAGCTTTGAACTCGGTGACGTCGCCCTTCAACGCCTCGACCACGAGCTCCAAATTGCCCCATCGAGGCAGGTTGACGCAGCGGATCACACCGTGCGCGGTGGAGTGGCTCATCGCTCCCGTCTGCTTCGCCAGAGTCCGGCTGCTGGGCTCGCCTGCGTGCAGATGCAGGTCCCGCAGGCGCTCACGTAGAACGGCCAGGGGATCCTCCGGCAGAGGGGCTTGCGGAGACATGGTGATGTCAAGATTCCAGAATTCTCGAGAACGTAAACCACATGTGGCACATCTCCCCACAGCGTCACCTGGGCTGGGTTGTCAGTTTCTGTCAGCCGACGTACGGGTTCATCGGATCGCGTAAGACCTTGGCACGGATCGTCAACGGCTATTCGGCACGCCGCATCCTGAAATCGCACCCTCGGCGTCGGCCGAGGTGATGCCGGACTCCAGAAGGGAAGCTCCATGATGATGCTGCCCCACCTCGTCGCACTGGTCGTGGCAAGCGCCGCGTTGCTGACACTCCCCGCCGTCATCTACATGTTCTCGGCCGACTCCGGACGCCGATCCCGTGCGCTGCGCCTGCTGCGCCTGCTGCTGCGCCGTTAGCATCCGCTTGCTCCGGCGAAGGCCGTGTCGCCTCGACCAGTTCTCCCGGGTCCTGGTCACCACCGGCGGGCCCGTCACCTCCCGTGTCGAACAATCTGCGGGCATGGATTCCGCAAGACGCGCTGTCACCACGGAAGTCCTGACCATGCCGACCTACGCTTCCCCCATGGCTTTTGTTATCCCAGAGATCAAGGTCGGCCTGGCCGAGCTCGGTGGCGGGCCTGACGCCTGGTGCTCAAGATGCGGCAAGCGCGCGAGCCTGTACTACGTTGATCCGGCGACCGGTAGACCCACGTACGTCTGCACGGCCGACGCCGGCGCCGAGGTGGAGGCAATGCTCTTGCGCTCCCCCGACTAGGCGGATCACCACCGCGATGCCGGCTCTTCGAGCCTCCGCACCGAAGAGCCGTCGGAACAAGGCGTTCGTCGACGCCATCCCCACATGAACAGGGCGTCACTCTGCGACACGAAAGCCGTCGCGCGCTACCTGACGCCGAAGCAGCTCCGCCTCCTTGAAGATGCTCCTCCACAGCGGCAGCCCAGGCACGCGACGCCATGACCTCGGCCGTCCCGAGCAGGCCCCCGCGTAGGCGAAGGAGGGTTCTGCACCCGCAATCCTTGAGCCCCACAGGTCGGACGCTTACGCTCACGCCATGCCCGTGATCGCCGCATTCGCCGCCCTCCTGGTCATTGTCGTGTTCCTGGCCAGGCGCCGGCTGGCAGTGGTGACGGTACGCGGGGAGAGCATGGTGCCGGCGTTGCGGCCCGGCGACCGGTTGCTGGTGCTGCGCGGCAAGGCGGTCAGACGTGGGCAGATCGTGGTGCTTGAGGCGATCGGGCCGGGGATGCGGTGGCGCGAGGGGCCGCTGCCCGAGGTCACGTCCGCCGAGTGGGTGGTCAAGCGGGTCGCGGCGCTGCCGGGTGAACCGGTGCCGCCGGAGTGCTCCGGGCTGCCCTCGACGGTCCCGCCCGGAAAGCTCGTGGTGCTGGGCGACGGGGAGGTCAGCGCGGATTCGAGATTATGGGGACTTGTACCAGCTGACCGCGTGCTGGGGGTCGTCCTACGCACCCTTGTTAGTACGTCCTAACAGTCTCATACTCCATTATGTCCGGACATTTCCTGACAACGGGGCTGGGATATGCGTCTGGTCTTTTCTGCCGCAGGGCTGGCCACGACGACCTTCACCATCTCCCCCCTGCACCACACCCTGTTCGCCGCCCTGTGCCTGCATCATCCCGGTTTCGCCGTACCCGGATCACCGTGGCGGGACCTGGCGCGCAGGACGCCCGCCAGAGCCATGCCGTTCGTACGACGCGTCCACCACGCGCCGCACAGCGTGTCCGGCTTCCTCTGGGCCGACCTGCCACTGCCGTCCGGAGCAGGCACACTCAACGACGAACTCGACGTCCAACCCGGTCTCCGCGACGTCGCCGACGCGCTGCGCGCCTTCTACGTCAGCTGCGTGGCCCCGGAATGGGACGCGATACACCGCCGCCTGAGCGCGCACGTGAACCGATACTCCGAGCTGATCTGCGTACGAGGCTTCGGCCGTACGCTGCCCAGACTCACCCCCAGGCTGAGCTGGTACGGCTGCGCCCTGCAGATCGACACGTCGGACATGTGCCCGTCACCGGTGGAGCTCGGTGACGGGGGCGTGGCGTTCTCACCGCTGATGTGCGCCAGCCGCTGCTTTCTCGCGCTGTCGCCGCCCCGCGGCGACCGCAGGGCCGTCATCGCCTATCCGGTCAGCGACGAGGGCACCCGGCACCCCGTGTCGGTGGACGCCCTGGCCCAGGTCGTCGGGCAGGCCCGCGCCAGGATCCTGCGCTCGATCGGCGGCGGGTCGGCGACCGGCGAGCTGGCCAGGTCGCTGGCGGTGAGCGCCTCGACGGTGTCCGAGCACGTGACGGCGTTGCGGCTGGCGGGGCTCGTGAACACCTACCGCGAGGGCCGGGCGGTGCGGCACGTGCTCACCTCGCTGGGGCACGAACTCCTCGAATACAGCGCCTGATTTGTCGCATTTCGGTGGCGGTCCGAAAGGATTGCCCCTCCCCTGACCCGATGGTGATGATCAGGCGAATACAGCCCCTCTCACCCAGGAGGTCGGATGACTCGCACACTCAAGGCGTTGGGCGACCGGATGCTCGGCGCCCTGCTGCCCGCCAGCACCGCGGACGCCAGGGGGTGCCCCTACGAGTGCTGGTGCTACCACTGGCTCGACCACACCGCGTGGACCTGCGTGCGGCCGGACTGCACGACCTACGTGTCCTGCTACGAGTGCTGCTGACCCTCCACACCCCGCCCACGACCCCTCCGCGAGGGGCGTGGGCGGACCCCACCTGCGCAGGAGTGCCATGCCGTACATAGAGCTGGGCTGCAGGGCCGTGCTCTGCCTCGTCTTCCTGGCCGCGCTGGCGGGCAAGGCCAGCGGCTGGCGCGCCTTCGTGTCCTCCGTCCCCGGTCTGGCTCCCGGACTGCCCGCCGCGCCGGTCGCGGTGGCCGTACTGGCCGGTGAGAGCGCCGCCGTGGCGCTGCTCGCCACGGGCGAGCGCGCGGGATTCGTGCTGGCCGCCGCGCTGTCGGCGGCCTTCGCCGCCGCGATCCTGCTGGCCCTGCGCCGCGGCTCCGCCGCCACCTGCCGGTGCTTCGGCGTCACCGCCGCCCCGCTGAGCCGGGCCCAGGTCGTGCGCAACCTGCTCCTGATCGCGGTCGCGGTCACCGGCTGGGCGATGCCGGGCGGGCGTGTCGAACTCGCCGGGGTCGCGCTGGCGCTGGTCGCCGCCGCGGTGCTCGCCGCCGTTCTGGTGCTCTTCGACGACCTCGCCGACCTTCTCCTGGAGAGGAACCTCTGATGCCGTACGTCATCGCAGCCCTGGTCATCGTGGGCGTCGTGAGCGCGCTCAACCTGGTGCTGACGCTCGCGGTGATCCGCAGGCTGCGCCACGCCGAGCAGCACGCCGCGCCCTCGGGGCCGCCGCTGCTGCCGGTGGGCTCGACCGTCCCCGACGTGCGCGGGATCGGACGGCCCGCGGTGATCGGCTTCTTCGACACCGAGTGTCAGGCCTGCCCCGGGCAACTGCCGCCGTTCCTCCAGCTCGTCGCCAACGCGGGCTACTCCCCCTCGCAAGTGCTCGCCGTCGTGTCCGGACCCGACGGGGAGAGCTACGCGGACGCGCTGCGCGGCAGCGCCACCGTGATCACCGAGCCCGCCAACGGCCCGGTCTGCCTGGCCTTCCCCAACTCCGCCTTCCCCGCCTTCTACCTGCTCGACGACTCCGGCCGGGTCAGGTCGCGCGCGGTCACCGTGGCCGGGCTCGGCGCCCCCGTCACCGCATGACCCACGACGTCTCGCCCGGCGTGCTGCGGCTGGCCGGGAGGGCCGTGACGGTGTGGGGGCTGGCCTGGCGGGCCGCTCCGCTCGCCGCCGTCTGCTCGGCGCTCGCCGTGATCGTCGGCGGCACGACGCCGGTGGCCGCCGCCTGGTGCACCAAGCTCATCCTGGACGGTCTGGCGGGCAACCGGGCCGTCCTGGTGCCCACGATCATGCTCGGTGTGGTGGGCCTGGTCGCCGCGCTGCTGCCGCACCTGACCGAATACACCGACGGACGGCTGCGCCGCGGCATGGACCTGCTGACCCGCGAGCGCCTGTTCACCTCGGTCAACGCCTTCGTCGGACTCGGCCCGTTCGAGAACCCCCGCTTCCGCGACCGCCTCAGGCTGGCCGAGCAGGCGGGGACGGGCGCCGCCAACCAGATCCTGGCTCCCAGCCTGGCGCTGGTGCGCGGGCTGGTCACGCTGGCCGGGTTCGTCGCCGCGCTCATGGCGCTGAGCCCGGTCATGACCGGGATCGTCCTGCTGTCCGCGCTGCCGTCGCTGGGGGTGCAGCTGTCGCTGAGCAGGCGCAAGGTACGTCTCGGCTGGACGCTCAGCCCGGCGATGCGCCGCCAGATCTTCTACGCCGACCTGCTCACCGAGGTCGAGCCGGCCAAGGAGGTGCGGCTGTTCGGGCTCGGCACGTTCCTGCGCGACCGTCTCCTCGGCGAGATCCGCGCGGTCAACCACCAGGAGCAGGCCCTGGAACGGCGAGCGCTGGCGGGACACGGGCTGCTGGCCCTGCTCGGCGCGGCGATCGGCGGCGCCGGACTGATCTGGGCGATCGCCGGCGGCCGGCTCGGCGTGGGCGACGTGGCCGTCTTCGCCGCCGCCGTCGCCGGGGTGCAGGGCGCGTTGTCCGGCGGGGTCACCCAGCTCGCCCGGCTGCACCAGGCGCTGCTGGTCTTCGGTCACTACCGCGCCGTCGTCTCCGCCGCCCCCGACCTTCCCGTACGCCTCCCGCCGCGCCCTCTGCCCGCGCTCCGCTCCGGGATCGAAGTACGGGACGTCTGGTTCCGCTACGGCGAGGAGCAACCATGGGTGCTGCGCGGAGTGGATCTCACCATCCCGCACGGCGCCAGCGTCGCGCTCGTGGGACTCAACGGCGCCGGAAAGTCGACGCTGGTCAAACTGCTGTGCCGGTTCTACGACCCGACCCGCGGGGCAGTGCGCTGGGACGGGACGGACCTGCGTGACGCCGACCCCGCCGAACTGCGCTCCCGGCTGACCGCGGTCTTCCAGGACTACGTCGCCTACGACTTCACGGCGGCGGAGAACATCTCACTCGGCTCACTGGGCGCCTCCCCCGACCAGGTCAGGGCGGCGGCACGCCTGGCGGGGGTGGACAAGGCGCTGGACAGCCTGCCGCACGGGTACGACACGTTGCTGAGCAACCGCTTCCTCGACGCCGCCGAGGCCAGCGGCGTCGTCCTGTCCGGCGGCCAATGGCAGCGCCTCGCCGTGGCCAGAGCGTTGATCAGGGGCGAACGCGACCTGCTCATCCTGGACGAGCCGAGCGCCGGACTCGACGCGGAGGCCGAACACGCCATCCACCAGCGGTTGCGCGAGCACCGGGCCGGCCGCACCAACCTGCTGATCTCCCACCGGCTGAGCGCCGTCAAGGACGCCGACCTCATCGTGGTGCTGACGGACGGCAGAATCGCCGAGCAGGGCACCCACACCACCCTGATGGCCGCAGACGGCGAATACGCCCGCCTCTTCACCCTCCAGGCCAGCGGCTACACCGTCGACATCCACTGAAGACGGTCGCCACCACCTCGCAAGAACTGGTAGCCGGATGGCGCTTGGCAACAAAGCCGAGAATAGGCTCGTGGAGTACCTGCTGCCTGACGAGGGACTTCAGTGTCGGCAGCCTAGTGGGACGAGGTCGCTGGGCGCTGCATTCGTCCAGGGAATGGGATGGCATCGTGATCGTGACAAGAGAGGGGGAACGACTCATCGAGCTCTCCGTCCTCAGCGTTCCTGGAACTGAGAACTGGGTCGCCGAGATCTGGGATCTAGCGCCGGACGGTGGAGAGCTCATGCACGTCCACAAGTCGACAACCGGAGAGATCCACGTGGCCGTGCTCGAGGAAGGGCTGGACCCTGCATTCATTGCGCGGTGGTCACGACGCGCGGCGGAAGAACTGCGCGACTACTGCCCCACACGCACCGGCGAGCTGCGACCGCCACCGGGAATCATCCGGCATTCAGGTATCTCCTGACGGACCTACAAAGGGCCGACCGCCAGGCGCGCGTCCTGCTCCGAGAACGAGACGGGGAGTTCCAGCCGTCGCGGGCGGGATCGTCACCGGCGCCGCAGTCAGGTGTCGAAAGACGCGCAGATCACAGGCAACGCTGCGGCAGCAGGTCGGACGGCCCAGCCGAACTTGGCAGACCCGGGCGTCCCAGGAACTTGCCAGGAGCCTGAGGATCTGATCATTCGCCTGGCGCGGAGGAACCCGGTGTTGGGCCATCAACGGGTGTACGGCGAGGTGATGCGGCTTGGCACCCGTCAGCGACGGCCACCGTGCGCCGTACTCTGCGCCCCTCCTCCGCGATCAAAGTGTCCAGGTTTGCCCCCACAGGTAGTAGTGACGGGCGTGCCCGGGCATCCTTTGGCCTTCCCGGCGCCCTGGCAAGCGGACGGGAATCCCATGGATCCGGACAGCGCGCTCCCCGGTTCGATCCGGACAAGGACACGAACTGCTTCGATCTGGTGAGAAAGCGAAAGCCCGGTGTCCCGAACGGAGGGAACTGCGGGGGGTCGGAGCCGGCGATGAGGGCGTCGGGGTGTGAATGGGCGGTCGTAGGGGTGACCGCCCGGCGCGTGCGATAAAGCCCGGCCGGAGTCGGGGAAGCCACGCTCAGGTGGCCTGGAAACGCCCGGCGGTGGTCCTGGTGCGGCGGTTCCGCATGTCTGCAATCTTACGGGGCGACTTTGTCCGGGCTCCTTTGTCTGCATGGAAACAGAAAGGGCCGTGGCATGAAAGTCACAGAACAACGTTGGCATGTCCTGATGGCGTACCGGCCGCGACTGCTGGCCTTGGCGAAACGTATGGGGGCCGGGGCGGACGCGGAGGACGTCGTCCAGGACGCGTTGCTGCGTACCGCCACTTTCGCAGGACTGGAGGAGGAGCGGGCGTGGCCGTTCCTCGCCACCGTCACGACGCGACTCGTGGTCGACCACCACCGCCGGACGGCCCGTGAACAGGCATTATGCCGCCACGCGGCGCTGATGCCGCGCCCCCACGGCTTCGAGGACGCCGTGGCCGACGGGGACGAGGCCAGGCGCGCGGCCCCTCTGATCGCGCTGCTCGACCCCGAGATCCGCCATGTGGTCCACCTGCGGATGGAGGGCGCCACCTGGGGGCAGATCGGCGTCGCGCGCGGCGAATCGGCCGCCGCCGTCGAGATGCGGTATCGCCGTGCGACAGCCCCCGTGCGGCGGGCCGTGAACCGCCCGGCCGGAAAACGGCGATGAATTCCGTCGAGCTTCCCGCCCAGGAACGTATTACCGATGAAAGGCTCGTTCAGGCCGATGTGCGATTCTCGGGAATCGCGGAAAAGGACAGCAATGAGAAGCCTGCGAAGGCGTATTCCGCTCGTACGGCATGCGTTTGTCGTGCTGCTGGCGGCGGCGCTCGCCTGCTTGATGCTCGCGCCCGCGGCGGGAGCGGAGAGCAGGACGTCCCAGAAGGTCTCGTCGTCTCTGACGGATCCCGACACCGAACTGGCCACCACGGAGAACGGCGAGGAACCGCTGGACTCCATCTCCAGCGAGGATTATCTCGCGAAGCTCGCCCAGAACGATGTCGTCGTCTCGGCGGAGGAACGGACCCAGATCATGGCAAGTTCCTGCTGGATCTACACCGGCTACCGAGGCGGCAAGAACCGCGTCGGCCAATGGCTCTGGAAGTATTTCCAGAGAATGGACTACTGCCGCGACGGCTCCCGGATCACCAGCGCCCACTTCTACACCAGGTGGGCCGAGGTCTACATGGTGGGCTGGTCGTTCAAGGCTCACGAGTCGCTCGTGAGCAACGGCGGCCGGGGGGCGGCCCAATGGCGCAAGCGGACCCAGGGCGTCTTCTGCCTTGTGCCGTACTTCTCCTGCATCCAGGAATCGCACCCCTGGGTGGACATGACCGTCTACGGTAACGGCGCGAGGTCCTTCAGCGCCGGAGGCTGACATACGAGAGCGCCGGTCCGGGAAGAACCCCGGGCCGGTGCTCTGTGCCGTCGGCGGCGAACGGGAGCGTCATGATCTCCCACGGTAACGCGACGGTGAGATCCCGGCCCACGCCACGAACGCCTGCCGTAAGGACTCGGCGGAGGCGAACCCGCACCGCCGGGCGATGGCCGCGACCGACTCGCGAGTGCCGGTGAGCAGCTGGGCGGCCGCTTCGAGCCGCGTCTCGCGGACCAGCCGCGAGGGGGTCCGGCCGACGCACTCGACGAACAGCCTGCTCAGATGCCGCTCGCTCACCCCGGCGAGCGCGGCCAGACGGGCGACGCCGAGATCCTCGTCCAGATGGCTGACCACATGGTCGACGACCCGCCGGACCAGGACCTGGTCGGCGTGCGCGATCCGGTTGAACATGCTCACCTGCGCCTGGTCCCCCGGCCTTTTCAGGTACGTGACCATGCCCATGGCGACGCGGCGGGCCAGCTCGGACCCGTGGTCCTCCTCGATGAACGACAGCGTGAGATCCAGAGAGGCGGTGACCCCGCCTGACGTCGCGACCGTGCCGTCCCGTACGAAGATCGGCGCGGGGTCGACCCGTACGTGCGGGTATCGGGTGGCCAGCCGTCCGGCCTCGTACCAGTGCGTGGTGGCCCGGCGGTTGTCGAGCAAACCGGCTGCGGCCAGCACCGTCGCCCCGGTGCACACGGACGCGACCCGCCGCGACAGCCCGGCCAGCCGCACGACCTGACTGACGAACCGAGGGTTGGCGGCGGCGGTCTCGTGCCCTTGACCACCCGAGACGATCAGCGTGTCGATCGGGCCGCCCATCGTGTCGATCCGCCCCTGCCCGGGCAGCTCCAGCCCGGAGTCGCACCGTACGGGCCGGCCCATCGGAGTCGCGAACACGACCCGGTACGCCGGGTCGGCGCCCTGCCGGTTGGCGTAGTCGAAACCGGTCGTCACGCACGCGACGTCAACGAGCTCGATGCCGTCGAAACCGATGACGACCACCAGCCGTCCAGTCATGACTACACGGTACGAGCGAGCGACGGAACACGCACTGCCGACTTTCTCACCGTGGGCTCCGGCAGCATGGCGGCTCCGACGGCAGCGGCGACACGAGCACCGCCGTCGAGCGAGAAGTGGGTTGCCCGACGATCACTTCACACCTCGTGTCGAGGCCGGCCTGCTCATGAAGCTCCCAGGTGTCCGCCTTGACCCACTTCGTACGCCTCGCGGAGCCAGCCGGCGAACCCCTCATCAAGCTCGGCGAGATCAGAGATCCGGAAGGTATGAACGTACAACCGCTTCGTGTACGGGGACACGCTGCTGATGCGGGCGTCGTCGCCGATCGTGCGCTGGATGTCGAAGTACCCTCGGAGCCCCCGCGTGTCCGGCTTCGCTCCGGCGAATCCTCGACGTGTGCCCTTGACGGTGATCATGCTCTTGGACACCGCGTACGTGAAGGGCCCGCATGCCTCAACCAGGCTGACAAATTCGTGGTACAGGGCTACCGATGCGTCGGGCTTGCCCTCAAGGTGATCGTCGATCGTCCATGTCCGCTGGCTCATGGACCGAGAAACTAGCAAGCGGTGGCGACAGTTTTCGGACTGCGGAGCCGTACTGATCGGGACGCGGGCCATGCAGCCGACGCTCCAGCCACAGACATGCTGCGGCGCGGACGGTCCGGTCCGTACGGCGGTGCATGCGCGCAGAGCCCGGCCCGGAGCCCCGCACCGGCCGGGACCGGCCGGGGCGCGGCCGTCATGGGCCGAAGCCTTGCGCGGAGGGGTGGGGACGAGGGACCCGGGCGGATCGCGAGGCCGCATGGCGTGACCGCTCGGTCCACGTGCCCTCCAAGGGCTCTCTTGCCAGCAGTCCCATCTTGGTGACCTTCACGGCCGCCTGGAATCGGGTCTCCACGCCCAGGCGGTCCAGCAGGGTCGAGATCACGCGGCTGAGCGTCCTGGGCGATACGTTGAGCCTTCGTGCGATCGCCTCGTCCTTGGCGCCGATGGCGAGCATCCGGATGATCACCCTTTCCTGGGTGGACAGGATTCTGTCCACGCATTCCGCGTGATCCAGCACGTTCGCTATCGGGACGGCCTCGGACCAGTGGTATGCGAACACCGCGTACATGGACCTGACCACCTCCATGCTGTGGATGGCCACGACGCCGAGAGAGGTGTCCTGCGGGTCGATGGGCAACAGGGCCAGGTCGTCGTCCATGAGGGTCATGCCGAGCGGCAGATAACCGCCGACCCGGATGTCCGCCCCGTGACGCATCGCCTCCATGCAGTAGTCACGCATCACGGGGTGCGCCACCACATGATCGGAATAGAGGACCCGCATCTTGACGCCGCGGGACAGGGCCCGCACCGTCCTCGACAACATCTCGTTCGTGGCGTCGATCGCGGGCGCGCTGGGATGGATGGCCAGCTCCTGCTGCTTCACCTGGGAGGATCGATGATCGAGGAACTCGCTCAGCTCCGTCGAGGTTCGCAGCAACTCGACGTTCACGCCGTTCCCGTGCCGCTCGCCGGGCGAGAAGTCCCGCAGCAGCATGTGCAACGCCTCGCGGAAATGACCGAGCCGCCGGTGGTAGCTGGCCGCGAGACTCCGCTCCAGGTCGAGCAGCCGGGAGAGCGCCACGTCGGGATTTACGATGATGTATCCCGTTGTGGCCTGCGTGGAAGGGACGAGCAGTCCGAGCTGTACCAGGCACATGATGGCTGCCTCGATATCGACTGTCTCGGCACCCACCTCCGCCGCCACGGAGGGCGCGTCCCATGTCGCCCGCGATCCCGCGGTCCGGTAGAGCAGCGAGGCCAGCCCGTTGCGCACGTCCGACATCGTTGAATCTTTCACCAGACCCTCACCTTTCCAGGAACGGGTGTAGCGCAGGGTGGCCCGACTCACCCCGCCGATTCCGCACCTCTCCTGAAGAGGCGCACATCGCTCCAGTTGTTCTCGATGAACTCCAGGCATTCGGCACGTCCGCCGGGCCCGAACGTGACCGTCCAGCCATCGGGCACCTCGATGTCCACCGGCCACAGGGAATGTTGTCCGGCGGCGTTGACGAGAGCCTCGTACTCGCGGCCGTGGTCCTCGAAGGGATTGGTCATCACGCTTCCTCCGTTGTCGTGCCGATACCCTCACGCATCCGTCTCCTCGGCGGCGGACGCATGTGCGACGAGCCCCCGCAGCGCCTGGAACCAGCGCTCGGCCAGTGATCGGACGGCCTCTTCCGAGACCGCCTCCGCGGCCCAGGTCCAGATCGCCACCAGCCGCGGCCCGTCGGCCGAGTCCTGGGTGATGGCGTTCAGCTCGACCTGGTGGGGCAGGGGCAGGTCCGCGGCGCGCGTGCCCTGGATGGCCTGCGTGCCCGGAGCGAGGGCCCAGCTCTCCTCCTCGTCGCCGAGCGTGATCCGCCCTAGATAGTTGAAGCCGATCCGCGGCCGTGGACGGCCGGCCAGGCTCGATGAGGTCCGTTCGTTCAGATGGCGCAGCAGGCCGAACCCGATGCCGTTGTCGGGGATCGCCCGCAGTTGCTCCCTGACCCGCTCGAAGGCGGTTCCCATCGCGGCCGTGCCGGCGCGCACCGCCTCCCAGTCCACCTGGCCAGGATCGAGCCGGACGGGGAACATGCTGGTGAACCAGCCGACCGTGCGTGACAGATCCACATCCGGGACGATCTCCTCGCGCCCGTGCCCCTCGACGTCGATCAGGACGGCCGAGCCGGCGGCGCCGCGTTCGGGCCAGTGTCCGACGGCGAGCGCGAGTGCTGTGAGCAGTGCCTCGTTGACCCTTCCCCCCAGGGCGGCGGGCACCTTGGCCAGCAGGTCGCGGGTGGCCGCCGGGGAAAGGGTCAGTGTCAGATGGCGCGCGGTGGCGACGGCCTCGGCGTCGTGACCGCCGCCGAGCGGCGGGTCGGCGGTCTCCAGGACGTCGCGCCAGAGCTCCAGCTCCCCTTCCCGCGCCGGACTCGCCGCCTCGGCGCGCAGCCTCTCGGCCCACTGCCGGAAGGAGGTGGCCACGGGTGGCAGGGTCACCGGCCGGCCGGCGCCGACCGCCTCGTACGCGGCCGCCAGGTCCGGGAGCAGGATGCGCCACGAGACCCCGTCCACCGCGAGGTGGTGGACCATGATCAACAACCGGCCGGGGTGGGACGGACCCGCGGCGAACCAGACGATCTCGACGACGGCACCGGCCCGGACGTCCAGGCGGCGGGCGGCTTCCGACCGGTGTGCCGTGATCGTCCGCGCGAGCTCGTCGTCCGGGAGTCCCGCCACGTCGACCCGCCGGACACAGGACTCGCCGGGAAGCCCGTCCGGCGGATTCACGCGGAGTGACCATGCGCCGCCGGCTTGCGAGAGTTGCAGTCGCAGCGCGTCGTGATGTCTACGGACATGCCCCACAGCGGCGCGCAGGTGATCGAGATCGAGATCGGCCGGCACGGTCACGACGACGCTCTGGCTGAACTCGTCGACGGATCCGCCGAGATCGCGAAGCCAGTGCATGATCGGTGTGAGCGTCACGGGGCCCGTCCCGTCGTCCGCGGAGGGCGTCGACGGTTCGCCGGCGTCCTCCACGAGGGAGACGAGCCCTCTCACCGTCTGCTGTTGCAGCAACTGCCGCGGACTGAACGTCAGCCCTTCCTTCTTGATCCTGGCCAGCAGCTGGATCGCGATGATGGAATCGCCGCCGAGGTCGAAGAAGTTGTCGTCGACGCCGACCCGCTCCAACCCGAGCACCTCGGCGAACAACCCACACAACAACTCCTCCCGCTTACTACCCGGCCCACGCCCCGACACCCGATAATCCGGAACCGGCAACGCCCGCCGATCGACCTTCCCGTTCACCGTCACCGGCAACCGATCCAAAACCACCACCGCCGACGGCACCATCGCCTTCGGCAACCCCTCAGCCGCCCCCCGACGCACCCACCCCCCATCCAGCCCCACCCCAGCACGCGGCACCACATACGCCACCAACCGCCGATCCCCCACCCGATCCTCACGCACCACCACCGCCACCTGCGCCACCCCCGACAACCCAGCCACCACCGCCTCCACCTCACCAAGCTCGATCCGCACCCCACGAACCTTCACCTGGTCATCCACCCGCCCAACAAACTCCAAATCCCCATCCACCCGCCACCGCACCACATCACCCGTGCGATACATCCGCTCACCCGAAACAAACGGACACGCCACAAACCGCTCCGCCGTCAACCCCGGCCGATTCACATACCCCAACGCCAAACCCACCCCAGCCACATACAACTCACCCGCCACCCCCACCGGCACCGGCCGCAACCACTCATCCAACACAAACGCCCGCAAATTCTCCAAAGGCCGCCCCATCGGCGGCACACCCTCCACCACCCCCAAAACCCCACTCAACGTCGCCACCACCGACGTCTCCGTCGGCCCATACGCATTGAACAACGCACGACCACCAACCCAACGCCGCAACAAATCACCACCCCACGCCTCACCACCCACCACCAACACCCGCAAATCCACCAACTCCATCTCCGGCACCGTCACCAACGCCGCCGGCGGAATCAACCCATGACTCACCCGCTGCTCCACCAAAAACCGCCCCAACTCCTCCCCACCAAACACACCCACCGGACACACCACCAACGCCCCACCCCCACCAAAAGCCCACAACAACTCAAACACCGACGCATCAAAACTCGGCGAAGCAAACTGCAACACCCGACACCCCGGCCCCACACCAAAACGCGCCACCTGCACCGCAGCCAAATTCACCGCACCCGCATGCGACACCACCACACCCTTAGGCCGCCCCGTCGACCCCGACGTATAAATCACATACGCCGGATCATCCACCCCCAAAACCCCCAACCGCTCCCCCACCACCAAATCAGCCGACGAACAACCCCCCACCGGAAAATCAGCCAAATCCCGAATAACCAACCCCGCCCCCGAATCCGCCACCATAAACTCCACCCGCTCCACCGGATACGACGGATCCACCGGCAAAAAAGCACCCCCCGCCTTCACCACCGCCAAAACCGCAACCACAAACTCCACCGACCGCGGCAACACCACCGCCACCACACACCCCGGCCCCACACCCCGACCCACCAAAACCCGAGCCAACCGATTAGCCCACCCATTCAACTCCCCATACGACAACTCCACCTCCCCCACCACCAACGCCACCTCACCACCAAAACGCCCAGCCACACCCTCGAACAAACCACCAAAGGTCTGCTCGGAAACGGCGAGCTCGTTCTCGTGCTGATCGGTCACGAGACGGCGCCATTCGTCGGCGTCCAGCACGTCGAGCCGGCTCATCGGCGTGTCGGGGGCGTCCGCCACCTGCGCCAGGACCCGCAAGAACCGCGCGAGGAGCATGTCCGCCGCGGGCCTGCCGAACATGTCGGCGGCGTATTCCAGCGTGCCGTGCAGGCCCGCCGGCCGGCCGCCGTCGTCGAACCGTTCGGCCACCTCCATCGACAGGTCGAACTTGGTGGTGCCCGTGGGGAGGACTTCCGTCTCGACGGCGAGCCCGTCCAGGTTCGAACGGGGTGCGGCGTTGTTCTGGAAGGCCAGCATCACCTGGAAGAGCGGATGCCGTCCCAGCACGCGCGCGGGGTTGAGCATCTCCACCAGATACTCGAACGGAAGGTCCTGGTGGGCGTAGGCCTCCAGGTCCACCTCGCGCGTCCGGGCCAGCAGCTCCCTGAAGCTGGGATCGCCGCCGGTGTCCACGCGCAGCACCAGGGTGTTGACGAAGAACCCGACCAGATCGTTCAGCGCTTCGTCGGTGCGGCCGGCGATCACCGTGCCCACCGGGACGTCGGTGCCCGCGCCCATCCGGGTGAGCAGCGCCGACAGGGCGGCGTGCACCACCATGAAGACCGTGGCGCGGCTCTGCCTGGCCAGGCGCAGCAGGCCGGCATGCACCGAGGCGTCGCACTCGAACCGGAGCACGTCGCCTCGGCCGCCGGAGCCTTCCGGCCGGAGCCGATCAGCGGGGAGCGTCAGCTCCTCGGGAAGGCCGGCCAGCTTGCCGGCCCAGTACTCCCGCTGCCTGCTGATCAGGCTGCCGGGGTCGTCCTCGCCGCCGAGCAGCTCGTGCTGCCACTGCGCGTAGTCGGCATACTGCACGGGCAGGGGCGCCTGGCCGGGGTCGCCGCCGCGGCGGCGCGCGACGTAGGCGTGGGACAGGTCCTGGACGAGGGGAGCCACCGACCAGCCGTCGCAGGCGATGTGGTGAAGGACGAGCAACAGCACGTGATCGTCAGGGGACACCGTGAAGAGGGACGCGCGCAGCGGCGGCTCGGCCGACAGGTCGAACCCGCGCGTCGCCGCCCGCCTGAGCGCCTCGGCCAGCGACGCCTCCTCCACCGCGGCCTCGGCCAGTCGCGGGCCGGCTTCGGCCGGGCTCAGGATCCGCTGGGCCGGGACGCCGTCGAGGTCGGGGAAGATCGTCCGAAGGCTCTCGTGCCGGGCCACGACGTCACGCAACGCCGCATCCAGCGCGCCCACGTCCAGCCGCCCCTTCATCCGCAGCGCGATCGGCACGTTGTACGTCGCGGCGTCCGCCTCCAGACGGTGGAGGAACCAGAGCCGCTGCTGGGCGAACGACAGCGGCACGGCCCCGGCACGCGAGGTCGGGGCCAGCACGGGCCCCGAGGTCGCGTCAGGCGCGAGCCCTCGGGCCAGTTCGGCGGCGGTGGGCCGGTCGAAGACGGCTCTGACGGAAAGCGCCGTGCCCAGCTCGGCGCGTACGCGGCTGATCAGCCTCGTGGCCAGGAGTGAGTCTCCACCGAGGTCGAAGAAGTCGTCGTCGACGCCGACCCGCTCCAACCCGAGCACCTCGGCGAACAACCCACACAACAACTCCTCCCGCTTACTACCCGGCCCACGCCCCGACACCCGATAATCCGGAACCGGCAACGCCCGCCGATCGACCTTCCCGTTCACCGTCACCGGCAACCGATCCAAAACCACCACCGCCGACGGCACCATCGCCTTCGGCAACCCCTCAGCCGCCCCCCGACGCACCCACCCCCCATCCAGCCCCACCCCAGCACGCGGCACCACATACGCCACCAACCGCCGATCCCCCACCCGATCCTCACGCACCACCACCGCCACCTGCGCCACCCCCGACAACCCAGCCACCACCGCCTCCACCTCACCAAGCTCGATCCGCACCCCACGAACCTTCACCTGGTCATCCACCCGCCCAACAAACTCCAAATCCCCATCCACCCGCCACCGCACCACATCACCCGTGCGATACATCCGCTCACCCGAAACAAACGGACACGCCACAAACCGCTCCGCCGTCAACCCCGGCCGATTCACATACCCCAACGCCAAACCCACCCCAGCCACATACAACTCACCCGCCACCCCCACCGGCACCGGCCGCAACCACTCATCCAACACAAACGCCCGCAAATTCTCCAAAGGCCGCCCCATCGGCGGCACACCCTCCACCACCCCCAAAACCCCACTCAACGTCGCCACCACCGACGTCTCCGTCGGCCCATACGCATTGAACAACGCACGACCACCAACCCAACGCCGCAACAAATCACCACCCCACGCCTCACCACCCACCACCAACACCCGCAAATCCACCAACTCCATCTCCGGCACCGTCACCAACGCCGCCGGCGGAATCAACCCATGACTCACCCGCTGCTCCACCAAAAACCGCCCCAACTCCTCCCCACCAAACACACCCACCGGACACACCACCAACGCCCCACCCCCACCAAAACCCCACAACAAAACAAACAACGACGCAACAAAACTCTGAGAAGCAAACTGCAACACCCGACACCCCGGCCCCACACCAAAACGCGCCACCTGCACCGCAGCCAAATTCACCGCACCCGCATGCGACACCACCACACCCTTAGGCCGCCCCGTCGACCCCGACGTATAAATCACATACGCCGGATCATCCACCCCCAAAACCCCCAACCGCTCCCCCACCACCAAATCAGCCGACGAACAACCCCCCACCGGAAAATCAGCCAAATCCCGAATAACCAACCCCGCCCCCGAATCCGCCACCATAAACTCCACCCGCTCCACCGGATACGACGGATCCACCGGCAAAAAAGCACCCCCCGCCTTCACCACCGCCAAAACCGCAACCACAAACTCCACCGACCGCGGCAACACCACCGCCACCACACACCCCGGCCCCACACCCCGACCCACCAAAACCCGAGCCAACCGATTAGCCCACCCATTCAACTCCCCATACGACAACTCCACCTCCCCCACCACCAACGCCACCTCACCACCAAAACGCCCAGCCACACCCTCGAACAAACCACCAAAGGTCTGAATCGCGCCCTCGTTCATTTCCAGCTCCGTTCGTCAGAGTAAAAGGTGAATCGGACGAGAAAAGGCTGCTACGGGGCCCGCACGGCTCCGGTCTCGGGATCAGGCATCGGCACGGCGGAGGAAGATCTGAGAACGCTCATCGCCGAGATCATCGCGACCACGCAACAGGCGGCGCCGATCACCAGGGTGAGCGACATCCCGGACAGGAACGCGGACTTGGCCGCCGCGACCAGCGTGGCGTCGCCCGTGTCCAGGGCGCCGGCGATGGACTCCCTCGCCGCCGCCGGGGCACCCGCCGGCATCGAGGACGAGTATTTCCAGGCCAGCACGCTTCCCAGCACCGCCACGCTCAGGGCCATCCCCAGTTGCTGAACGGTGTCGTTGAGAGCCGATCCGACCCCGGCGTGCTCCTCCGGCACGACCCCCATCAGCAAGGTGTACGCGGCCGGGCTCGCCAGCCCCGCACCGACCCCCATGATCACCAGGCCGGCGGGGAGCAGGCCCCCGTCCGCGCCGCTGTCGATGAACGCCAGCAGGACGAATCCCGCCGCCGCCCCGGCGAACCCCGCGGCGATGAGGGACTGGTTGCTGATCCTCTTGCCCAGCGCCCCGCTCGCCACATTGCCGAGCACGGACGCGACGACGTAGGGCAGCAGGTCCAGCCCGGCGGCGACCGGGCTGATCCCCCGTACGAACTGCAGGTACTGCGCGAGGACGAGCAGCAGCGCGCCCGAGCCGAAGACCACCAGGACGATCGTGAGCGACGCGCCGCTGAAGCGCCGGTCGCGGAACAGCGACAGAGGGAGCATCGGATGATCCGTGCGCCGCTCCCACCAGATGAACGCCGACAGCGAGGCGACGGCGAGCAGCGCCGCCACGAGTGAGCGCGGCGCCGCCCATCCCTCGCGCGGCAGCGAGATGACCACGTAGATCAGGGCGGTCATCCCCAGGGCCGATGACAGCACGCCGACCGGGTCGAGCCGGCGGGCGGGCCCCTTGGACTCGGGTACGAGCCGGACCGCAACGGCGATGACCAGCCCGGCGAGGGGCAGGTTGAGCAGGAAGATCATGCCCCAGGGCGCGTGTTCCAGCACGAATCCGCCGACCAGCGGCCCGACGATGAGCCCCATCATGGCCGCCGCGCTCCACGCCGCGAACGCCTTGCGGCGTTCCCCGGCGTCGAAGACGTTGACCAGGATGGACAGGGTGCTCGGCATCAGCATCGCACCGCCCAGCCCCATGAAGGCCCGCGCGGCGATCAGGTGCCAGGGCTCGGCCGACAGTGACGCGACCAGTGAGGCGCCGCCGAACACGACCAGGCCGAGGATGAGGAACCGCCTGCGCCCGTACCTGTCGGACAGGCTTCCGGAGGTGAGCAGCATTCCGGCGAAGGCCAGGGCGTAGGCGTTGATGATCCACTGGACGTCGTCCGGCCCCGCGCCGAGGTCGCCCATGAGGACGGGCACCGCCAGGTTGAGCACGGTGTTGTCCATGACGAGAATCCATACGCACAGGCACAGAACGCCGAGGATCCCCCAGCGCCGAGAACCGCGAGCCATCCTGTTCCTTCCTCCGGCGTCCGGATTACGGCAGCACTTCCATCTGCATGGTCGACGCGCTGTAGACCCCGTCGAAGAGCCGCACACACCAGCCCTCGTATTCGTGCGGCACGACCCCTGAGGCGGCCGTCACGGTCCAGGGGATGTCCTGGGACTCGCCGGGGTCGAGGTCGCACCGCGCCGACCAGCCCGCCGGCAGGTTCAGGAAATTCCCGGCCGAGATCGCGAAGCCCACCATGCCCGCGAGCCTCCTGCCCGTGTGGTTGGACACGGTGGCCGTCAGCTCACGGGGCCGGTCATGCCTGAGCCAGACGACGTGCTCGGCCTCCCAGGCGACGGTGGAGCCGGAGGTGGACCACCACAGGTCTCCGCACCGCCGGCACTGAACCGTGGAGATCCTCAGCTCGGGCTCGATGCGATGCGCGAACGTGGCCAGGAAGGCGCTGTCCAGCTTGCACTTCGGACAGCGCTGAGGCTCCTCGCTCACCTTGTCGAAAGCAGGCAGAGCGGTTTGCGTGAAATGCCACCAAGAGGACTGGATCTGCTGGATCAACGACGTCGCGACCTCGGCCTGAACCGCCGCCAGTTGCCCTGCCACCGCGACCAGCTCCGTCTCCGGAGGGGCGGTACGCCGACCACCGGCCGCGGCCTTGATCCCCCTGCGCAGCTCGGCGATCCTTCCCTCCGGCACCCCGACGTCGAGCCAGCGCAGCCGCAGCAGCCGGGGAATGACCTCTGTGTTGATGTAGGCCAGCTCAGCCAGCCCCCGGTTGTCGCGCTCGTCCGGAAGGGCCGGCCGCCGACGAGGCTCCGGCGCGGCGTCGGGGTTCAGCACGAGCGTAGGGTCGCCCAGCAGCCCGAACCGCGACATCTCCCCTCCCACGAGCATGGCCTGCTCGTTGACCTGCTCCAGAACGTGGCCGAGCGAGCCTCCGGCGGCCAGGCCGGCTCGCATCTCGTGCATGAAGCCGGCGTCGTCGAGGTGCTTGCCGATCGTGCCGATGACCGCGACCGCCGTGCCGGCCATGAAGCCCACGCCGAACCCGACATCGCCGGGGAAGACGTTGTTGCCGACCGCCACCGACATACAGCTCTGCGCGAGGACCACGCTGGCGTCGAGGTCGGCGACGGGGAGGCGCTGCTCGTCCTTGAGGTCCTTACGGTAACAACCGGCTCCTCTGAGGCATGACACGGCGCGGTGCTCCCCGTTCAACACGGGAAGGGGTTTCCCCAGGTAGTCGGATCTGCCGCACAGGATCGCGTCAGGCAGGTTCGCGCCGCACTCCATGCCATGGGTGCGCATCGCCAGAAGACGCACCGGCTCGTCCTTCAGCGAGAGGAGTTCGTCCCACGCGACCGCGTCGGCGCTGTCGGCCTCCTCGTCCTCCGGATGCAGGATCGTGAAGTCGCGCGCCTGGCCCAGGGCATGAAGGGTGAGCGTCCGGTACACCAGGCAACTGAGCGAGGAGGCGTCTCTGGCGGTCACGACACCGAGGCGCGGCGCCAGACAGCCGGGCCAGTCCCCCAGGGCGGCGAAGTCGTCGACGAGGCCGACCAGCGCGATCGGCTCGTCCGCGTGGCGGCCGATCGCCCCGGCGAGCTCACTCAGGCCGAGGTGGGCATGCGGCCTGTCCGTCGCCCTGGCCAGCAGGACCGCCGCCGCCTCGCTCTCCTCGCCGCCCACGGACAACACGACGCCGTCCCGCGGGCTGCCGTCGATCGCCGGCCACTCCGGGCGTCCGCGACGCAGGAGCACGCTCCGGTAGCGCTCCACACTCGGTCCGTCCAGCACCGGGAAGGGCTGGCCCGGAGCCCAGGACCGGGACCGGGAGACCAGGGCGTCCCCGGTCGACACGACGATCGCGGACTCCTCGCGACTGCTCATCCGAGCCACCTCCTGCCTTCCGTGCGTCAAGCGGCTGACGCGCCGTCGAATCGGGCCGCGTGCAGGGCGAAGTCCACGGCCGCCTCCGCGTGCAAGCGGGCGCTGGGGAACACCGGGATGCTGGTGTCCTTCTCGCTGATCAGCAGCTCGATCTCGGTGCAGCCGAGGATGACGCCCTCCGCGCCCCTCGCCGCGAGGTCGGCGACGATCTGCCCGAAGACCTCCCTGGAGGATTCCTTGAGCACCCCCCGGACCAGCTCGTCGAAGATCACACGTTCGACGACCAGCCGCTGCTCGTACTCCGGCACGACCACCTCGAAGCCGTTGGCGGCCAGGCGGTCCCGGTAGAACGACCCCTCCATGGTGAAGCGGGTGCCCAGGAGGCCGATCTTCCGCATTCCCCGGTTGCGGACCTCCGCGCCCACGGCGTCCGCGATGTGCAGCACCGGGACGGTCACCGACCGCGCGACCTGCCCGGCGACACGATGGAAGGTGTTGCTGCAGATGAGCAGCGTGTCGGCGCCCAGGCCCTCCAGCTTCCGCCCGGCGTCGCCGAGCAGGGCGCCGACCTCGTCCCAGCGTCCGGCGAAGATGAGCTCCTCGCAGCTGCTGAACTCGAAGGACCAGATGAGACTGCGCGCGGAGTGGGTTCCGCCCAGCCTGGCACGGACCTCCTGGTTGATGATCTGGTAGTAGATCGCAGTGGACTCCCAGCTCAGCCCACCAATAAGACCGATGGTACGCATATGACTCCATTCCGTTACATAGTCGGGGCGGCAGCCTGGAGGACGGTGTCGCGCGGACGAGAGGTCAGTGTTCGCCGTGCTGCCGCGTCGGGTGCAGGAGGCGCGGCTGAAGCTCCGTGACAAGGCGCTGCGCGGGGTCGTCGAAGCCGGTACGGGAGACGGTGACGGCGTGACGGCCGAGTGCCGCCGGGCGTGCGACCGGGTCGGCGTCCACGACCGCACGCGGCCCTTCGGCATCGTCCGGACGGCTCCGCCCCGGCTTCCCCCCACCTTCTTTCGCGGCCCGGTTGGACAGGAACGAACCGGCGAGCACGAGAAACATGCCGCACCACTGCACGAACGACAGCCGCTCGTCCAGCGCTATCAGTGCCACCACGGCCGCCACCAGGACCTCAAGGCTGGCGAGAACGCTGGCCAGCGGGGACGACAGGCGCCTGACCGCGCCCATGCCCGTGAGGTAGGCCGCGATCGTGCTCACCAGCACCAGCCACGCGAGCACGCCGACAACGGGCACCTGCCAGCCGCCGACCGGTACGTCCTCCAGGAATGCCGCCCAGCGGATGTTCCATGGCGCGGCCACGGGGGTCAGGACGAGGGCGCCGCCACCGAGCCCCCAGACCAGCAGGCCGAGCACGTCGACTCCGGCCAGCGATTCACTGAGCAGGAAATACGTGGCAAGACAGCAGGCGGCGGACAGAGCGAACAAGAGGCCGAGCGGGTCGAGTCCCGCACCCGCCCGCACCTGCACGACCGACGCCAGTCCCATCGTCACCAGAACGGCGCCGAGAACGGCGTGCGAGGAGATCCTCCGCCGCCACATGACGCGCACCCAGAGCAGTACGAGGACGGGCGCCAGATAGACGATCAGAAGGGCGATGCCCACCGGTATCCGGGAAAGCGCGGCGAAGAACATGCCCTGCGCGCCGGCCACCGCCAGCAGACCGTACGCGGCCATGGCCGGCAGCACCGACCGGGGGACGCGCAGAGCGTCCCGCCGCCGCAGGAGCACGAACGGCACGAGCAGGCAGGAACCTATGAGCAGCCGAATCCACACCGCCTGCAGCGATCCCAGGCCGACATGACCGAGGGCCTTCGCCGCGACCCCGGCGAAGCCGAAGCAACAGGCGGAGGTCAAGGCCATGATCAGGCCCACGGCCCGCACTCGATGATGCACTGGACAGCCCTTCGACTAGCTCGTCCGGGAAATCTGGCGACCCACCGCCGCGGCGGTCCGCTCCCATTCCCGGGGGCCGGGAGGCAGCACGCGCAGGGTGAACTCCGAGTCGGTCAGGCCGGCCCACAGGGAGAAGTCGGCGATCGTCGCTCTGGCCTGGTCACGTACGACGACGGAGATCGGTACGGTCAGCGGCGGGGCGGCGTGGTGACGGAAGCTCTCCGCGATGGCCAGATCCCCGCGGAGCGCCGGCTCCAGGATCTCCACCCAGTCCGGGTCGTCCAGCAACGCGGAATCGGTGTCGCCGGCCCGCTTCAGGTAGTCCACCAGCTCACCGGTGGCCGCGTCGGACGGCGGATATCCCATTTCCGTCTCCGCGAGAGTCTGGGGCGCGCCCACACCCTGCACGATCAACATGCGCGGGCCGGTCTTCCCGGCGGCCTGGAGCCGCTGTGCGAGCCGGAAGGCCACCAGCGCGCCGAGACAGTCGCCGAAGAAGACCGACGGAATGTCCATGGCAGGGCCGACCGCCTCGTGCAGCGCCGCGCACAGGTCCTCGATGTCGGTGAACGGCGCCCGGCCGAAACTCCGCTCCCTGCCGGGGAGCAGAGGCACGCACAGCTCGATCTCCGGCGGCAACGCCTCGGCCCAGCTCGCGAACATGGCCGGGCCGCCCGCGATGTGCGGAAAACAGAAGAGCCGAGTTTCAGGAGCGGGCGAACGCTCATGCTTGATGATCGATATACGCGTCATGTCGCGCTCCTATTCCGGATAACGTGTCATCGGGTCACCGGGCGCCACCCCGAATTCCACGTTCTGGTCGAGCCCGGCAATCGTCGGCCACCGGTAGAAGAGGCGGGCCGTCACTTTCCCGTCGAGTTCGTCACGCACCCGATTGACGATCTTCATGGCCATGATGGAGTTTCCGCCGAGGTCGAAGAAGTTGTCGTCCGCTCCGACCTCGGCCACCTCCAGCACGTCCGCGAATATCCTCGACAATGCCTGCTGCCGTTCGTTTTCCATGGGTCACTTCGTCCAAATGCGGGGCGGCTTCATCGATGAACACTTTAGGCAGCACCGGACGATTCGATGGGTAGTTCCATCGGCAGAACGAAGGCAACTCCCGCCCCCTCACGAAGAGGGGCGACGGCCTTACAACCGGCAGGCGGGGGTGCCGCCGGGCAGCCTGCTCCTGTTGCGCGCGATCCAGCGATAGACGAGAGCGGCCGGAGCGGCGATCGGCCGCAGCTCCATCAGCCGTCCGGCGATCGGCCACGGCCGACGTCCGTGCCGCAGGACTCTGGCGAACGCCCGCGCGCCCCCGGCGCGGGTCTCGGCCGGGTGCAGCCACCACACCTCGCGCGTCACCTGCTCGACCGTGAGCGCCAGCGCGTCGAGGTCCTCTCGCTGCCAGGGACGGTAGTCGACGCCGGGTGCGACGTGCCGCGACAGCAGCCGCACCACCGAGGTGCAGAAGCCGCAGTCGCCGTCGAAGATGAGCGTCCCCCGCGGGTCTTGGAGCCGGTCGTTCATGACACATCCCTCGGAATGCAGGTCGTGACCACCGCGGCCACGGCGCAGGCGGCGCAGGCGGCCAGCAGGGCGATCGTCAGGCCGGTACGCGACGGGTAGAGGTGCACGACGCCGCCCACCGGGACTCGGGCGTTGTAGTTGGCGAAGACGGCACTCGTCAACGCGCTGGAGAGCGCGGCGCCGAGCTGCCGGACGAGGGTGTTGAACCCGTTGGCCGCGGCTATCTCGGCAGCGGGGGCGGTCGCGGCGATGATGGCGGGCATGGCGAAGAATGCCAGGCCCAGCCCGACGCCGACGACGGCAGGGGCGAGAACGATCCAGGACGATCCCGACAGCGGGATGATGAGCGCGTAGCCGGTGCCGACGACTCCGCAACCGAGCAGGAGCACGCCCCTGCTCCGCAACCTGACGACGATCCGCGTGGACACCGGGGCGACGGCCACCATCGCGATCCCGGCCGGAGCGAGCGCGAGCCCCGCCTCGACCATGGACCACGCCGCGCCGTACCCCGTACCCGGCGGTGCCTGCAACATCTGGGGCACCACGAGGGACAGCACGAACATCGCGAAGCCGACCAGCAACGTGACCACGTTGGTCAGGAGCATCGGCAGAGCGCGCAGCGTGCGCAGGTTGACGAGCGGCTGGCCGACGCGTGACTCGTACCGCGCCCAGCAGGCGATGACGACCGTGCCCACGACGGCGGCGCCCAGGATGGCGGGGCTCGTCCACCCCCAGTCGTGGCCCTTCGACAGGGCCACGAGAACGCACACCAGCCCGGCCGACAACGAGGTGGCGCCGATCCAGTCGAAACGCCCGCCGTGCCGGATGCCGCTCTCGGGCACGAAGAACGCGACCAGCGACACCTGGACCACGCCCAAGGCGACTACCAGCCAGAACAGCGCATGCCAGTCCGCGTGCTCGGAGATGAACGCCGCCAGCGGGAACCCGACGGTCCCGCCGAGCCCGACCGAGGCGCTCATGGCGGCGAGTCCCCGCCCGAGCCGCCGCGCCGGAAGCTGGTCCCGCATGATGCTCAGCCCGAGAGGCAGCGCCCCCGCCGCGCAGCCCTGCAGGGCGCGTCCGCCGATCAGCGTCGCCGCGGAGCCGGCGCAGCCGCAGATCACCGAGCCGACGACCATCAGGCCCAGGCAGTACAGCAGCACCCGGCGTTTGCCCAGCATGTCGCCCAGGCGCCCGCAGATCGGCGTGGACACGGCGGCGACCAGCAGCGTCGCCGTCACCGTCCAGTACACGGACGCCGGCGTGGTGCCCAGCATCTCCGGCAGGCTCGGCAGCAGCGGGACCGGCAGGATGTTGATGAGCGAGACGGTGAAGCCCGACAGGGTGAGCGACGGTATGAACGCCCTGCTCCGCGCCTCACGAGGTGGGCTGTCAGTGGACGGCGGCGACGTCATTCGCCACCTCCAGGCGGCCGGCCACCGATCGGATGTCCGGCTCGGCCATGAAGTCGGCCAGCGGATACTGGTAGCCGAACCGCTCCCGCATCAACGTGATGACCCGCAGCGCCTTCAGCGAGTTGCCCCCGGCGTCGAAGAAGGACCGGGTCACCGGCATCGCGCGGAGTTCCAGCTCGGCGCACCAGATCTCGTGCAGCGCCTCCTCCACGGCGGTGACGGGCTTGTCCCCGTCGGCTGCCCCGTCCTCCTCCACAGGGTCGGGGAGGTCGGCGGGGGACAACTTCCTGTTGGCGTTCATCGGCAGCTCGTCCACGCGTATCCACTTGTCCGGCACGAGATACGACGGCAGCAGCGCGCGCAGGCTGTCGCGCAGCTCGACGTTCCACGGCCGCTCCTGCGAGAACGTCCCGGGCTCGATCACCACGTAGGCGACCAGCTGCGGATCGCCGGAGGCGTCGGGGCGTACGAGCACCGCGCAGTTCTGGACCTCGGCCAGCCGCCCGAGCGCCCATTCGGTCTCCCCGGGCTCGACCCGGTGGCCGCGGATCTTCACCTGCTGGTCCTGACGGCCGTGGAACTCCAGATCGCCGTCGGCACGCCACCGTACGAGGTCGCCCGTGCGGTAGACCGGCCCTTCGGCGCCGGGCAGGAAGCGCCTCTTCGTGAGGGCGAGATCGTCGAGGTACCCGTGGGCGACGGCCGCCCCGCCGACGTACAGCTCGCCGATCGCGCCGATCGGCACCTCCTGGCCGTTGCCGTCCATGACCTGGACGCGCACGTTGTCGATGGGCCGGCCGATCGGCACGAGCGGGCTGTCGAGGTCGGTGACCTCGTGACTGGTGACGATCACGGAGGTCTCGGTCGGGCCGTACTGGTTGAACAGCCGGACGCCCGGATGCGCGTCGAGGAACCGTCTCAGCGCGGCGGTGACGGTGAGCGGTTCGCCCGCGCTGAGGACCTCGCGCAGGGACGGCGCCTTCAGATCGCACTCGGCCAGGTGTTTCAGGGCCGTGCAGGGCAGGTGGAGCCGCTGCACGGCGTGCCGGTTCAGAGCGGCGCCCAGCGCCTGCGCGTCGCCGCGCACGCCTTCCGGCACGACGACCAGTGCCGCCCCGGAGGCGAGGGTCCCGAAGATCTCCTGCACGCTGACGTCGAAGGCGACGGAGGTCCATTGCAGGGTGCGCAGCGGCGAATGGTTGCGCAGTTGCCAGCGCGCCAGGTTCACCGGGCCGCGGTGCGGCACCTGCACCGCCTTCGGCCTGCCGGTGGAGCCGGAGGTGTAGACGCAGTAGGCGATGTCCTCCGGCGTGCTGGACACCCGCGGCGGTTCCGC
This sequence comes from Nonomuraea sp. NPDC051191, assembly GCF_044455665.1. NCBI lineage: Bacteria > Bacillati > Actinomycetota > Actinomycetes > Streptosporangiales > Streptosporangiaceae > Nonomuraea > Nonomuraea sp. NPDC051191. The sequence continues at coordinate 52,737 of NZ_JBITEZ010000009.1, read as the reverse complement.
GGCGAACGAGGTGCGGACGGTGTCGTCGACCACGAACGTCGGCTCCCATGGAGAACCGGCGAAGCCTTCGTCCACGACCAGCAGAGCCGCCTTGCTGTCCTCCAGGCAGAAGTCGATGCGGCTCTTCGGCAGTGAGACGTCCAGCGGGACGTACGCGGCGCCGGCCTTGAGCACGGCGAGAAGCGTGATGATCAGATTCGCGCCCGGAGCCATGCGGACGGCTGCCCGGTCCCCTCGGCCGAGGCCCCGCTCCGCCAGGGCGCCGGCCAGGGCGTTCGCGGCCTCGTCGAGCTCCCGATAGGTGAGCCGTCCCTCGTCGCCGACGATCGCCGTCGCCTCCGGGGTGCGCCGGGCCTGCTCCTCGACGAGGTGGTGCAGGCACAAGGGCGGCTCGGGCGCCTTCGCCGGAGCCTGGCGGGCCTCCAGGACGTCGCGGTCGGCCGCCGTGAGCCGGGTGAGCGCGGACAGCGGCGCCGCGCCGTCGGTCAGCGCCCGGTCGAGCACCTCACGGGTGTAGTCCAGGACGCGTGCCACCGTGGACGCGTCCAACAGCGCCGAGTCGTACTCGACCGCGCACCGCAGTCCGGTCTCGTGCCTGGTCAGGTAGAAGGTGAGGGCGAACGGCGCCCGGTCCGCCGGGGCGTCCACGATCTCGGCGCGCACGCGCGGCGGGTCGAAGTCGAGACCGGTCGCCCTCTCGTACTCGATCATCACGTCGAACAGGGGGTTGGCGCCGGCGACCCGCTCGGGGTTGAGCGCGGTCACCAGGTCGTCGAACGGGACGTTCTGGTGCTCGTAGGCGCGTGCGCACCGGTCGCGGACACGCCGTACCAGCTGGGGGAAGCTCGGGTCGCCCGTCACGTCCATGCGCAGCGCCAACGTGTTGATGAACATGCCCACCTGGTGCTCGGTGCCCTCCGGCCGGTCGGTCACCGCCGTGCCGAGCATGAAGTCGTCCTGGCCGGCCATCCGCGCGAAGACCGCGCCGAGCGCGCTCAGGATCACCATGAACGTCGTGGCCCCGTGATCGCGGGCATACGACTCGACGCCCGCGGCCAGCCGGTCACCGAACTCGCGGGTCAGACATGCGCCCTGAACCACGTGAGAGCCCGCGACGGCGCGATCGGTCGGAAGGGCGAGGACCTCGGCACCGGCCAGCTCCCCGGTCCAGAAGGCGAGATCGCCGGGGGTGTGCTCGGGACGGGCTGCCACCGAGGCGGCAAGCGCGGGAAGATCCGCGGGCCGACCGGGCCAGGCCCGGTAGAAGGCCGCGAGGTCCCGGGCGAACACTCCGGTGGAGAAGGAGTCGAAGACCATGTGGTGCGCCAGCAGGAACAACAAGTGGCGGCCCTCACCGAGCACGGCCAGGGTGGCGAGGACCAGCGGCCCCTCGGACAGATCCGGCCTCCGCCCGCGCAGCTCCCGCGCCAGCTCGGCGTGCGCCTGTTCCACGGTGCGGCCGGTCAGGTCCACGACAGGGCACCGCACCGGACCCGGCGCGTGGAACGACTGCTGAATCCGGCCGTCGACCTCCCGGAACCGGGAGCGTAGCTGCGGATGGCGGGCGATCACCTGCCGCAGGGCGTCGAGCAGCACTTCGACGTCGAGCGCGCCCTCCAGCAGGATTCCCTTCGGCTCCCAGTAGTCGTGACGGCCGGGATACATCTGCTCGACGATCCACAGCCGCCGCTGCGCCGGGGAGGCCGGAGCGGGAGGTTGCGCCCGCTGCTCCACCTCTTTCCGCGCGGGTGGCGCGGCGGCCCGCGCCCGGAGGGTGGAAATCCCCGGCAGCCCCGCGAGCATCTGCTCGCCGGGCAGCCCGAAGTCGACGAAGCAGGCGATCTCGTCCACGCCGGCGGCGATCAGCGAGTCGGCGATCGGGCGGCAGCTCTCCGGAGTGCCGATCAGCGCACGGTCGCGGCAGTAGCGCTCGTACGCCTCGTCGAGCAGGTATTCCACGTCCGCCTGGTCGGCCCGGGTGACGTCCCCTTCGATGCCCAGGCTGCCGGCGAGGTCGCCGAGCAGATGCAGCGAAGCCCGGAGATACTCGCGGAACGGCCCGGCCGCTTCCCGGCGGACCCGGTCCAGGTCGTCGCCGACATAGGTGTGCATCAGGACGACGACCCGGCCGGCGGCCGGATCGAGACCATGCTCGGCCCGCGCGTCCCGGTAGCGGGCGATGTTCGCCGCGAGCTGGTCGACGCTCTGTGACATGAGGTTGGTGACGATGCCCAGATCGTTCTCGGCCGCCCGGCGGTAACTGTCCGGGTTGCCGACCACGGCGACGTAGAGCGGAGGCCGCGGCTGAACCGGACGCGGGAACAGCCCCACCTCGATGCTCTCACCCGTGCCGGAGGTGACGGAGATCTTCTCGCCCGCCCAGAGCCGCCGCACGGTGCCGAGCCGCTCGACCATCAGGTCACGGCGGTCGGCGTAACTCGCCGGCGCCAGCGCGAAGTCGTTCGCGTGCCACCCCGAGGCCACGCAGAGGCCGGCGCGCCCCTGCGACAGGTTGTCGACCATGGACCACTCCTCGGCGACCCGGATCGGGTCGTGGAGCGGCAGGACGACGGAGCCGGCGTGGAGCCGGACCTTTGACGTGCGGGTCGCCAGCGCGGCTGCCAGCACCGACGGGTTGGGGAACAGGCCGCCGAAGGAGTGGAAATGGCGCTCGGGGATCCACAGGGCGTGGAAGTCGTGGCGGTCGGCGTACTCCGCGGCGCTCACGATGTGGGCATATCTGGCGTTCGCGTCCTGGTCTGGATAGTTGCCGAAGAAGTAGAGGCTGAAGTCGCACGCTCCCGTCGCGGCGGCGTCCGGCCGCGACCGTGCGGGAGCGGTCGTGACGGGGACGGCCGCGGCGGGCGGTGGAGCCACGGCCCGAGCCTCCGGGGACACGACCTGAGCCGGTGGCTGCGGCGCCGGTCGTGCGGCCAGCACGTCGAGTTGCCGTGCGATCAGCCCGGTCACCTTGTCCACCATGCCCTCGGCCAGCCTGAGCTGCGCCGCGTACACATCGGTGAGCTCGGTCGCCGCGACGTCGGGCCCGTTCCCGGGGGCGGGCGGCGGCGGGACGTCCACATCGACGCCTCCGGTCACGGAGTCGGCGAGCTTGCGTGGCGTGTCGGCCTCGTCGAACAGGGCGCGCAGCGGCACGCGTACCCCGAACTCCCTGGCGACCTGCCTGGTCAGCGAGACCATCGACAACGAGTCGCCGCCCAGCGCCACGAAGGTGGCGTCCACATCGACGTCGCCGGGGGCGAGGCCGAGCCGCTCCGCCGTCAACGACCGGATGATGGTGAGAGGACCGTTCACAGCTACCTTCTCCTCGTGCCCGGTGTAGGGGATGTCCGTGCGCTGAAAGGGATGGCCCGGCAGGGCGGCACGCCGGCCTTCCGCGGCGACCCGGCTCCACGCCACCGGGCGTCCCGCCACGTGCAGCTCGCCCACGGCGAGCGCGAGCGCCTTGAGTGGTTCCGTCCCACGTCGCTGCGCCGACGACCAGTCCAGGTCCGGCGTCAGCCGGCGCCCGAGAGCGGCGAGCTCGTCTCTCGGGCCGATCTCCAGGAATGACCGGCATCCGGAGTCCCGCAGCGAGGACACGGCCCGGTCGTAGCGCACCGCGTTCCGCGCCTGTCGTACGAGGTAGCGGGGATCGGGTGCGTCACCGGCGGGCAGCACCGCGCCGTCGACCGACGAGATCAGCGGCACCCTGAGCGGCGACAGTGTGCGGGCGGAGACGGCACGCTCCCACTCCTCCAGCATGGGGTCGAGCAGGGCCGAGTGAAACGCCCGGTTCACCTCCAGGCGGCGCCAGTCCAGTTCCGCCTCCGTCAGGAGCCGTTCGCAGCGCCGGACCGCCGTGACGGTGCCGGAGAGCACGAACTCACGAGCTCCGTTGTGCGCCGCGATCTCCAGCCCGCTGTCGCGGGCGAGACGCTCGATCAGCGCCGCGTCCCCGCGTACGGCCAGCATGCCGCCTTCCGCGACGGCCGATTCCATCAGCCGGCCGCGCCGCGCGGTCAGCAGCACGCCCTCGCGGACGGAAAGGGCGCCGCCCACGCACAGCGCGGAGATCTCGCCGAGGCTGTGCCCGCACACGTACTCCGGCTCCACGCCCCAGTCGCGAAGCTGGGCGGCGAGCGCGACCTGGAAGGCGAACGACGCCGGTTGCGCGAGGTCGTTGGGAAGCGGGCCGGTTCCCCGCCGGCCGAGCAGCGCGTCCGAGAGGCTGACGCCGGTGTGTTCCAGGTGGGCCTGCTCGCACTCGTCGAGCACGCTCCGGAACACCGGCAACGACGCGTGGAGGTCACGCGCCATGCCGTGGTGGGCGTTGCCCTGTCCCGAGAAGACGAAGGCCAGCGAGCCGTCCCGCGGCGGCGCGGAACCGGCTGCCGGGACCTGGCAGGCGCGTAGGGAAGGCACGAGTTCCGCCACGGACGCGGCGACCACGGCGGCGCGTACCTCGAAGGCGGGACGGCGTGCCAGCGAGGCCACCACGTCGGGCACGGTCACGTCCGGATGCCGGACCAGCCAGTCCGCGATCCGGGCCGCCGTCCGGCGGACCGCCTCCTCGGTACGCCCTGACAGCGGCACCGGGTAGGAGCGCTCACCTGACGTGGAGAGGACGCGCGCGGGCGGCTCCTCCACGACCACGAAGGCGTTGGTGCCGCCCACGCCGAGCGAGTTCACCCCGGCACGCAGCGGCTGCGAGCCTTCGGGCGTCCAGGGCACCGGCCGGGGCGAGGCGGCCAGGGTCAAGGGGCTGCTTCCCAGGTTCAGCGCCGGATGGGGCGTCGAGAGGTTGGGTGTGGGCACCAGTTCGCGGTGCCCGAGCATCAGCACGACCTTGATCAGGCCGGCGATGCCCGAGCACGTGTCGAGATGGCCGACGCTCGATTTGACCGATCCGAGCGCGCAGAAGCCCACGCGTCCCGAGTCCGAGCGCAGTGCCCGGCTGAGAGCCTCGAACTCGATGGGGTCGCCGACCGGGGTGCCCGTGCCGTGCGCCTCGACATAGCCGAGGTCGTCGCCGCGGAGGCCGGCACGTCGCAGCGCGGTGCGGACGACGTCCACCTGGCCCTGCACGCTCGGGGCGGTGAAACCCGCCTTGCGCCGGCCGTCGTTGTTGACGGCCGTGCCGGAGATCACCGCGAGTACGGGATCTCCGTCCTCGATCGCCGCCGCGAGGGGCTTGAGCAGGACGACGCCGACCCCGTTTCCCGGGACGGTGCCGTCCGCCCCGGCGTCGAACGGCCGGCACATCCCGGTCGGGGAGAGCACGGACTCGGGGTGGTGGACGTACCGCGAGTCCTGCGGCAGGTTGATCGCCGCCGCGCCGGCCAGCGCCATGTCGGCATCGCCGGCGCGTAACGCCTGGATCGCGAGGTGCACGGCGGTGAGAGACGTCGAGCAGGCCGTCTGGACGCCGATCGCCGGCCCGGTGAGGCCGAGCCGGAACGAGACGGTCGAGGCCAGGAAGTCGCTCTGCCTGCCGATCGCGGCCTGCATGGCGTCCGTGAGTCCTCCGGCCGGCCGGCCGCCCGAGGCGGGCGACTGGTACCCGAGCAGGGTCATCCCCTCACCGGCGAACACTCCGACGCGGGCGTCCGCGCCATCGGCGGCGTATCCCGCCCCCTCCAGCGCCTCGTAGGCGCATTCCAGGAACAGCCGGTGCCCGGGATGGGTGAGGGTGGCCTCCTTCGGGCTCATGCCGAAGAACCGGGGCTCGAACGCGAAGACGTCGTCGAGCATTCCACGGCGCGTCAGTCCGGGAGAGGCCGTCGTGCAGTCCTTTCCCCGGCGCAGGTTCTCCCAGTACTCCCCGGCCGTGCGGGCTCCCGGGAACCTGAGCCCGATCCCGATGACGGCCATCCGCGGGTCCGGGGCGGACGGCCGCCTCGTGCCGCGGTCCGGCTCGCTCGTGCGCCGGTCGAGGAACGCCGCCAGTTCGGCGATCGACGGGTGCTCGAAGAGGGCGTGGACGGGCAGCTCGCGCCCGAGCACCTCGTCGAGGCGCGCGTGCAGGCGCACGATCGAGACCGAGGTCAGGCCGAACTCGTGGAAGGGCCGGTGGTCGTCGGCGCCCCCCGGATCCACGGTCACGCCGAGCGAGGCGACCTCCGAGCGCAGCAGGCGGAGCAGCTCCGGGGACTCGGTGGCGTCCCGCGGAGGTCTTTCCGAGGGCCGTCCCCGGGGCACCATCGCGGCCAGGTCGGCGCGTCGCAGCTTGCCGCCCGGTGTGCGCGGGAAGTCCTCGGGCGCCAGGGGCACGAGGTGGTGGGCGAACAGGCCCAGCCGGCGGACGACGGTCCGTCCCACGTCGCCGGCGATCTCGTCGGCCGTGCGGTCGCCGGGCGAGCAGGCGAAGAAGATCGCTAGCCGTTCGCTGCCCAGCGCCTCGTCGGGTACCCCGCAGGCCGCGACGGCTCCCCGCGCGACGCCGTCGACGGTCTCGACGACCGCCTCGATCGCCGTGCACGAGTGGTTCTCGCCGTTGATGACGATGACGTCCTTGTGCCGGCCGACCATCACGAGCCGACCGTCCAGGACGTACGCCAGATCCCCCGTGGCCAGCCAGCTCTCCGGCCCGCCTCGGCCTTCGGGGAACGCCCGCGCGTTCGCCTCGTCGTCGTGGAGATAGCCGGGCGTCACCCGTGGGGAGCGCACCTGCAGATGGCCGATCTCGCCCTCCGTGAGCAGCCGCTGCCGGTCGTCCACGATGCGGATGGCCGAGCCCGGCGCGGGCCGTCCGAGTGCGACGTAGGAGGCGCACTCCTCGTGCGGCACGTCGGGCCCGGCCGGCGCGACCCTGCCGTGCAGGCTCGATGAACGCAGCCGATGCACGCCGCCCGGCTCGCCGTACCGGCCGAACGTGATGCCCGTGCAGGTCTCGGTCATGCCCCAGGCCGGGACGAAACAGTCGCGCGGCAGGCCGTACGGGGCCAGCGCGTCGAGCAGGTCGTCGACGGCGCGTACCGTGATCTGCTCACCGCCGCTCACGATCGTCCGTACGTGCCTCAGATCCCAGCCGGGCCGCTCCCCGCCGCCCGCGAGCGCGGAGCACAGCAGCCGGAAGGCGAACGTGGGCGCCCACGCGTGGTGCGCCCCATGCGCGCAGATCAGGTCGAACCAGCGCACCGGGCGGGCGAGGACGACCTCCGGCGGCACGTGGACGTTGGTCATCCGCAGGAACACCGGCAGCACGTGGTAGAGCAGCAGGCTCGCGCTGAGGTCGAGGGGCAGCCAGTTGAGCGTCTTCTCCTGCTGCTCCCAGCCCACCATGTGCCGATTTCCGGCGGCGAAGTCGACGAGGCCCGCGTGCGTCAGGGGAATGAGCTTCGGCTTTCCCGTGCTGCCGGACGACAGCATGAGCAACGCCGTGTCCGCCCCGCCGGGCGCGGGCGGCGGCGTCAGGTCCGTCACGGCCGCCGCCCGGCACTCGGCGACGTCGATCGGGCGCAGATCGTCCTCGCCCGCCAGCGTCCGGACGCCGGCCGCGTCGGTCAGGACGCGAGGACGGCCGAGGACGTCACACGCACCGCGGAGCCGTTCGACCGATCGGGTGCGGGAGGCCGTGTCACGGCGCGCGTCCACGGGCAGCGGCACGAGCCCGCCCAGCAGGCAGGCCCACAGAGCGGGGAAGTAGTCCGCCAGGTCCAGACCGTACAGGACGATCGTGTCCCCGGGCGCGCAGCCGGCCCGCAGCAGCCCGGCCAGCACGGAACGCGCGGCTTCGAGCAGCTCCGGATAGGTGAGGACGGTGCTGGACAGGCCGTCGGGCGCGACGATCACCACGCCGTGGTCCGGCGCCTCGCTCGCGGCGCGCAGGAGGGCGCCCGCCAACGTGTCCGCGAGGGCGGCGCCGTCGTCGGCCACCGGCGGACCTTCCACCTGGGCGGCCGCGGTCGTCGTCATGGGCAAGTCGCCGGACATATCGGGGCCTCCCTCAGTTCTCTCGGCGCCAGTAGGCGCCATAGCCGTCGATGTCTCGAATCTCGTCCTCGATCCCGTGCCTGTCGCGGAAGTCGTAGACGGCGTCGCGGCAGGGTTTGAGGAAGTAGTCGTCGACGATGACGAAGCCGCCGCGGGAGAGCTTGGGGTACAGGTGCTCCAGCGCGTCCATCGTCGAGTCGTACAGGTCGCCGTCCAGCCGCAGCAGGGCGAGCCGGTTCATCGGAGCGGACGGAAGGGTGTCCTTGAACCAGCCCGGGAGGAAGCGGACCTGATCGTCCAGCAGTCCATAGGCGCGGAAATTCTGTTGCACCGTCTCCAGCGGCACGCCGATGAAGTGGTTGAACTCGTGGGTGGCGAGCCGCGTGTCGTCGGGGTGCGCGTCCGGCGTGGGTTCGGGCATCCCCTGGAAGGAATCGGCCACCCACACGAGCCGGTCCTCTATCCCCCATGCGGCCAGTACGGCTCGCATCATGATGGTGGTGCCCCCGCGCCAGACGCCGGTCTCGATGAGATCGCCCGGGACGCCGTCGCGGAGCACCCGCTCGACGCATTCCTGGACGTTGTCGAGCCGGCGTAGCCCGACCATGGTGTGGGCCTTGCTCGGCCAGTCCAGACCCGCGCTGCGATTGACCCGGTCATAGGTGGAGCCCGGGCTCCAGTCGCTGGGCACGGGCGGGTCCTCGTAGATGACGTTGGTCAGCGTCTTCTTCATGAGATCCAGGTACAGCCGGGCGGCCCGCTCCTCGGGCGCCGCGGTCCAGCCGAGTTCGGTGAGCACCAGAGCGGCGCACTCCGCGGGGTTCTCCATCGTGAAGAAATGTCCTCGCCCGTTCACGCGGCACATGCGCACCGGCCGGTCGACCGCCAGTTCCCAGTCGGCGGGATCGGTGTCCATCGTGATGGGATCCGCCGAACCCGTCAGCACGGTGACGGGGCAGTCGAGCGGGCCGGTCGGCGGCGTGTAGCGATACTCCGACAGAAGCAGGCCGTCGCGGCGGACGAGCTCCGCGAAGTACTCGGCCGCCTCCCCGTCTCGGGCGATCTCGGGCGGCAGGCCGTCGAGCCGCTCAAGGAAACCGAGGGCCCCCGCGCCTTCGAGCGGCTCGTCCGGGCGCGTGCCCGGCCGCTGCCGCGGGGCGGGACATCCCGAGACGATCAACCGCTGAGCCGGGGGATGCCCACGTCCCGACAGCACGCGTACGGCTTCGTAGGCGATGAGCGCGCCCATGCTGTGGCCGAGCACCGCCCAGGTCCTGCCGGCCGACTCCTTCTCGATGATGCCGGCGACGTCCTCCGCGGCCTCCTGGATCGACGCGTACGGCGTCTCGCCCGCCCTTGCGCCCTTCCCGGCCAGTTCTATCGGCCGTACCTCCGCGCTGTGCCCGAACGGGCCGTGCCAGCCCGCGAAGGAGCTGGCAGATCCGCCGGCATGGGGAATGCAGAACAGAATGGAATGGAGATGCGTCAATGTCGTTAACCGTTCTCACGGGACGGGCGATGGATCGAGGGCACTCAGCGCAGGCGTACGCCCTGGTCGGCGAATCGCTCCGTCACCTTCTCGATGAAGCTCTCGAGCATGGCGTTGACCTCGTCGGCCGGCCGTACGGGCTCGCTGTTGCAGGTGATGACGTACGTGACCGAGCGCTCGCCCGGAGCGGCCCCGCGCGGCAGGAAGACGTCGCCGACTCTGATGCTGCGCACCCAGGGAGGACCGGCGGCGGTCATCACGTCCAGGACGTCCTGGCTGAGCACCGGGCGGGGCATGACGAAGTCGACCATGCGCTCCACGCCGGGGTCCTCACGGAACGGCGGGCGCCCGGCCGGCTCCTTGCGCAGCTTCCACGCGTCCAGGCGCAGCTCCAGGTAGCAGGGACGGTTGCCGCCGAGGCCGGCGCGGCGGCGCACGTCCGGATGCACCTCCGCGACGAGCCCCGCGTGCCGGCCGTCGAGGAGGATCTCGGCGCCGCGGTGGGGGTGGAGGACTCCGGCCAGCGGATGGGCCGGCGGGACGGGGCGGAAGGCGACGTCGGCACCACAACGCAGCGCGATCTCCTCCACCGCGCCGCGCAGGAAGAACACATCCGTCTCGCCCGGCTTGCCCGACCACTGGTCGGCGGCGCGGCTGCCCAGTGCCACGGCCCAGACGACCTCGTGTTCGCGGCAGAGGCCGTTGTCCGCCGTGGCGTCGGGCTCGAAGACCCGGGTCACCTCGAACAGGCGCACGTCGCCCTGCTTGAACCGCAGATTGGCGCTCACCGCCGCCACGGCCTGCGCCAGGCAGTTGTTCTTCAGCATGGAGTAGCGGCGGTCCTCGGCGTTCAGTATCCGCACGTGCCGGGCCAGCGGCTCGGACTCGGCCGGTGAAAGCAGGCGCAACGTCTCCTTGCCGTAGAAGCCCTCGGTGAACGTCTCGTAGAAGCCGAGGCCGGCGAGGGTGTCGCCGATCGCCTGGACCAGCTCTTCCTTCGGCGTGAGCGGGGCGCCGGGGCTGGCCGGCAGTGGCCGGGCGGGCAGCGTGTCGTAGCCGATATGGCGAGCGAGCTCCTCGTAGAGGTCTTCCGGCTCTTTCACGTCCCAGATGCGCGAGCCCGGCACGGAGAACTCCCCGTCGCCCTCGTGGCGGAAGCCGTACTCGCCGAGCCTGCCGGCCATGTCCGTCAGGCCGAGCTCGACGCCGAGGAAGTCGGAGCAGGTCAGCGGGTCGAGCGCGATGCGCGGCGGTGGGGCCGTCCACCGTACGGGCACGGTGGACGGCCCGTCCCGCTCGGCGGCGCCGGCCTCCTCCAGCAGGCGGATCACCCGGCCGGCGCCCCGAAGGACGGCGGTGGGGTCGCTGCCACGCTCGTATCGCTGCGACGCCATGGTGGAGACCCCGATCGCGGCCGCGGCCTTCCTGACCGCCACGGGATCGTAGGCCGCGGACTCCAGGAGCAGCCGCCGCGTCTCCTCCCGCACGCGGGACTCCTCGCAGCCCAGCATGCCCGCCACCGCGAGGATCTTCTCGTCGTCGGCCACCACGGGCAGGCCGGCGGGCAGCGGTCGGGGCTTCCGCTCCCCGATCAGATGGGCCTGCTCACCGGAGCGGCTCGCACGGATGCGGACAGTGCCGCTCACCCGGTCGGCGTCGAAGACGTGAGTCGGCTGGCCGAGCTCCAAGGCCGCGGCGTTGGCCGCGTCCACCGGCGCCGATCCGGTCAGGAGGTCGCCGGCGGCCAGTCTGGCGGTCACAGGGGCGCCCAGCTCGGCCTTCGCATCGAGAACGGTGAGCGGGGTCAGCGAGTACGCCAGGCACGCCGCCGACTCCACGGCCACCTCGATCGTGCCGTCGCCGATCTCCGGCTCTTCGACCGGCGGAAGCGCCACCGGGAGGCGCAGCCGGGCGCCGAGTTCGGTGGCCACCCCCGCGTAACAGCGGTGGTCGCCACGATTGGCCAGGAACTCCAGCGTCACGTACGAGTCCGAGCCGTCGGATTCGACGCCCTTGACCTCAAGACCGGACTCGTCCAGCGCCGCCCGCACCCGGGCGAGGTCATGGGGCAGCTCCGGCAGGAACGCGCGCAGGCCGGCGAGGGAGAATTTCATGAGACGCCTCGATGCAGGTAGGCCAGCTGACGGTGGTCGGCGGAGTACAGCGACCTCACCTTGGAGATGCCGAGCCATTGCGCGGCCATTCTGGTCGTGCCCCAGCCGAACGCGATCCCGCGCATCCCGTCGCCGTCGAAGCCGAATTCGCGAAGCACCGCCGGATGAATCATCCCGGCGCCGATGATGGTCACCCAGCCGACGCGGTGACAGGCCTCGCACCCGTCGCCGCCGCAGGCCGTGCACGCGATGTCCAGCCCGAGCGATGGTTCGGTGTAGGGGTAGTACTTGGGTTTGAACCGCATCCGCACGCGGTCTCCGTACAGAGCCCGTACCACGAAGACGAGAACTTCCTTCAGATGCCCCAGGGCGAGCCCGCGCTCCAGCCAGAAGCCCTCAAGCTGGTGGAACATCGCCATGTGCGTGGCGTCCACCGCCTCGTTGCGGTAGACCCGTCCCGCTGCGACGATCTTGACCGGCGTCCGCGGCCGGCCGCCCAGCACTCGGGCCTGGATGGTGGTCGTGTGCGAGCGCAGGAGCAGCCCGGCGTCGAGCCAGAAGGTGTCCTGCAGGTCCCTCGCCGGATGGTGTTGCGGGATGTTCAGCGCGTCGAAGTTGTGGTACGCGTCCTCGACCTCCGGCCCGTCCGCGCGCTCGAATCCGAGCCGGCGCAGCACGTCCAGGCAGTGGCGCTCCACCTCCGTGAGCGGGTGCCAGGCGCCACGCCGGGGCACCTGACCGGGCAGGGACAGGTCGAGCCATTCGTGCTCGATCTGCCGGGCGGTCTCCTCCGCCCGCACGCGGCCGGTCTTCTCCTCCACTTCCACGCGCATGCGCAGTTCCAGGCCGTTGAGCATGACCGCGCGTTCCTTGCGCTCGTGCTCAGGCAGCCTCGCCAGCTCGCGGAACTCCTCTTTCACCCGGCTGCGCCGGCCCGTGTGCCGGGCCTGGACCGCCGCCAGCTCTTCTCCGGTGACAGCCTCCGCGAGGTCGGCCGAGAACCGGTCATATATCTCTGCTGCAAGGTCCACTTTCACTCCACAGAACGCACGTCGCCGGCATCGCGGGCCGCGGCCTATACCGTGCCGCGCAATGTCGCGCCGAAATTCCCGGCCAGTTCCTGGGTCACGGTCCGCAACGCCTCCTTGATCTGCTGCGGAGTCAACGGATGGCGGGTCAGGAGGCTCAACGAGATCGTCACGGAGTGCTCGTCCTCGTCCAGCGAAGGCCCGCACCACACGTCCGAGACGGACGAGTCGATCCTGAGCACGTCGGGAAGCGCGACCCCCTCGGCGGCTGCGCAGAGCATCTCCGGCGACACGTCCCGGCGGCACCGCAACGACAGGTCGAACGAACGCACCGCTTCGGGCAGCATGCGCAACTGTGCGAGGTCTCGCCGGAAGGGGCGCACCAGGTCCAGATCAGGAGTCTGCGCGGCCGTGATCGCGCCCATCCTGGCCAGCAGCTCGTCCTCGGGCACCCGCAGCTCGGACGCCAGGGCGTCCAGCGTCACCAGGGCCTTGCGCATGATGTAGCCCTGGGCGCGGCCGGACATCTCGATGTCGTTGGCGTACAGCCGGGCGAGCAGCCCCAGCAGGTCCGCGAGCTTGGCCTGCTGCTCCGTCTCCACGGGCGGGAGCACCCCGGGCGGCATCACGTCGATCACCCACCTGCTGCGGGCCAGGCACGCGGCGAGCGTCTCGACGCCGATCCCGAACCCGTAGCCGACGGTCCGGCCGTCCCATTCGAAGGCGATGAGATTTCCCAGGTCGCGCCATTTGCCGCCGGACTGCTCGATGGCGAAGGTGGCGCCCCGCCCGGTCATCCGGTCCTCGCCGAAGCCCCAGCGGTAGTAGCGACGCGGCTCCTCGTCGTAGGCCAACGGCGTCGTCCAGGCGTCCTGCCAGGCGGTGTGCAGGTCATGGTCGTCGGCCGCCACCTTCAGCAGCACCTGCGAGCCCTTCAGCCCGTGCAGGTCGCTGAAGAACCGCCTGATGGTCTCGGCCAGCGAGTCGAGGGCGGCCACGGGCGCGAGCACCGCGAGCATGTTGAACTGCAGGACGAAGTCGGCCGAGAACGCCTCGCTGAAGGTGGTCTTCAGATTGTGCGCCCTGACGCACGGCTGGGTGACCACGAGCGTGCGATCGCCCAGGACGACGTCACCGCGTAGGTAGGGCTTGAACGCGACCACGGCGGAGTTGGTGAACAGAACGGTCGGGTCGTCGCGCGGTACGGCCGGCTCGGCGGACAGACGCTCGGCCCCGGCTCGGAGGAAGTGATCGGTGAAGCCGGCGGTCAGATCCACAAGGGTCTGTTGTGAACGACTCGCCCGCCGTACATCGCTGTGACTGACTTGGCCTGGCATGGCTGGATCTCCTGGCTTCGGGCCCGTCTCTACACGAGCAGTGCGATTCCTTACGAGCGGTCGGTCTTCGGCGACGGGGCGATGAACAGCGCCGGGTACAGCGCCCACAGATGCCAGAAGGAGATGCCCAGGAAACGTTTGGTCGCCAGATGGAAGGCGACGGCGCCGAGCGCGATCAGACGTCGGTTCTTCCATCGGGCCACCAACAGCGGCAGGAAGGCCGCCTCACCGACGACGGTCGCCACGCTCAGCACCCGCATCAGCGGGTCGTTGGCGCTGAGGCGGTGTCCCTCGGCCGTTCCCAGCACGGCCAGCGAGCCCTTGAGGGTGCCGCCCTCCACCATCCATTTGAGCTTGCCGTGAATGAGCTTCGACAGCCCCGCCTGGCTGTAGATCGAGGCGGCCCCCAATTGCATGGCGGCGAGCGCGAGCGACTGAAGCTGCGACTCCTCCTTCGACAGAGGGCCGGGCGGCCGCTTGTCGACGCTCAGCCACTTCGAGGTGTCGACCGCGGTCGCCGCGCACAGGAACAGGTTCAGGTGACTGTTGTAGTTCCACAAACGCGGATGGAACTGGGCGACATAGCAGTTGAGCGCGGCGAAACCGGCCGCCGCGGAGACCCGCACGAGGGCATGGCGCACGCCGATCGTCCACAACCCCACGGCGGCCAGCGACAGCAGACGCAGCGCGTTGAACTGGAAGGCGCTCAGCCGGACGCCGCGACGGTCCTCCGGTTGGCACGCCTGAAGGGTGTCCTGGTGCTCCTCGAAGAACGACCCGGCGGGCATCTGCACGATCGTGCGGATGACCGCGAGCCCCAGACTCACGCGCGCGAGCGGCAACCGGTCGGCGGCGTCCTCCTGCCCGAAGAGGATCGCCGAGAGCCTGCGCACCATCACCCCACCTCACAGCGGTAGAGCACCTGGTGGTCGTAGAGAGGCCCGTCGTCGGTCATCGAGTAGTCTCCGACGTCGATACTGACCATGATCACCTCTAGTCCGGTGAAACCGCGTGGATGCGTGGGCCGTTCCGATCGCCGCACCTCGTCGTAGTTCGGCCAGGGCCGCGTGTTGAGCCGGTCCAATATCGTCCGGCAGAACCGCTCCTTCACCTCGTCGTCCGTGTTCTCCAGCAGGACGGTGGCGAAGATGTCCACAACCCGGAAGAACTCCAGCGGCATCAGGCCGTAGACCTGGCGGAGGCCGGTCCATTCGTCGCCGTCCCTCAGCCGGATCCGTAACTGGGGGAACCGTCGGGGCAGCGCGCGGTTGAACATGTTGTTGGAGCAGAAGGGCCATCGATTGCGGTCGACGACCGTGTGGAAGAACTGGCCCGCCAGCACCGCGAGCAGGAAGGCCGCCGCCATCGCCGGTTTTCTCCCGACCGGCGCCGACCGTTTCGTCGCCTTGTTCATGGCATGCAGCCGTCCTCTCTGACCGCCGGGTCCAGCACCGTCAGACGCTGCCGCTCGCCGGCGTGCAACACGGCCCGCGCCCCGAAGGGCACGCACATCACGGGGTCGGTGTGGCCCAGCGGAAGCCCGCTCAGAACCGGGCCGCGGAAGCCCCGTGCCGCCCGGTCCACGACGGCCGCCAGTTCGGGGAGCCGGTCCGTCGCGGGATCGGTGAACCGGCCGAGCCCCAGCGCGACGATCTGGTCGAAGACCCCGAGGTGACGCAGGTGGGTCAGCTGCGCCTCCACTTCGCCGACGTCGCTGCCCGCGGTCTCCACCAGCAACATCGCGCCCCGCAGGTCCGGCCAGAAGTCCGTACCGGCCAGCCTCAGGAGGGTGTCGAGATTCGCGCCGATCAGGAAGCCCTCCGCCTCGCCTTCCCGCAGGACCCGTACCGGAGCGGCCCGGTCCTGGCGTCTCGGCCGTTCGTCGTCGCAGTCCCAGGCGAGGAACTCCAGAACCTGCTCCTCGGGGAACGGGATGTCACCGATCGGGCGGGAGTCCGCCACGGTGCGCTCCAGCATCGCCTCGGTGTAGGACAGGCACCCGCCGGACTCCCCCCACTGGGGAAGAAGCTGGGGGCCCATCACGACCCCCACCCGAGCGCGTTTCCAGATCGCCAGCAGGAGCGCCGTGGCGTCGCTGTAGCCGATCAGCAGCTTCGGGTGGCGCCGGATCAGGTCGTAGTCGAGCAGTTCCAGCAGTTGGTTGGCGTTGTAGCCGCCGATGGAGGTCATGATGGCGCGGACCTCGCCGTCGGCGAACAGCTCGTGCAGGTCCTGGACCCGCTCCTCGGGGGTGCCGGCCGTGTGACCGGTGTCCTTGAGCCAGTTCCGCCCCTCACGCACGCGGTAGCCCGCCGCCTCCAGCGCGCCGATCGCCCGGGTTCGGCGCCGGGGGAATCTGGCGGCGTGCGGCATCGAGGGGGAGCAGAGTCCGATCACGTCTCCGCGGCGCAGGGCGTGCGGAAGCAGGGGTGCGGGCGGGCTCGGGTCCGGCTCGTCCACCAGAGCCCGCCTCGTCGAGAAGGACATCGCCTACGACGCGGGGCCTTGGCGGGCGACGAAGAACAGGTTGTTCCCGCGTTCGGCCAGGTCCGGCTCGCTGAGCATGCGACGCTCCAGCTTCAGGATGCGTTCGTAGCTCTGGGGGTCGGACAAGCTCCGGGAGACGCCGGCGCTGGTGCCTTCGAGCTGGGTCTCCTGGTAGCCCGGATAGATGAGCGTCGGGAACCCCGTCCTGACCGGGACGGTCAGTCCGAGCCCGACCAGCGTCTCGTGCAGCAGTCCGGGCGTGAACAAGTGCATGGCCGGCATGTCCGGAGTGAACCGCCCGCGAGCGTCGGACACCGCCGACTCCGCGTCCTCCAGCATGCCGACGTGCAGGTTGAAGAAGGCCGCGTGATAGCGGTTGGGCAGCACCAGGGCCAGCTGGGCGTCGGGCGCCATCAGCGTGGCGAGCTGCCTGAGCACCTCATCGGGATCGGCCACGAAACCGAGCACGTTGTGGAAGCTGATGATCAGGTCGAACCGGTCGCCCGCCAGGTGCCGTTCCACGTCCATCAGATCGCCGTTCACCACGGTGAGACGGTCGAGATAGCCGTCTTCCTCCGCCTTGGCCGTGGCGTGCCGTGTCATGTCGGGGCTGAGGTCGAAGTGCACACAGGTCAGGTCCGGGCGCTCCCGCAGAATCCGCTGGGTCCACCGGCCCGTGCCGCCGCCCGCGTCCAGGAGCCGCCCGCCCACCGGGACGTTGGGAAGCACGTACTCCTGCAGCGCCTCCCAGAGAAGCTGGTCCGACAGCCGCCAGTAGACCTGCTCGTCCACCTGGTCGTAGCCGTCGGCTTTCTTGCGGAAATAGTCGAGCACTTCGTGCTGCGTGGAATCGTGCGCGGGGACGTCGATCAGTGCCATGAGAACTCCGTGTCGGTATTGATGCTTCAGGGCAGGATCTGCTGACCGTTGAATCGCAGCAGCAGCGCCAGGTCCCGGATGTCGTCGTGTTTCATCACCCAGAGGAGGAAGCGTTCGACCCCGAGCCCGAAACCCGATGTACGCAGCGGATGGCGGTCCTTCATGGTCATGTACCAGTGATATTCGTCGGCCGACACCTCGTGCAGGGCGAGCGCCCGTTCAAGTTCGGCGGCGTTGGCGTGCCGCTCTCCCGAGCCGACCGTTTCGCCGATGCCGAAAAGCAGATCGGCGCTCAGCGCCTTGGTGGGATCGTCGGGGTCGAACGCCTGATAGAACGGCACGCTGAGGTGGTCCATATGGGTGACCCATACGTATCCCCCGAATTGCTCCATCAGTTCCCGTTCTCCCGCACGGGTGAGAGTGCGGCACTGCGGTCCCATTTCCCGCACGAACGCCGGATCGTGGCGAAGCCGGGCCACCGCCTCCTCGAACGCCACGCGAGGCAGGGCGGCCGAGCCCGCGAGCTCCTCCAGGTGCTCGACGCCGCCCGCGACGTCCAGAACGGCCTGACGGCCGTGCTCGAGCAGGCCGGCGGCAAGATGGCGCAGGTAGTCCTCCACCACCCGGATGACGTCGTCCAGACCTCCGGCGATCTCGGCCTCGCTGTGGAAGAACTGGCACAGGTGCGTCTGGTCGGCCTGCTCGCCCCTGAAGGAAGGCATGAGGTAGTACGCCCCGCCGGGCGAGAGCCGGCAGCCGAATTCGAGCATGAACTGCATCGAGTCCGCGAGATAGGTCGAAACGCCTTCCAGCTCGACCTTCACCGGCGTGCTGTCGCTGCCGCGGCCCATCGGGCTGGAAATGGAACCCGTCGTGATCGGCACGTTGAGATAACGGGCGCCATTGGCTGTCCAGAAGTCGGTCGTCCGATGGGCGACGATATCCTGGAACAGCGTGAGATGCTGGTACCAGGAATTCTCCAGGACGGCGAGATAATGCTTTGCCGGCTCTGCCCAGGAACGGGGCGCGAGAACAGTCGGTTGTGACATGGCAACCTTTCATGAGGCCGGGACGGCGCTTTTCGGGGGAATGGCGGCTTCCGCGCATTCATCGTGTGTCACCGAAACAGCGGGCGTCCAGCGTCTGCCAAGGCGTGTAGCAGCCATGGCGAGAGATTGCCAGCAGAGCCGGCGTACGGCAGCGGGCGGCAGCGGGCTCGACTTTTCCCAGCTCACGACAGAAAAAGGCCGCCAGCCGGCCCGTCGCTCGATGACCGAGAACGGACCGGCCGGCGGCGGACATCACCCGGCCCCGGCTCGCCGGGCGCGGCCTCAAGTCAGATCAGGGATTCTCCACCCTGACGCGTCGTCCGTCCGGAACCATTGAGGCATCTCAGATCCACGCCACATCCAGATCTCCATGAAGATGTGACGGGGCTCGCCGCCGTCCAGGCGGATCATGGAAACCTGCCGGACGGCCCCCTCCGGAGGGCAGGGCCGCGCCTCCACCTGGCCTGGCACGGTGCTCATGAGCGCGTTCTCAATGACGTGCGCGATCGTGGCCCCCAAGTCGTCTTCCGGCATGAAGGCGTCGTTGTCGGCGCCGGCGTTGTGGTCGTCGGCGTTGTCGGCGTCGGCGGCGGCCTCGGTCGCCGCCGCGATGAACAGCGAGCGGGTGCCGCCTTCGAGAGCGAGACCGTCGGCCAGCAGGCGAACGGTCTCCAAACGGGGCCGATGCACCCGTCCACTTTCCAGATCACGAATCGCACGCACACTCAACGTGGACAGATCAGCCAGTTGTTGTTGAGTGAGCCCGGCCCGAATCCGAAGCTTGCGGAGCAGCGAGCGGAGCGACTCTTGGTGCGGCGAACGCCCGACTGAGAGTTTCATTCCATCCTTCCATGCTCGAAGCCAGGGGTTTGACACCGGAGCGAGGGCCATCCGATCAGGCTTCGGTCAACGGATCGGCCCTGAGCAACGTGTCCATCGCCAGCGAGATCACGTCGGCCCCGCAGTGCGCGACCACCCATCCGGCCGGATCGGCATCGTCGGCCAGCACCGCCTCCAGCAGGGCGCGGGAGCCGCTTTCCACCTGCGGAAGGTCGGCGCCGTTCAGGTACAGGACCAGCGATATCCCGCCGGCGTCACTTCGGAGGTAGGCGTGGCAGACGCTGATCGGGCCTCTGAACGCGGTCAGGGAAGAGCGCAGCCGCTCGGTGTCGAGCGGCGGGCTCCCCGGGATCGTCGGAGCCAAGCGAGCTGTAATCACATACATGACGAAACATCGGCAACGATTATCCGGGACTCAGCCCCAGATGTTTCCGTTTACACCGTCGGCCACGTTCATGACTGCTTTGCCGGCGGGCGCGTGACCGGCCAGGGCCACCACCGCGCCGCCCGTTCCGAGCACGGCCACGGAAACGAGGAGGGCAGCGATCTTCGCGGTGAACTTCGTGGGAAGCTGCATTTTCGATCCTTTTCTGGTGAGGAACTGCCGTGTGGTGCGATCAGTATGCTCAGCGGAATGGACCGTGTTGAAGTGCCGGCGCGTGACCTAAAGGTGTCTGACCTGATTAGGTCTGACCGCCGCACGGGGCCGGCAGCGGGCGACGCCAGGGGCGGATCTCCATGTCGCCGAGGCGGGGTCCGCGACAATGCGATCGGGCTGATGGCGGATCCCGGCCCGGGCGAGAAGAACGCGTCCATGAGGTCGGCCGCCCGCTTCCGCGGTGGGGGCCCAATTGGCGTCTACAACTTCCCCGGCGACGGCGGCCCGCACCTGCCGGTGGCGCGTCCAGACCGCGTCGCGGCCGCCCCGAAGGCTGAGGCGGCGGGTCAGAGCCAGCCCTGTCGCGCCGCGCGCAACCCCGCTTCGAAACGGCTACGGGCGCCGAGCCGCTCCATGATCGCCGCCATCATGCGCCGCACCGTGCGCTGAGACAGGCCGAGGTGATGACCGGCCGCCTCGTCCGTCATTCCTTCAGCCAGCAGCTTGAGCAGGTGCCGTTCCTGCGGCAGCAGCCCGGCCTCGTCCTTGTGCGGTTGCGACCCGATGGGCGTCGCCGCGTTCCAGATCTGGTCGAACAACGCCAGGACGGCGACCACGGTCCCGCTTTCCGACACCTGCACGGCCCCGACCTGGGTATTCGACGCATCCACCGGGAGAAAGGCGACCCGGCGATCGTAGATCAACATCCGGATGGGCAGGGTCGGCACCGTGCGGACCTGCGCGCCCATCTCGACCAGCCATTCCGCGTACGCCAGCGTGGGGCCGTCGTTTCGCATGCTGTCCAGCCCGATCGTGCGAATGTCCACCCCCCGGTCACGGACCTGCCTGTCCAGGCACTTGGCCGCCTCGATCAACTGAGGGTCCTGCGCCCCGCCGGGCATCATGCTGGCCACTTCACAGACGGCCTCGGCCGACAGTCTCTCGATGCGGGCCTGGATGGCATCCATCCCGAGCAGCCAATCGGCTCCAGGACGTTGCCCGTCCTGTTGGGCGTCGGAGTATTCGCTGACGATGGCCGCGATGGCGGACTCGGCCTCGGCGATCTGGTTCTGCTGACGCGCCAGCTCGGCCTGGCGTTGCTGGAGGAGCACCTGCAACCCCACCTGCGGGCTGACCGGCCGAAAGCTGCCGGGAGATTCCCAGGAGGGCAGGAGTAATGCCAGCTCGGCCAGATGATCGAGCGCGGTTCGGACCTGATCATTAGTTGTGGAAAGCTCACTCGCCATCGCCTCGACGTCTAAGTCCTGACGTAGAAGGAGCAACCGGTAAACCTTTTCCGCCAGTGGATACAGCCCGAGTGACACCAGCATTCAGCACAACTTTCGACGACGATTCTCGCAGGGATCACATCATTCTATTGATCGAACAAGCACGAACAACCCCCAAGATTTCCCCGGCAATTGGCTATAATGTGCGCCAGAAGGACGACGGTCCGTGATCGCCCGGACACGAGATATGACGCCGCCCTCATGATTGTCGTAAAGATCGGCCCCTGGTACGACGCCCTGAGCACAGCCGGCCACCCCGCGCCGTAAAAGCACCGGCGCCGGGCGGCCGGCCGGCCCGCCAACAGTTCCGCCTCGTCACTCCTACGTGGAGACGAACGAGGTCTGGCAACCCGGTACGGTCCAGGTCATGCAGCAGACGGTTCTCTCCTGCGCTTCGGCGTTCTCCGCGGCGGGAAGCTCCTGAAGAGCGGCCACATCGGTGGACACGGTCTCACCTCCCTTCTGCGTGCGGGGGATGCAGGGCGAACTCATCGGGCATGAACCACCGGCGGCCACCATGGCGCAGCCGTAGCAGGAACCCGATGATCCCGCCCAGGCCCAGGTTGTAGCTGAAGGGCAGGTCCCGCCCGTCCGCGGCGCGGATGACTTTCCGTCCGTTCGCGCGGACGTGCCCGCTGTGGATACGGGCCGCGTGCTCGGCGGCCCAGGTGAGATAGCGTTCCTCACCCAGCAGGCCGGCCAGGTCGAGCAGCAGCTCGCCGTTCCCCGCGTTGCCGTGACAGTGATCGGGGCCGAGCACCCATCGCTCGTTCCGCACCGCTGTCGCGGCCATCTCCGCCATGCTGAGAAAACGAGCGTCGCCGGTCGTCCGCCACAATCTGGCGAAGAAGGCGCCGATGCCGCCGGAGCCGTTGCACCACCATGCGGTGTCCGGCTCCGGCGCCCCCGCCCGGGTGGCGTCTTTGGGGCCGACCGGCCACCGGACGGCCTCGCCGACCCGCTCGGCCCGGGCGTACAGCGCCGTGCCGCAGGTCTCGGCCATCTCGACGTAGTCGGCCCGGCCGAGGGCATGGCCGGCCGAGAGCAGGAACGTCGCGATGCCCGCGACGCCATGCGCGAAACCGTAGTGCGTGAGACCGGCCAGCTTGGACGCGAAGCCTTCGGGGATCGGCCACACGACTTCGTCCGCCCGGCGTTCGCAGGTCTCCATCAGCCGATCGCCGCACAATTGTGCTCGCGCCCGGAATTCGGGGTCGCCCGTGGCCTGCCAGAGCGCGAGTTGCGCGACTCCGGCACCCGCCGTGCCATGCGTGTAGTCCGGTATGTACCACCGCAGCGGAATGCGCCTGGCATAGGCGAGGGCACGTTCGGCGAGGCCGTCGTCACCGAGGACGCGGGCCGCCTCGTACAACGCCCAGGCGCTGCCCGAGCGGCCGAAGAACAACCCGGGAAGAACGCGCGGCTCGCGCTCCAGCTCCGCGCACAGCCATGCGGACGCCGTGGCCAGAGCGTGCCGGTGTCTCTGGTCGTCGAAGACGCGCACCGCGCCCGCCAGCACCATGATCACGCCACCGGCGCCGGCGTGCACACCGGCGGCGTCCCCCGTACGGTTCTCGTGCCGCACGGGCGGCCAGAGAGGTCCGCCGCCGGGCGTCATCCGCTCCGCCGTGTGGTCCAGCAGGTCACGCAGGAGACCGTCCTGCTCGTCCGGGGTGAGGGCCGCGATGGGCTCGGGCGCGGCGCCGCGGTCGCCGCGCAGAGCGGCTCGCACCCGGTCGAGACCCCACCGCGCCCCCGGCTCCGCCGCCGTCAGGCCGAGGATCACAGGTGCCAGGCGACGTAGGGGGTCGTTGCCGTGCATGGCGGTTCGTACCAGCAGCTCCATGCGCTCGGCCGCCACCCGGACGGGGTCGTCGTCAGCCGTGAGCACCAGGTCGACCCGGGCGCACAGGTACAGCAGGCACGCGCCGAGGCTGTAGAGATCGGCCGTCCGCGAGGCGACCGCCGAGGAGCCGCGTGCCGCGATCTGCTCCGGCGCCGTGTAGCCGGGCGTCATCACCGGCGTGGCCGGGCCCCCCGGCCGGGTCACGAACTCCACGTCCACCAGGCGCAACGTGCCGTCCGGAGTGACCACGACATTGCCCGGGCTGAGATCTCGGAGCACCAGGCCGCTTCGGTGGACCAGCGCCACCAGGTCCACCAGCCGCGCGGCCACGGCCCGCACGTCCGCCGGTCGCGGGCGGCGGATCTCCGTCCCCTGTGACTCCTGTTCCACCCATTTCCGCAGGGACCGCCCGGGGATCTCCTCCTCCGCCAGGAACAGGTGGTGCTGGTACTCGAACAGCGTCACCTTGCGGGGCGTGACGCCGAGTGGCTCCATGAGGTCGAGCATGTCCGCCTCGTGCCGCAACCGGGCGTGCGCGTCCGAGATGTGCGGACGAGCCTCCTTGAGGATCACCCGGTGCCCGCTCCGCCGATCCGTGGCCCGGTAGACGCCGCCTCGGTTGGAGTGCCGGATCGCTTCGTCCACCTGGAACCGGTCGGCGATGAACACCGGCCCGCCGTCTCGCGCCGGCGGCGACGTCATCCCGGGAAACGGCGGCGGCGCCCACGCCGGAGGCGTGAACCGGGCCTCACGCCGGTCCTCCGCCCAGGTGCCGTCGGGGGCCACGAGCGCCGGCACGTACGACCCGTCGTCGTCGAGCCTGGACAGGGCGTCCGTGAATCCCCCGTATCGGTAGTGGACCAGGCTTCCCGGGCAGTAGGGCCGGTCGGACAAGATGGCCGGCCCGGCCTGCCCCGCGACGGCCCCGTGCAACTCCTCCACGAGTACGCGGAAATGTTCGTCGTCATCGGGATAGACGGTGATGAATTTTCCTCCGCCGGACCGGGGAAAACGCATGGACGTCAGTTCTGCGACCTGTTCCAAGCCTTTGGCGAATTTGAAACAGGCCCGTCGGCGCAGCAGCACCTCGGCCGCATTCTCCAGCACCGTCGGCGCCGATTCCGTGGTCGCCGAGACGTGTATCTTCCACCCCTGGAGCCGGCGACTGAACCCCGGCGGTTCCACATAACACCAGAATGACTCCGCGCGTATCTTCCAGCGCTCCGGCGCGGTGATCTCAGCCAGCGGGCCGGACAACCGGCCGGTCAGGTCGCCACCGTTCGCGCTGTTCAGCATCGCCTCGCCACTCCCTTTGTCCAGGGTCGGCCGCCAAGGAATGCCCAGCATAGGCACTGGCCGCGGCGGGCCGTCAAGCTGCCCATGGCGGCAGTTCATCGGCAAACAACGGTCCGGCCTTCAGCAATGTCGCCGGGGTGCGATACAAATGTTCACATGCAGCAGGAGCGCCATTTTCTGGAGAATGAGCAGGGTGTTCCGGCAATCAGCTACGTGCACGGCGAACGGGACGGCCGGCCGTGGGCGCACAAGGTCGAGATCATCGGCCCGCGACCGGCCGTGACGGTCGCCGCGAAAATGCGCGGCTGGTACGTCACGGTCTCCGAAGATTTCGGCGCGGAATTGACGGCCCGCGGTGCCCGCCTGATCCGGCACGCGCACGTGATCTCCTGCGATCTCGGCGCGGCGGCGGCCTGGCCCCCGCGACGGCGCCGGAGGGATTCCGGTTCACGCCCTGCGATCGCGCGCCGGAGGAGGTGCTGCCCGCCTGGCGGAACGCGTTCCCGCCCGGACATCCGGATCATTCTCCGCGTACCGACGAAGAGGTGCTGCGAGAGGAGTTGGCTCCCCTTCTCCGGGGCGAGCTGATCGGCCCGCTCCTGCCCTGCAGCTCACTCGCCGTGGACCTGACGGATCGGGTGGTGGCGGGGGTGGTGGTCAATGACTGGGACGGCCTCTCGTGGGTCGCCAACGCCTTCCGCCACCCTGCCGGCACGCCCCGAGGTCTGGGTCTGACCCTCTTCCGTCACGTCATACAGAAGGCGGCGGCCGACGGCCTGGAATCCCTCACCGCCGTGGTCAGCCAGGCGAACCCGGCGCGGCACATCTGGCCGCGGATCGGCTTCCGTACCACCGAGACGTCCATGACGGTCCTTCTCTGAACCCACCCGTTCGCGGGAAGAGAGCCGAGGCGACCATCTGCCTTGGCGTGACGTCGCCACTCCTGACCGTGGACTTCGCCTCCACGCGGATCCAAGATGACACTGGGCAGCTCGTAAAGATCTCCGGACATCCCGCCACGCTTCCGGCGGGGCCCATCCACCAGAGCGTCAGGTCATGAGAGCTTGGAGGGCGATATGACTCGCCTGACCCCCTTCCGCGAGGGCGCGAACGTACATCCGATCAGCCGGCGGTCCGAAACGGCGGACGTGCCGTGACGATCAGGGCCGCCGTCGTCGGCGGCAGTCCCCTCCATCAGCAGGCCGTGGACGACCTGCTGCGCGACGAGGGCTTCCAGCTCGTCCACGCGCTGAGCCGGGACCCGGTCGTGGACGCGGACGGTGCCCCCACCGACGCGACATGGGAGAGCCTGCTGCTCGACCCGGACATCCGGCTCATCGTCCTGTGCACCCACACGGAGGCGAGAGTCGCCCTGGTCCGGCAGGCGGCCGAGGCGGGCAAGGCGGTACTCCTGCAGGAACCCGCCCCCTCCCCCCAGGAACTGGCGCAGCTCCGGCAGCTGACCCGGCGTGACACAGCGCTGATCGGCGTCATGATGCCGTTCCGCATGGCGGTGCCGGCCGAGGTACGAGCCTGGACCTGGACGGCGACGACCTGCGCGACACTCGAGGTCTCCCGGTCACATCCCTTCGAGGAGTTCCGCAACCCGTTGTGGTTCCGCTGGGGGCCGACGCGGCAGAAACGGGCACTCGCCCGGATTCTCACGCCGTACCTCGATCTGGCCTGTCAGCTTCTCGGCGAGCCGGCCGACACGAGGATCCAGGTCGACGACGATCCGGGAGGGCGGGCCATCGGCCTGGTGAGCTTCCACAACGGCTCGCGGCTCGCCTTCGCCGGCACGACCTGTTCCGCGGTTCCGTCTGAGCGGCTCAGCCTGTTCGACACCGATGCGCGCCTCAC
Source organism: Nonomuraea sp. NPDC051191 (assembly GCF_044455665.1). NCBI lineage: Bacteria > Bacillati > Actinomycetota > Actinomycetes > Streptosporangiales > Streptosporangiaceae > Nonomuraea > Nonomuraea sp. NPDC051191. The sequence continues at coordinate 26,690 of NZ_JBITEZ010000009.1, read as the reverse complement.
GGTCAGCGGCAACACGCTGGTCTTCGAACGCATGGGATCGAGGGCCATGCGGGAGATCCCGCCCGTCCGGGTCCTGCGCGGGCTCGTGTACCAGGAGATCGCCCGTTCCATCGAATCCGGCACGCCGCTGCGGCACTCCACCGTGAACGCGTCCGACGGCCTCGCCGCCGTTCTCGCCTCCTTCGTCACCCTCCACCGCACGCAGGTCCACTCGTGAGAGCAGATCGACGTGTCGCGTTCGGGAGGTCCCGCGCGACGTCACGTCGCCTGCGGTGACGTCGATCTGAGCACCAGGCCGACAGGGCCGCCCGCGGCAGGTTGGCCCAACTGCGTGACCACGAATTGGCTCTGTGCCGATGGTGACGTCCTTCCTAAGATCATTTTTCATGAATCCTCTATCGATGCGCCTCATCGCCGTGGGCGCCTTCGTGGCGATGGCCGCGGCGGCGACTCCCGCGTACGCCGCCGCGCCCGCCGGCGACGCCGTGGTGAACGGCTCCCTGGACAACGGGGTCAAGGGCTGGTGGGCGTCCAAGAACACCCCGATCAAGGTGACCGACGGGCGGTTGTGCGCCCAGGTCCCCGCGGGTGGTGACAACGTGTGGGCCGCGATGATCGGGCAGAGCGGCATCGCGGTCCAGGCCGGACAGACCTACCAGTTGAGCTTCGAGGCGACCGCCACGAGGACGACGAGGATCAGGTCGGTGGTCCAGGGCGGCGGCGAGAAGCGCGCCGCGATCGTGGACGGCTACCCCGAGGTCGGCGGCAGCCCGAAGAAGTTCAGCTACGCGGCCACGGCCAAGGGGTCGGACACGGAGGCCCAGGTGTTGTTCCAGGTGGGCGGCGCTGACGCGCCGTACACGTTGTGCCTGGACAATGTCTCTCTCGTGCCCGTGCACCAGAGCGTCGTGAACGGCTCGCTGGACAACGGGGTCAAGGGCTGGTGGGCGTCCAAGAACACCCCGATCGAGGCGACGGGCGGGCGGTTGTGCGCCCACGTCCCCGCGGGTGGTGACAACGTGTGGGCCGCGATGATCGGGCAGAGCGGCATCGGTGTGGAGGCCGGGAAGACGTACCGGCTGAGCTTCAAGGCGTCGGCGACGCGGACGGTGAAGATCAGGTCACTGGTCCAGGGCAGCGGCGAGACGCACACCGCGATCGTGGACGGCTACCCCGAGGTCGGCACCGGCTCCCGGACCTACACCTACCAGAACACCGCCAAGGTCTCCGACCGGGAGGCCCAGGTGTTGTTCCAGGTGGGCGGCGCTGACGCACCGTACACGCTGTGCCTGGACGACATCCTGCTCACCGACTAGAACGTCGGGCGCAACGGTGCTGCCGCCGGCGAGCTCGGTGGTGGCAGACCCGCCGGCGCCGCCGTTGGAGTCAGCGCGGACCTCGAACTGCGGAAGGAGAACGGCGGCCGGGGCGTCTCAAGTGTCAGGGTGGTGGGCTCCGCGTCGGCCATCATCCGGCACCCCTGTTCGAGGGGGGGCCAGCACCACCGTCAAGTGGGAAAGCAGCACCATCGTTCGCCGGGGCCGCGAGTTCCTACCTTTGAGGCATGAAGAAGATCCTCGCAGCCACCGCCCTGCTGGCTGCTGCCGCGATCGCCGGGGGCGCGATGCTGATCCACAGCAACAGCCGTGAGCCGATGGTGCCCGCTTCGGAGACCACCCGCGGCACGTACCGACTGACCGGAGACGAGCTGGAGGTCGACTCCAGCGGCCCGGTGACGATCACCGTGGTCACCGGGCCGGCGGGCGCGGTCGTGGTCGACCGCAGGCTGCGCTGGACCGGCCCCAAGCGCCACACCGAGTCGTGGAGCGAGCACCGCATGACCATCGACTACGAATGCGGGGGCGGCGACTGCGGCGCCGACTACCGGCTGAGCGTGCCTGGCGGTACCCGGGTCAGGTTCGGCGGCGCGAAGGTCAGCTGCCCGCCCGAGATCGCATGCGAGGAGGCCTAACCGGGTCTGGAGCCGGCCCCAGAGCCAGGAACGGGCACTGACCAGGCATCTGGCGACCCCGTTCCGCCGGGAACGGCTGCCTTCCGGGCGGCGGCCGGGACCGGCCGAATGGCCGCCTCACGTGCACTCCATCGCTTCCTATGGCCCTGACCCAGCATTCGTGTCCGGGGGATGCCATCGCGAAGGTCAGCCCCGGACGTCCACCCCGGGGGGTAGGTCGCCGTGTTCAGCGGTGCTGGGGCTCCACCGGGAGCCACAGTTCGGCGTCGGCCTCCGTCTTGTCCGGCGACAGCTGGATGCGGAGGATCTCGGGGCCGGTGCGGCTGCGGTACGGGTTCGACGGGAACCACTCGGTGAACACGTCCCGCCACAGCTCCTGGATGGCCCGTGGCGCGGGCCCGGAGGTGGTGAAGACCGCCCAGGTGCCGGCGGGGACGGCCAGTGTGGTCGTGCCTTCCGGAGCGGCGGCGGAGGTGATCACGCCGTGGTGGTAGTCGAGCTCATCACCCTCGGCGCGGCCGGGTTCCATGTCGTCGCACACCGCGACGATGCCGTACGGTTCCTGGTCCGACAGCTTCTCCAGGCGTTCCAGAGCCTGCGGATCGATCCTACGGACGAAGTCGATGATTGCCTGGTTCGGGCCCGCGTGCACCAGCGGTACCCGGGCCTTGAACCCGACGACGGTGAAGTCCGCCCTGTCCACGACGCGGTACCGCATGCTGCTGCTCCCTTCGATGGTGAGGCGGAAGGCCATTCGGGACTGGGAGGTGAGCGCGGCGCCGGTACGCCGGGCCTCGCCTGGCCCGATGCCGTGCATGGCACGAAACGCCCGCGCGAACGCCTCACCGGAGCCGTAGCCGTAGCGCACCGCGATATCCAGCAGCGTTTCACGCCCCGCGAGTACTTCGGCGCCCGCCAGGGTGAGCCGGCGGCGCCGGACGTACTCCGCGAGCGGCATGCCCGCCAGCGCGGAGAACATCCGGCGCAGGTGCTGCTCCGAGGTGGCCGCGACGCGTGCCAGCTCCTCCACGTCGAGGGCCTGGTCGAGATGGCCCTCGATGTGCTCCATGGCCTGGTTCAGCCGCTCCAGCATGCGTGCCCTCCTTCCACAGCCTCTGCACGGCCGCCCTGCCGACGATAGTCGTCAGGCACCTCTATCCAGCGCCGCCCCCGTCCCGTCCCAGCCCCTGGCGGATCGCAATCTCCACCAGTGAGTACGCGCCGTCGGCGCGATCCAGTTCGTACCGCGCGGCCGGCAGGAGCGGCGGCTGGGCCATGAAGCGCGGCCGCACCCCATGGTGCGGCTGTGCGGCGTGCACCAGGAACGGATGGCACAGGAAGACGTCGCCCGGGGACCCGGTGGCGAGGGCGAGCGGCCGGTGGTCGGACGCCGCCACCAGATCGGGTGCGAGAGTCAGCCCGCTCGCCCCGTCCTCCCCGTACTTCTCCAGCACCTTCGGCACGTCGAGGTGTGAGCCGACCCGGATCCGGGTCGGGGCGTCCTCCTCACCGACTTCGCTGAACAGGAAGAGCATCAACAGCGCCCGCCCCTGGGAGCGCAGATTCGTGAAGTACCAGCTCTCGCCCTCCGGCAGATAGCTCCCCTCGATGTGCCAGCCCGCGTCGTTCGGCTCCTCCTCGTGGGGGAAGCGCAGTGGGAACGTGCCCAGTGAGTAGCGCGGCTCCCAGCGTCCCGCGCCGACGAGCAGGTCGTACGCATGATGCAGGGCCGGGGAATTGGGTGCGGCCGCGAACGGTCCCTGTGCCATACCGGCCACCCAGTGCACGGGCTGCGTCCACGTGGACGGGTCGTCCGGGTCGCAGCCCGTCTCCCGCCACAGCAGCCGCGCACAGTCTGCGGCCACGCGCGGCGCGACGGCACCCTCCAGCTTCACGAAGCCGTCGCGGAGGAAACGGGATGTCAAGGTCGTGTCGTCCATGCCCCCATCGTGCGACGTCACCGGCCTGCATCTCCCGACATTCTCGCTACCGCTTTTGTCGGGTCCGAGGGTGACCAGCACTGGGTTAGGTTGGCCGGATGAGGACATATGAGGATCTACCGGCGGAGCTGATGACCGAGCGGCTGCGGTTGCGACGGTGGGTGCCGTCGGACGCAGAGCAGTTCCGCGGGTTGTGGTTCGAGCGGGACCCGCGAGTGCCGGCGGCCCGCCGGATCGACGCCGAGGGACGGCCGACGGTCGAGGACGTCCGCAGCTGGCTCGTTGACAATCCGCTGACGGCGGCTCCCGGGCTCGGGTTGCTGGCCATAGAGCTGCGCGACACCGGTGAGTTCATCGGGTATTGCGGATTGACCGTCGGCCAGGGGTCGTTCGACGAACCTGAGATCGCGTACGAGCTGGCACAACGAGCTCACGGCCATGGTTATGCGACAGAAGCCGCCCGTGCGGTCTTGGAAGCCGCGATTCGAACAGGGCGTCACCGCCTCTGGGCCACCGTACGGGAGTGGAACACACCCTCGTTCCGCGTCCTTGAGAAACTCGGCTTCCACCGAAGCGACCGCATCGACGAGGACGCCGAACACGGTGACTCGATCTGGATGACACGCGTCCTCAACCCGCGATAGAGACGCAGGCATCAGCCACCAGCTCACACGGGTGGCCACCGCCGAAGGCCTCGACCGGACGCGACGGGTGGGAGTTGCCAGGCACTTTGCTCCAGCATGGCGCGGTGCCGGGCGAGGAGGCTGTCCGCCTGAGGTTGGGCACTGCCCCGGACGCGGATGATCACGTCAGGGAGTTGCGAAGCGCGCGGCGATCGTCCGGGCTGCTTCGTCGACCGCTCGCGACTGCTCTTCCTTGGTGATCGACCACGTACCGTGCGTGAGGCGCGGCCAGAAGATCGCGGACGCGATCATGCCGAGGAACTGTGCGGATGCCAGATCCGGATCACCGATGTCGGCGCTGCCTGCGGAGTGCGCCTCCCGCAGATAGCGTCCCAGCGCCTGCAGCACAGGCAGCGTGCCGAAGTCGAAGGTCCGCTCGCGCAGTTCGGGGAAGTGGTGCGATTCGGCGATCACGGTTCGCATCAGGGCGACCATGCGAGGACGAGTCAACAGTTCCGAATACGCGCGGCCTAGCACCACCAAGCCCGCGTAGAGGTCGCCGGTCGGGATCTCGACCGGTTCCGGCGCCGGCGATCCGCCTGCCGCGAGCACCGTTGCCTCGAAGAGCTCGGCCTTGGTCGGGAACTGCTTGAAGAGCGTCGCCTTGGACACCCCTGCCTGCTCGGCGACACGTGCCAGTGGCGTGCGGTCGTACCCGAACTCCAGGAAGAGCTGCGCGGCGGCGCCGAGGATCGCCTCGCGATTGGTCGCGGCCACCGCACGGTGGTACGAGGAGCGTCCACGTGTCATCCGTTCAGTATCTCATCGAGGCGAGTTCCTTGACTCACCATTACGAGCACGATTACGGTCATAGAGGCGAGTCGATCGACTCACCTCTCGGAGAAAGGAGCGGCTCATGGCCACCGTGATCGTCCACGCGACCATCACTCTTGACGGGTTCATGGCAAGGGAGGACGGCGGGGTCGACTGGATGTTCGGCCGACCCTCCGCTCCCGAGGACGACGCCGTCGTCGGGACGGTGATGAGCCGGATCGGCGCGGTGGTCGGCGGCGCGAACAAGACCCAGACCATCGAGGACGGCGAGATCCCGTACGGCGGCATGCTGAAGGTCCCGGTCTACCTGATGACCCACAGCGCCCATGAGCCGATCGAGCGCGACGGCATCACGTACAACTTCGTCGTCGAGGACATCAACGAGGCCGTCAGACTGGCCACGCAAGCGGCCGGGGACGGCTGGGTCAGCCTGCTCGGAGGAACCATCTCACGACAGTGCCTGCGGCTCGGTCTCGTCGACGAGCTCCACCTGGACGTTGCGCCGGTCCTGCTCGGCGACGGCATCTCGCTGTTCGCAGGCCTTGGGCGGCACATCGAACTTGAGCGCATCGACACATCAGCCTTCGCGAGCGAGGCTCATCTTCGCTACCGAGTCCTCCGTTAGCCCGAGTTGCAGGTCCTCCGAGCCATCGGGTCCGCCACGAGCCCTCGCCACTTGTCCGAGCCCTCCCGCCCCGGAGCCCGTTCAAATCCCATGCGGGTTTCGCCATCATCTTGGCTGAACCCCGACCTCACCAAGCTGCCGAGCGGCCCGACCGGCGGTTTGCGGCCCAAGCCGGACGGGCGCCTGGCCGTCGGGATCTGGGCCGCCGGAGACTGCTGCGAGACCCGGCATCGGCTCACCGGCGGGTGACGGGGCCCGCCACCAGCTGTTTGTAATGACTTTGTAGCGACTGTGTAGGGGATCTCTGGCAGCGGCTCGCACTCTTGATCGCAGAGGGCGCGATCGGTGCGCCCCCTGAAGAACTGGGAGTTCGTCATGGTCAAGACCGCCCGTCGTTACGCGAAGTACGCCGTCAGCACCCTGTCCAGCGCCATCTTCGGGCTGCAGGTCTGACGAACAGCGAGTGATCCCCCGGGAGCCCTCTCCCGGGGGACACCACGACGGGAGGAAAGCGGCGTGTTCGGCACCGCGGTACGCCAGCTCGGCTACGCCTGGTCGATGATGTCGGGGCGCAGGTTCCGGCTGCGGGACGTCTACACGCTGGTCGACGACATGCGCGAGACGCTGGAGACGTTCGGCTCGCCCGGCGAGGGCGCCGACGACCTGATCGCGGGCAACGACCCCGAGCTCCAGGAGGACCTCACCCGGCGGCGGCTGCGGCGCACGGTGGCCCACGCGGCGGCGGAGAGCCCTTACTACCGGCGGTGGTTCGCGGAGCACGGCGTGGACCCGGCCTCCATCACCCCGCAAACCCTGTCCTCGATCGCCCCCACCTCCAAGGCCGACCTGCGCGGCAGGCCGGCGGCCTTCGTCTCCGACCTGGCCAGGCCATCCGTGCTCGCGCACACGACGGGCACGACGGGCACGCCCACGCTCGTGTGGTTCTCCGCCTACGAGATCGAGCTGCTGTCGTGCCTGTCGGCGCTCTCGCTCATGATGTCCGGGAACGTGCGCACGGACGACGTGTGGGCCAACGCGAGCAGTTCGCGGTCCGTCGCGCAGATCCTCACCGAACGGGCCGTCACCCGTACCGGGGCCGTGTTCGCCCACCTGGGCACCATCGACCCGGCCGCCACGCTCGACCGGCTGGCCACTCCGCTGCACGTTCCGGGCAAGCGCGCGCAGATGTCTCACCTCAACGTGCCGGCCTCCCACCTCGCGGCGCTCGTGCAGGAGGCCGAGCGGGGCGGCTGGCGGGCCGCCGACTTCGCGCTGACCACCATCTGGTCCGGCGGCGAGGTCCTCACCGACGCGTTGCGCGAGCGGGCGGAGCACGCGTTCGGGGCCGAGGTCCGCGACGGGTACGGCATGACCGAGATCGCCCCGGTGTCCGGCCGCGTCTGCCCCGACGGTCATCTGCACCTGTCCGCCGACCAGGGCCTGGTCGAGATACTCGACCCCGAGACCCTGGCCCCCGCCGCTCCCGGCGAGGTCGGCACGATCGTCGTGACGCCGTACTCCACGTTCCGCGACACCACGCTTCTGCTCAGGTACGTCACCGGCGACCTCGTCCAGGTTCTGGCCGAGCCCCCGACGTGCGCCCTCGCCGCCCTGCCCGCCACCTCGCGGGTGCTCGGCCGCAGGTCGCCCGGCGGGCTGACCACGCGTGACGTGCTGGACCTGCTGCAGGCCGAGCACGCGCTGCCGCTGCCCACCCGGTACGCCCTTGAGGGCACCATCCTGTACGTCGTCGCGGGCAAGGCCGAACAGGGCCTGCTCGGCCGCCTGGAGGAGCGCGCCCACGGGCTGCCTCTGACCGGCATCGTCCTGGTCGAGACCGCCGAGGACCTGCCCACGCCCTGCCGGCTGCGCACCGACCTGCTGGAGATCAGCTTCGAGCGAGGACTGTGATGACCCCGTACGTGCTCGCCCTGTACGCCCTCGTCGCTCTGGCCGTCGCGCTCACCGCCGCGTACCTGCGCCGTTACGTCATGCCCAGACCGCCGGTCGGCCGGATGGTGGGCGCGGACATCGCGGTCATGGTGGTGACGCTGGTCGTGATGCCGTTCGCGTACCTGCACCTGCCCACGGGCGTCGTCGTGTCGATCTTCGGGCTCGTGGTCCTGACGTTGACCCAGCTCACCCTCGCCCCCGTGCTGGGCGGCCGGTGGGGCATGATCGCCGCCCTGCTCCTGTGCGCCGCCGACGTCACCGCCTTCGCGCTGGGACGGCCGGCCGCGCTCCTTGTGATCAACGACGCCCTGCTGATCCTGCTCGTCGTCGGCGTGGTGAACATGTGGGTGCAGGCGGCGATCACGCCCGCGCAGGTGGCCGCCCTGGCCGCCGCCCTCACCCTGTACGACACGCTGGCCACCGGGCTGACGTCGCTCACCGCCGACTTCGTCCAGCGGATGCAGGGGCTGCCGTTCGCGCCTGTGCTGGCCTCCTCCTATGGCGACGATCCCGCCCTCATCGGGCTCGGCGACTGCCTGATGTTGTCGATCTGGCCGGTGGTGGCGCTACGGGCGTACGGGAAGGCGGCCGCTTGGTGTGCCGCCGGCCTGGAGGCCGTCCTGCTGGCTCTGTCCATCGCCTTCGTCCTGTCCCATGGCCGGCTGCTGCCGCTGCTGACCGTGCTCGGGCCGCTGATCGTCGTGCAGTGGCTGTACTGGCGGCGGTGGCAGGCCCGCCGGACGCCCGCCCCGGCCCGGCCGGAGGTGAACCGGGCGCTGGAGGTGAACCGGGCGCTGGAGGTGGCCGACGCGCCCGCCGGGATGTGGGCCGCCCTGTCGCCCGAGGGCGTGCTGGTCGCCGAGGGCGCCACGCCGGGGCTGGCGCGCAAGGAGGCCAGGCTGGCGGGAACGCAGGGCGTGCCGGTCGTGTGGCGGCTCGGCGAATAGCGTCGGTCAGGGCGCCAGGAACGCGGCCACCTCCCGTCCCTCCGCCGCGTCGCCGAACAGGGCGAGGGAGCCGCGCCACGCCGCCGCCGACTCCTCGTGCCGCCCCAGCAGGGCGTAGGCCCGGCCCAGCTCTCTGAGAGCGCGGGCCCGCCACACCGGAGGCCCGTCGCCGCCGAGCCGTTCCAGCGCGGCCCGCAGGTCCGCCACCGCCCGGCGGGGCTCGCCCTGGCGCAGGTGCACGACGCCGAGCGCGTGCCCGGCCAGCGCCTCGCCCAGGGTGTCGCCGCTTTCCACGAACAGCCGCAGGCTCGCCGCCAGTGTCTCGGCCGCCTCGTCGAAGCGGCCCAGCGCACCCAGTGCCTCCCCCAGCCGGCGCAGCGCCTTGCTCGTCTCGGCGCGATCGCCGAGCGCCTGCGCCGCCAGCAGGCCCTCCCGGTAGCGGACGACGGCCTCCGCCGTCTCGTCCCGCTGGTAGAGGGCGGTGCCGAGGCCGCGCAGCAGGTTGCCGCGGATGGCGTAGTCGTCCTTCTCGGTCACCTCCAGCCGCGCTCTGGCGATCTCCACGGCCCGCCCGTGCTCACCGCGCTCGACGTGGATCCAGACAGGCCAGGTCCACGCGTACGCCAGCCCGGCGGCGTCGCCGTGAGCCGCCATCAGGTCGAGGCAGGCGTACGCGTCGGCCAGCGCCTCGTCCAGATGGCCCGTGCCGTGCCGCGCGGCGGCCCTGACGATCAGCGCGTACGCCGCTCCATGCCTGTCGCCGGTGCGGCCGAACTCCGCCAGAAGCGCGCCGCACATGGTCTCGGCCGAAAGGAACCGACCCCATTCGATCTCCACCGTGGCCAGCAGCAGCCGGGCCCGCAGCGCGGCGCGCCCATCGCCCAGCCCGATCACGATCTGCTGGACCCGCTCGGCGTCGGCCAGGAACCGATCCATGATCAAATAGCTGGTGAGGTGGTGTCCCAGCTCGGCCGCCGCGTCGTTCAGGCCCAGCTCGGCGGCGGTGCTGAGGGCGAGCATCAGCGTACGCCGCTCGGCCGCCAGCCACATCTCGCTCACCCGCACGTCGGGCGCCGGTCCCTCCTCCGGCTCGCGCTCGTACGGCGGGGCCAGCAGGATCGGCAGGCGGCGCGTGGCGGCCCGGGTACGCCGCAGGCATTCCAGCACGTGCCAGGTGAGCACCGCACGCCGCCCCTCGGGGGTCTCCTCCGCCTGCGCCCGTTCCCGCGCGTACACCCGCAGCAGGTCGTGCAGCCGGTAGCGGGGCTGTCCGGCCCCGTCCACCTCGGTCGAGGTGAGCATGCCCCGCGCGACCAGCGTCTCCAGCGCCGCATCCGCCTCCAGCGCGGCCGCCCCCAGCTTGTCCGCATCCCCGTCCGAGCCAGGCGGTCTGGCGGGCGCCGCGTCCGTCTCCGCGGCGGGTCGTCTGAGGAGGGCCGCGACCGACCACTCCGCCACGCTGTCCAGCCCGGCCAGGCCCAGCAGCCGGAACGCGCGCCTGGCCGGGGCCGGCAGCGCCGCGTAGCTCGGCTCGAACGTCGCGCGCACGTCCAGCCCGCCGACGACCAGCTCGTCCAGGCCCCGTCCGGCCAGCCGGGTGGCGAACTCGCTGACCGGCCAGACCGGCCGGGTGGCCAGGCGGGCTCCCGCGACCCGGATGGCCAGCGGCAACCGGCCGCAGGAACGCAGGATCTGCTCGGCCGCGCCGGGCGCCGAACCGATGCGGTCCCGGCCCGCCACGCGTTCCAGCAGGAGCCTGGCGTCTCTCTCGTCGGGGAGGTCGAGCGGGAGCCGTACGGCACCTTCCAGGGCGGGCAGCGGAGAGCGGGAGGTCACCAGGACGGCGCCGCGTGCGGTGCCCGGCAGCAGGTGGCGGAGCTGGTCCTCCTCGACGGCGTCGTCCAGCACGAGGAGCACCGCCCGGTCGGCCAGCCGCTGACGCAGCAGTCCCGCGCGTTCCTCGACCGGGACGGGGATGAGCGCGCCGTCGAGGCCGAGCGAGCGCAGCAGCACGTCCAGCAGCTCGCCGGGCTCCCGGGGGCCGCGCGCGTCCCGTCCGAGCCGGACGAAGAGCTGCCCGTCGGGATAGTCGGCTCGCAACAGGTGCGCCAGTCGTACGGCGAGCGTGGTCTTGCCCACGCCGGGCAGACCGGACACGACCACGATGGGCGGACCGAGCCGATCCGCGGCCGCCCGCAGCAGCCTCAGCAGCTCGGCGACCTCTCCCTCACGCCCGACGAAGTCCGCGGTGTCGCCGGGTAACTGGCACAGCCCCCGGAACGCCATCGGCCGCGCGCCCGCTTCGACGTCCGCGGAAGGCGGCATGCCGTGCCGGTCGGCGTCCGCGGAAGGCGGCGGCGAATGACGACCGCCCTCTCCTGCCGGTGGCGGCGAGTGGCGCCCGGCCTCTCCGGCCGGTGGCGAGTGATGATCGGTCTCGCCGGGGAGCAGCGGCGAACGGCGGTCGGCGTTGCCGGAGAGCAGCGCGGCGTGCAGGCGGCGCAGTTCCGGGCCCGGCTCGATGCCCAGCTCGGCCACCAGCAGCTCACGCGCCTCGCGGAAGGCGTCGAGGGCCTCGTCCCGCCGCCCGCTGCGGTGCAGGGCGACCACGAGCTGCTCTCGCAACCGCTCACGCAGCGGGTGGGCGGCGACGAGGGTACGCAGTTCGGCGGCGAGGCCGTCGTGGCCGAGCGCGAGCCGTACGTCGATCCACTCCGATCTGGCCACCGCCAGCTGCTCCTCCAGCTCGGTGATCCGCGGCGCCACGGCCCCGCTGAGCGGTACGTCCTCGGCCGGGGTTCCGCGCCACAACGCGACGGCGGCCGCGTACTCGCGCTCGGCCGCCACCAGGTCGCCGTTCGCCCGTTCCCTGCGCGCCCGGCGTACGCCCTCCTCGAACACCAGCAGGTCCAGACGCTCCGGCGGGACCTCGCAGGCGTACCCCGACCCCTCGGTCCCCAGCCACAGGCCGCTGCCCTCCAGGGAGCGGCGGAGCTGATGGACGTAGGTTTGGACGTTGGACAGTGCCGAGCGGGGCGGGTCGTCCCAGAGGGCGCCGATCAGGCGTTCGGTGGAAACGGTCGCGTTCGGGTGGAGCAGCAGGACCCCGATCACGGCCCGCTGCTTGCGGCTGAGACGGATCCGGCCGCCGGGACCATTGAGGCGAATGGTGCCGAGGATCGCGAAGTCCACCGGTCCTCCCTCGTGCGTGATCGGATGATCAGCTTTCCGGAAGGCAGTACACCTCTGGTGACGCCCATTTGACAAACGCGGCAAGCCGGACAGTCAGCGATGGCCGGCGTCGGGCGCCGACAGCCGTGATCGGCCCCGGGGAACGGGTTCTGGGGTGCCGGTGCCGGTGCCTGGTGCGGAGCCCGGGTCGCGCAGGCCGATCAGCGGTCTCCGCGCAGGGCGCCGGATTCGATCAGCCGGCGCATCGGCGTGCCATGAGCGACGAGAGAGCCGAACGCTGCGCATCGACACCGAGGGAGCCGCCGGCAGCACTCGTGGCCTTGCCACCGGTGATGGCTGTGACCCTGCTGATCGGCCCGGACTCGTTCGACGACGGCAGGGTCCAATCCGTCATCGTCCGCCTCGTCCGCGACCCGCGCTGACCCCGTCAGCGCGACAACGACTGCAGTGACCCGGCGATCCGGTGCCCGGCCCAGCGCTTGAACTTGCGCGCCGCCTCCAGCCGGCTCACCGCCCGGTCGAGCCGGTAGTACAGCCGCGGCGGCATGTACGACAACAGCGGCGAGTGCCGCTGGCCGAGCAGCGCGAACATCTGCGCGGGCTCCAGGCGCAGGTAGCGCGGCAGGTCCTCGTAGAACCGCGCGCTGTAGCGGGCGGCGCTCTGGACCGGCAACAACGCGGCCTTGCGCTCCCGCGCGTAGGCCGCGAGCGCGGGCGCCAGGGCGGGGTGGCGCTCGATCGCGCCGGCCAGCGCGATGGCGTCCTCGATCGCGAGCGTGGTCCCGGCGCCGATGGAGTAGTGCGTGGTGTGCGCGGCGTCGCCGAGCAGGACGAGGTTGCCGCAGTGCCAGGAGCGGTTCGTCACGGTCTGGAAGCGCAGCCACTGCGCGACGCCCTGCCCGCGCCCGACGAGCCGATGCCCGTCGAGCACGTCGACGAACAGCTTTTCCAGCAGCTCCAGGTTGCCCGCCTCGTCGGCGCGGTCGAGCCCGAGCCCGCGCCACGTGGCGGGCGCGCACTCGATCACGCAGGTGCTGCGCTCGTCGTCGAAGCGGTAGCCGTAGCACCAGATCCAGCCGTGCTCGGTCTCCACGAAGGCGAAGGTGAAGGCGTCGAAGACCTTGGTGGTCCCGAGCCAGATGTAGGTGTTGCCCCCCGTGGCGACCTCGGTGCCGAAGTCGTGGCGGCCGCGCAGCGGGCTGTTCACCCCGTCGGCGGCCACCACCAGGTCGGCGTCCGGGACCTCGCCGAGGATCTCGCGCTCGAACTCCACCCGCACGCCGAGTGCGATCGCCCGGTCGGCCAGGATGCCGAGCAGCCGGTGGCGGCCGATGCCGAAGCCCTCGTCGCCGCGGTGCGTGGTGGTGCGGCCGCCGACGAGGGCCATCCCGTCCTGCCACCGCACGGACGCCTCGCCGATGGCGCGGGCCGACTCGGGATCGCTCTCGTGCAGCCGGTCGAGCAGGCTGCCCCAGTACGTCACGCCCCAGCCGTACGTCGAACCCTCCGGATCGCGCTCGAAAACGGATATGTCACACGAAGGATCGCGCAGCTTCATCTGGATCGCGAAATACAGGCCGGCGGGTCCGCCACCGACACAAATCACCTTCTGCACTTCGTTCGGCACAGAGTAGTTATACGCACACAGTGCGCCACCGCGCGCGCTACGCCACGCCGAACCCGAGCCGGCGGGCTGCCGGACGCGCTTCCTGATCCGAGACAGGGATGGCAAGTTCCCGGCCCTCATGGACGAGGTCCTCGCCGACGCCGGCATCACGACGGTGCTCACCAGCATGCGGATGCCGCGCATGAACTCCATCACGGAGCGATGGGTGCAGCACTGCCGCCCTGAACTCCTCGACCGCTACTGCTCTGGAACGACCGCCAACCTCGACGTACGCCGAAGAGGCCGGCTCGGCGGCGTCCTCCACACATACTCACATGCCCGCTTGACCAGCGTGGATGAGATTATCGGCAGGCGCAGAGCTGCAGGGCGTCGGCCACGTCGGCAATTCTGTCAACAAACAGTGTCCAAGGGTTGTTGAACCGCCGGAGCTGTTGAACGAGTTGTTGAAGGCTCCCAGTGCCTTCTGATGGCCGGCATGGCCGGTCTGTAAAAAACGATCGTCCTCTGAAGGATCCAGCTCCCTCAAGATTCGCCAGTGGCGCGGCCCCGCCTCCGGAACAGCCGCCTCCATCCGCGGGCACCGTGGCGCATGCTGTTGGCGTTCACCGTCTCAATGTTCTCTCGGACAATGCGAGTCGTAGGGTGGTCGGCGCCCAGCACCCGCTCGCAGTCGGCGAAGGCGGCCTCCAGCAGGGGGATGGCCCGGCCCAAGTCCCCCGCGGTTCGGTAGGCGCTGGCGAGGTTGTTGCGTGAGGCCAGGGTGTCGGGGTGGTCAGTGCCCAGCACCCGCTCACGGTCGGCGAGGGTGGCCTCGTACAACGAGATGGCCCGCTCCAAGTCCCCCGCGGTTCGGTAGGCGGCGGCGAGGTTGTTGCGTGAGGCCAGCGTGTCGGGGTGGTCGCCGCCCAGCACCCGCTCACGCTCGGCCAGCGTCTGCTTGTACAACGGGAGGGCCCGCTCCAGGTCCCCCGCCGCCTGGTAGGCGGCGGCGAGGTTGTTGCGGGAGGTCAGGGTTGAAGGGTGGTCGGCGCCCAGTACCCGTTCCCGGTCGGCGAGTGTGGCCTCATGCAAGGAGATGGCCCGGTCCAGGTCCCCCGCCGCCTGGTAGGTGTAGGCGAGGTTGTTGCGGGAGCCCAGCGTGTCGGGATGGTCGGTACCCAGCACCCGTTCCCGGTCGGCGAGGGTGGCCTCGTACAAGGAGAGGGCCTGGCCCAGGTCCCCCGCCGTTCGATAGGCGTGGGCGAGGTTGTTGCGGGAGGTCAGGGTGGAGGGATGGTCGGCGCCCAGCACCCGTTCCCGATCGGCGAGTGTGGCCTCGTGCAAGGGGATGGCCTGACGCAGGTCGCCCGCCGCCTGGTAGGCGTGGGCGAGGTTGTTGCGGGAGGTCAGGGTTGAGGGATGGTCGGCGCCCAGCACCCGTTCCCGATCGGCGAGTGTGGCCTCGTGCAAGGGGATGGCCTGACGCAGGTCCCCCGCCGCCTGGTAGGCGTGGGCGAGGTTGTTGCGGGAGGTCAGGGTTGAGGGATGGTCGGCGCCCAGCACCCGTTCCCGATCGGCAAGTGTGGCCTCGTACAAGGAGATGGCCTGGCCCAGGTCCCCCGCCGTTCGATAGGCGTGGGCGAGGTTGTTGCGGGAGGTCAGGGTTGAGGGGTGGTCGGCGCCCAGCACCCGTTCCCGATCGGCAAGTGTGGCCTCGTACAAGGAGATGGCCTGACGCAGGTCCCCCGCCGCCTGGTAGGTGTAGGCGAGGTTGTTGCGGGAGGTCAGGGTTGAGGGGTGGTCGGCGCCCAGCATCCGCTCGTGATCGGCAACCGTCACCTCCCGCAGGGCGACCGCACGAGTGAGGTCGGCCAGTGCGAACAGGTAGTGGCTACACCAACTAAAAAGCTCCAAAAGCTCGCCAGAAGGACCGTCCTTGAGGTGGGCATGCCGATAGAGAGCATCGGTCTGTTCGATGAATACTTCAACGGCGCCGCGTGCAGCCCAGGTGTGGACGCCGTCGGGCAGGGTGGTGTTGAAGGCGTGCAGCAGGTTGGTGGCCCGGCTCAGGATGGCGTCAAAGTCACCGTGGTGGGCGGCGCGGTCGCGTAGGACGCGCTGGACCAGGCGGTGCATCAAGATAGCGGAATGGTCCTCGCTGAAGGCGATCAGCGAGGTATCGGCCAGGTCGGCCAGCAGGGTTCGTAGCTGTAGCGGCTCGCCGTCGGGGGTGCTCCAGGCTTGCAGGACCTCCAGGGGGACGCCGGCCGGGGACAGCACCGAGAGCATCTCCAGCAGGTCGTGGGCCTGGGGTAGTGCGGTCTCGGCCTGGGTGACCGACAGCAGGATCGCCTCGGCGGTGCCGGCCGGGTAGGCGTCGCCGTGCTGGGCGGGCAGATACTCGGTGACGGGGAAGCCACGCAATAGGTTCAGGTAGTCGCTGTAGCTGAGGCCCAGCCGGGTGATCACGGAGGCGGCCTGGGCCAGCGCCAGCGGCAGGCATCCCAGCTCGCCGGCCAGTTGGGCGACATCGTCGGCGTCCTCGAGGCCGGTGCGCCGGCGCAGGAAGGCGTGGGCTTGGGCGGTGGTGAAGACTTCGACCTCAACGGGTTGGAACAGGCGCAGGAAGGCGCGGTTGCGGGTGGTGATGAGCACGCGGGTGGCGCCGGTGGCCGGGCACCAGCGGCGCACCGCCGCGGCGTCGGTGGCGTTGTCGAACACCAGCAGTGCCGGCCGGGTGGTGGCGGCCAGCCAATTCTTGGCTCGTTCGGCGGCGGCCGTGGCGTCGTCGTCGGCCTTGCGTTCGCCGAGCCGTTCGGCCAGGGCGGCCAGGCCGGTCAGGAGCTGGTCGGTGGTCTCGGCGGCAATCCAGGCGATGACTGGCCAGCGCGCGGCCTGGCAGGCCCAGGCGTAGGAGGCGGCCAGCATCGTCTTGCCCACCCCGGGGGTTCCGGCCATCGCGCAGATCACCGCTGCCCCGCCGGCCACCTGACCGCTCTGGCCGGGCGCGGGATCGCCGAGCAGGCCGGCCACGCGCTGCAGCAGTTGCTCGCGTGGCTGGAAGCCGGGCGGACATTGCGGGATGTCGCCCTCGACGATCTGGCCCGGCTCCGGCGCAGGTGGATAGTGGTGGTGCTCGCTGTGGTTGATGATCTGGTTGTGAGCTGCTTGGTACACCCGGCCGTGCTCACGAGCGGTGCCGTCCATCTGGATGTCCAGCAGCTCTTGGGGATCGTCTGGTGGGGTGGTCATCGTTCGTTGATGGTCTGGTCGCCACCTGCCTGGTACACCCGGCCCTGCCCGGAGGCCTCGGCCCGCATCTGCACGTTCCGCGCGCCGCCACCGGTGGAGATGATGCCGGAGTTGCCGCCGTCAAGGGCGACCGCCCGCTCGCCCGAGGCCGACACCGCGGGCGGTGGGGCCTGCGGCTCGGCCTGTGCCGGGGCGTGCTCGGCGCGCAACTGCGCCCGCAACGCCACCACGGCGACCACCAGCGCGGCCGCCCCCAGCGCCATGCCGGTGAACATGCCGACCACGCTGGCCCGCTGATCCAGTACCTGCAGCACCTGGTCGGGTAAGTGCAGCGGATCGGCGAAGAACCACAGCACCCCGGCCGCTAGGCAGGCTGCCAGCACCACGACTGCGGCGATCGCCACGCCCCGCCATAACCGCGAACCCGGCGCATGTCCCGCCTCGGGCGACGTCTTCGTCATGTTTCCAGGGTGCCCCGAACGGGCGGTAGTGGACCAGAAGTGGCGAAGGCGTTACCGGCCCTCCCCAGCTTCTGCGAATCGGTCTTCTGCGAGCACACAGTCACCGCCATCGCGGACAGCTACTTTGCGGCTCGTCGGATGTTCCCGACCCCCAGGGCCCGCTCGGCGGGTCGGCAGAACGCGCTCGGCATCGTCGACCAGTCCACCAACGGCCTTTGACAAGCGCACGGGGGTCACCACCACCGGAGAGTTCCTAGGAGGGAAGGGTGAAGCCTTCGGGTGGGGAGCCTTCGACGAAGAGCAGCCCGACGCGGGCCTTGCCGTCTCGGATTTGCCTGGCCCGCCGGTACTCAGGGGAGTCGTACCACTGCCGGGCACGGTCCATGTCGGGGAACTCGATGATCAGGAGCCGGGAGGAGGCCCAAGTGCCCTCGGCGGGTTCGGGCACGGGGCCCGCGACCAGGTAGCGGCCGCCGTGGTCGAGGATCGACCGCTGGGCAACGGGGGCGTAGGCCCAGCCGGCCTCCTCATCGAGCACATCGACGTTGGCGATGACGTAAGCAGGCATGGAAACTCCGTTTCATTCGGACACGGCGTGTACTTTTGACCCGCCGAAGGCTAACGCATCCCTGTAACCTGTTCAAGGTGGGCATCGAACAGAGCGAACGCGCCGGGGGCATGATGAGCCGCCGGGAGCGGCTGCGGGTGGAGACGAGCCGGGAGATCAAGACCATCGCGCTGCGGCAGATGGCCGAAGGCGGCCCGGGAGCGATCTCGCTGCGGGGCATCGCCCGCGAGATGGGGATGACCGCGCGCGCGATCTACAGCTACTTCCCTACCCGGGACGACCTGATCACGGCACTGATCAGCGAGATCGCCGCCTCGCTCGCGGATGCGCTGGAGTCCGCCAGCAACGCGGTGCCCAACACCGACCCCGGTGGCAGGCTGATGGCCTGGGGCCGGGCGCTCAGAGAGTGGGCACTGGCCCATCCGGAGAGCTTCCGGCTCTTCTACGGACACCCCGTCCCGGGCTACCAGCCGCCCGAGGACGGGCCGGTCGACCAGACGGCCCGCCGTGTGTGCCGCGAGCTCACCCGCCTGGTGGCGGCCTCGTGGCCGCATGCCCGGCACCACCAGCCCGAAGACACCTCCTGGTCCGACCTCCATCCGGACTACGCCGCAAAGATCCAGGAGGATCTCCCCGACGTGCCGCCCGCGGCGGCGGCCCTCGCGCTGCGCGTCTGGGGCCGGATGCACGGCCTGGTCGCCCTGGAGATCGACGGCCACATTCACCCCGTAGCAGGCAACCCGGCCGCCCTGCACCGCGCCGAAATGCTCGACCTGGTCAGGTCGCTGGGCCTGAGCTGAGCCACGTCTGATCACGCCATAAGAGTGACGGTTCGCTACGCACAGCTACTTTGGTCCTGGGGACACGTTCGGGAGAACACCGCCGGTACGGGCTCGTGCCCGATTCCTCGGCGACCCACGCCACCGAACCCGCCTGGGACGGACGGCGGATGGTGGTCGCCTGCTCCGCCGATCACATGAGGCAGCTCCACGCCCAAGCGGCCGCCCGGCCCTGCATCGACGCCGAACCAGGGGCCAGGAAACTCCTTCGCGCGCTTGAAGTCGCCAGGCGGGACAACCGGACCGAGATCTCGACCGGAGACCTACAGAACGCGACCGGGCTCACCGAGGAACAATCCCTCGCCGCGGTGCAGTGGCTGGAGCGCGACGACCCGTCACCCCGGCGGCCCGCTGATCAGCCATAACCCGACGATGTCCAGTCGTCAGAGTCACCACACGGCTGAGTCGCTACTGGCCGTTCCGATCCTCTTCGCAGGCCAATTGGCAAATCGGCACTTCCGATCTGGTGGGTGGCGTCGCGCGCCAGTCCGCCTCGCCGAAGAGCGGGCGCACCCCCTCGGATTCAAGCGGAGCCGCTGCTGCCCAGAGTCGGGGGGCAGAGTGTGGCGGAACGGAGAACGTGCACTGGGTCCCGTTCCCGCATCTCATCGCTGGCGCAGATGAGGCTGCTTCCTACGTCATCGGGTGAGCTCCTCCGCGGCTGCGGATTCGGCTGTGGGAGCCGGCCGGTTCTTCATGGTCAGGGCCAGGAGGATTGCGCCGGCGGTGAATGCGGCTGCGACGGTAAATGCCTCGGTGACTCCCTCAGTGAGAACCTGGTGGGCCGGTCCGCGCGAAGCGCGCGTGGCCGCGCCGAACACCGTGACGAGGATGGCCAGCCCCAGCGCGCCGCCGATCTGCTGCATGACATTGAGCAGGCCGGAGGCGGCGCCGGCATCCTCGGCTCGGATCCCGGAGGACAACACGGTGGTTGCTCCCACCAGCAAGATGCCCATGCCAAGACCGGCGATCATCATGGGGCCGAGCAGCGCCGTGGCGTAGTCGGCCTGGGGCGTCAGCCGCGTCATCCACAGCAGAGCCAGGCTGATCAGCCCAGCTCCGACGCCGATCAGCGTCTTGGCACCCAGGCGCGGCAGCAGCCGGGCCGCCACACCGGAGGACGCAAGGATCACCAGGGCCAGCGGCACGAAGGCGAACCCCGCCTGCAGTGGGCTGTACCCGCGGGCCTGCTGCAGGAACTGGGTGAGAAAGAAGAACATGCCGTTGCCCGCGGCCAGGACAAACAGCAGCACGACGTAGCCGCCGGCACGGTTGCGGTCAGCGAACAGCCGCAGCGGGACGATCGGCTGCCGGGCACGGGACTCGACGGCCACGAACAGGACCAGCAGGATGGCGGCCACGCCGAGCGCGCCGAGCGTGACCACGTCACCGAAGCCCTGCTCGGCGGCGCGGATGAAGCCGTAGACGAGCGCGGTCATGCCAAGCGTCGAGGTCAGCGAACCCGCCACGTCGAAGCGGCCCGGGTGGCGATCGGTCTCGGTGATGAACAGCGGGGCCAGGGTCAGCAGGACGATGCCGATCGGCACGTTGATGAACAGCACCCACCGCCAGGAGATCCAGTCGGTGAGCATGCCACCGGCGATGAGCCCGATCGCGGCGCCGGAACCGGAGACTGCCGCATAAGCCCCCAGTGCCCGCGCCCTGCGTGCAGGGTCCGGAAAGCCTACGGTGATGAGGGCGAGCACGGTCGGTGCGGCAATGGCGGCGCCGATCCCCTGACCGGCACGGGCCGCCAGCAGCATCCCAGCCGATGTGGCCAGCCCTCCGGCCAGTGAGGCGGCGGTGAAGACGACCACCCCGCCGATGAGAGCCCGCCGTTGGCCGGCGATGTCGCCCATGCGACCGCCGAGCAGCAGCAGACCACCGAAGGCCAGCATGTAGGCATTGAGCACCCAGGACAGGCCGGCCGCCGAGAAGCCGAGGTCGTGCTGGATGTCGGGGAGGGCGATGTTCACCACGTTGGTGTCCAGGATGAACATCGTCTGACAGATCAGCACGATGGCGAGCACCAGACCGGGGTGGCGCTGCTGTCGGGCGGCACCGGCGGGCCCGGATCCCGCTCTTGCCACGTGCGTGCTCTGCTCGGTCATGGCACTCCTCAGAATGGAACCCAAAGAAACGAGGAAGTTCCTCGCTTGTGCTGAGCTAAAATATGAGGAGGTTCCTCGTTTTGGCAAATATGTGGAGGGTTCCCGTGGCGGACCGATCAACGCAGGCCCGGCCCGTAGGGCGCAAAGATGCGCGACGCAATTACGAGCGGCTCCTGACGACCGCCCGGACGGCTTTCGCCGAGCACGGCGTCGGCGCCTCCTTGAACGACATCGCGCGCACCGCCGGCGTCGGCAACGTGACCCTCTACCGGCACTTCCCGACCCGCCAGGCACTACTGGAGGCGTTGCTGGGCGAAAGCCTGCGCGGCCTGAAAGCCCGCTCGGACGAGCTGCTCGCCTCCCCATCCCCGCACCAAGCTTTGGCCACCTGGCTGACGGCCGCGGTCGAGCACGCCATGGCCTATCGCGGCCTGGTCGACGCTCTCGTCGACAGCCTCGCCGACCCCGCATCCGAACTCCACGCCACCTGCCAAGCCGTCAAGGCCGCTGGGGCGCAACTACTGGACAGAGCCCAGCACACGGGGACGATCCGACCCGATATTGATGCTTCTGCCCTTTTCTCCCTGATCGCTTCAGTCGCCTGGGCGGCGGAGCGGACCCCCGCACATCGTGATCGACTTCTGGCCGTCATGTTCGACGGGCTCCGCTGCCGAGTGGATGAGACGACCTAAGTGCCTGTTACCGACTGAGCCGCGGCGACCTACGAGAGCCTGCGGCGCCAGACCCGCCGGATCCACATGAGCTGGTCGCGCTGGACACCACCGGTGCTCGAGGAGAAGATCAGCGGCAAGCTCGCCACCGACGACCGGCCCGTCCTGCTGGACGCGCTGTCCTACATCCGCCGTGGGGACATGCTGACCGTCCAGGAGGTCGACCGGCTCGGCCGCAACCTCCTGGAAGGGCTCATCGTCCTCAACGACCTGTTCCAGCGCGGTATCGCGGTCAAGGTGCTGGAGGGCATCGCGGCCGGCGAGCACACCGAGCGCTCCCTGATCCTCGACCTGGCCCTGGCCCTGTCGGAGGACCGGCGCCGCGACATCGTCCGCAAGACCAAGAACGGCCTGGAGGCGGCCCGCCGCCGCGGCCGGGTCGGCGGCCGCCCCCCGGTGGTCGACGACGACAAACGCGCAGCGATTCCCGCCCGTCGCCAGCGCGGGGAATCCATCCGCACCATCGCCGCCGGCGTGAAGGTCTCCGTCGGCGTCGTCCACAAGACCCTCGCAGACGCCAAGGATGCGTAGGTCGTCGTTCCAGAGCCTGACGAGGGGCAGGTGTCGCAGAAATGCCAGGTTTTCGCGGGGAAAGCGGCGAGACAGTCCCGCGCGCCCGCGGCTGCCGTGGAGGCAGTGGCCGACGCACTGGCCCGCTGGAGGCGGGCCTTCACAGGTCGCGGGTAGGCCAAGAGCTGCCGTGCCGGGTGGTGTCGAGCGTGCGTCCACCACGATGATGGATCGTTCGGGCTCACCTGGCGTGACGATCAGCAAGTCCGGCGGTAAGGGATCTCGGGTATGAAGGTCTTCCAGTCCGCTTCGGACAGAGGCCCGGACTGGGCGCACAACGCGGCTTTGATCTTGTCGGGCGCGATGAGGTGGGTGCGGAGACGGGCGCGGTCGATGGTGAGCACGGCCGACCCATCCGGGGCGAAGGCCAGCGAGTTGAGTGAGCTGTCCCCGAGGGGATCTTCCGGGTGGAAGAAGCCGCTGAGCGGGAGCCCGAGGGGCTGGCCGGCGGTGACATCCCACAGCTGGATTTGGTCGGTTGCGTCTGCCACGGCCAACAGGCGGCCGTCGGGTGAGAAGGCCGCAGGGGAGCCGCCGACGCTCGGCGTGCCCACTTGTTGGAGCGATCTGCTGTCCCAGAGCGTGAGCTTGCCGTTGTAGTGGTTGTCCGCGAGGATTCCGTCCGCGCTCAGCGCCATGGGGACACTCACGCCGGAGTTGGGTGGGACCAGCCGCTTGCCGGTGGAGGTTTCGACGACGCCCTGGTCCGGGGCGGAGATGACCGTCCGGCCGTCGCGGCTGAACAGGATCGGATAGACCATCTGAATGCTGAAGGGCCCATAGGTCCCGGCGGGGAACTGTCCGGTAACTGCAGCGCGCCGTGTTCCCGAGACGATGTCCCACAGTTCCAGCAGGGATGCATCCCTGCTGGCTTTAGTGAGCACGGCCAAGGTCTTACCGTCGGGTGAGAACGCGAAGCGGGACTCGCCCAGAGGGGGCAGGCCCGTCAGGGTGGTCTTCTTGGTCGCCGAAGCCACGTCCCAAATCTGTATCTCCCTGTTTCCGTTGCTGACCGCCAGGAGTCGGCCGTCTTCAGACAGCTGGTAGTCGGTACCGCTGACGTGCAGCGTGTTGCGGCGCACCACCTTGATGGGATCCCAGATCTCCACCTGCTCTCCAGCGTCGTTGACGAGAGCCAAAGTTGAGCCGTCGTCACTTAACACCAGGTTGTCACCCAACATCAGCATGTCACTTACCGCCAGGCCGGAGGGATCGGGGTGGAAGGTGACCGGGTCCAGGATCGCGGCGAGAGAGACGACAATGGTGGTACCGCCTCCGGAGTCCTCGAGGCAGCGCAGGGTGCGGTCACCGGGTCCGAACGCGTAGTGGAAGCAGTTGGCGTTGGCGTACATGTAGATGGGTTGGTCGTCGTTGCTTCCCCACGTGAAGAGGTCCTTGGTGTCCCAGATGACGCCGTTGAAGGAGACGTATCTGCTGTCGGAGCTGAAGATGATCCCCTCGTTGGTGCCGCCGGTTTTGCGGATCGTCCGCCACTTCACCTGGGAGGGGCCGAGCTGGGTGAAGGGGACGACCCCCAGCCGGTTGCCCTGGGTCAGGGCGAGGAACTTGCCGTCGGGGCTGAGCGTGATCTTTGAGATGCGTTCCTTGCCGGTGACGAGCCTCAAGGTGTGCGCCTTGCGGCCGGTGCGCAGGTCCCAGAAGTCCAGCGACGTTTCGTGCGGGGTGACCAGATGCTTCCCATCTGGGGTGATATCGGCCGACCCGAGAAGGTAGGGGATCTCCACCAGGCGTTCGCCGGAGGAGGTGTCCCACAGGCCGCTGGCGTCGCTCTCCGAGAGAAGCAGGTGTTCGCCTGTGGTGTCCAGGCCGAAGAACACCGTGGGGGCGCGGAAGGTCACCGGCCGCGGCCGTCCGGTCGCGGTGTCGAACAGGGCGATGGTGCGGTCCTGCCGGAGCAGAGCCAGAACTTTGCCGTCGCCGCTGAGCCCGGGCCCGGCGAAGAGCCGGGTGTCCAAAGGCCTGCCGGGGAAGGTGAACGACCGGATCACCCTCCGCGCGTCGACGTCGGCGACCTTCACCTCGTTGCCCCGGGCGTAGACCCGCAGACGGCCGGTGTCATCGCCATCGGTGCGCCAGCTCCCGTCAACCCCTGGGGGGCGATAGGTGTACAGCTCGGCCTGGTTGTACAGCGTCAGCAGTGTGCTCCTGGTCTCGAACGTTTTAGGGGCCAGGGTCGCGGCCGCCACCCCGAGCTGCTTGGCGATTATCGGGTCGGTAGGCGCCATCGCCGCGGCGAGGTTGGCGGCCCGCGCTCCGACTGCCTCGTCACGCTGTTTGGAGACGGTCCGGTTCTGAACGATCACAGTCCCGGCTGCTCCGATCGCGATCATGAGCAGGAGGGCCAGTACTGCGCTCAGCATCGTGCGGTTGCGGGCGCGCCGGCGGGCCGAGTCCCGCTCGGCCTGGTCTTGCCGGGTGCCGGCGTCGAGGAAGTCCCGGGCGTCGTTGCCGAGCCTGTCACCGTCGTCTTTGCTGGCCTCTTGTGCACTGGCCAGCCGCAGGCCCCGGTACAGGTACGCCGCGTCGCGGCCCTTGCCGGCCCACGCGCGGGCGTCCCGGTCGAGCTGCTCGCGTACCAGGAGCGAGTCCCGGTGTTCCTCGATCCAGTCGCGCAGCTGCTTCCAGGCCCGGATCAGCGCTTCGTGGGTGAACTCGGCCGTGCTGTCCGCTCGCTCGCTGTCCACGGTCCAGTTCACCGTCACCAACCGGTGCTCGACGAACCGGTCGAGGACCTGACGGGCCGCCTCATATCCCGCACTGTCCTCGGGCCCGAGCAACTCGGTCAGCGCCACTTTGCGGCGCGAGGGCTCGCTCCCCTCTCCGAGGTGGACCAGCCGCGTCAGCATGCTCCGGGCGCGGTCGCGATGGGCCAGCCCCACGGTGTCCAGCGCGGTGTCGGCGGTGCGGGCCAGCGACTTGCTGACCCCGCCGGTCGCCTGATAGCCGGCCAGGGTGAGCTTGCGTCCCTCGCGGTGCCCCCATGTGGCGCGAAGGGTGTGTGACAGCAGTGGCAGGACGCCGCCGGGGTCGCTGGAGATCGCGGGGAGAACCGTGTCGTCGGTGGAGGCGGCTCCCAGGTCTTCCACGATCCGCTCCGCCAGCCCTGTCTCAAGGGTGAGTTCTGCGCGTTCGGCGGGCTTCTCGATGGCCTCGCGCAGTTGCGTCGTGGTCATCGGCCCGACCACGAGCGGACGGGCGAGGGCCGGCGCCAGTTCGGGATGGGCGGCGCAGTGGCCGAAGAAATCGGCGCGCATCCCGATCACCACCACCGCCGCAGGCGCCCCGCGCGCGGGGCTGCAGGCCGCGTGCAGCGCCTGGACGAAAATCCGGCGGTCATCCGCGTTGGCGCAGGTGCTGAAGAGCTCCTCGAACTGGTCGACGATCAGGAGCCTGCACCGGGCCCGCGTCAGCAGATCGTGCAGCAGGGCAGGTTTGCCGGCCAGGCGATCTCGTACGTCGTCCGGATCGTCCTGGCCGCAGAACTTGTCGGCGAGAACCCGGACGGGGTCGTCGGCCTGGGCTTGGACGGAGGTGCCGCCCGGCGTGAGGATCACGTGACCCTCTGGCCATTCCTTGCCGGCGGAGGGGATGAGACCCGCCCGCAACAGCGACGACTTGCCCGCTCCCGAGGGCCCGGTCACCAGCAGCGGCCCGTCTCGCCCGATTTGCGCCGATACCCGATCCCACAGCAATCGGGTCAGATCCCGGCGCCCGCAGAAGTACTTCACATGCTCAGGCTCGAAGACTTCCAGACCTCGGTACGGGCACCCGTCGTCGGCGCGTTCGGCGCGAGCGTGGGCCTGCTTCCAGGCCCCCAGGTCGGCTACGGCGATCCCGACGGCCCCCAGGACCTTACGCAGGTTCGCCCACCGCGGGAAGCTCTTGCCACGCACCATGTCGTGCACCGTCGCCACGCCGATACCCGCCGCAGTGGCCACATGCAGGTAGCTGCCCTCGAACTCCTCGAACAGCTGGCGCAGCGCCGCGTGCAGGTCCGCACGACTGTTGATCCTGGCCGGGTCGGCCATCAACTCTCCCGCTGGAGGCGTCTTTCCGGTTCGGCTATTCGGTTCCATTCGGATCGTAGAGCTGCCCATGCTCTCCTATCTGCCGTTTCCTGGGAATGTGCGATACCGGATGCGCCCGAACACCGCCGGACCCGACCGTGAACGTCATGACCACCACGATCCTCACCACGATCGGCGCAGCCGTCCTGCTCCTGCAGACCGCCACCCGCATCCCGCCCGCCCTCACCGACCTCCTCCGCGCCCTCATCCCCGTACGTGAGGCGCTACGCGAACTCCTGCACCGGCAGGACTCATCCCAGCAGCCCCCACCTCAACCAGAGCGCTAGGAGCTGTTTCTTGGATCAGGTCCGGAGCCAGATAACCAAGGTGGCCAGGGTGACGGTGCCGAGGAAGATGTAGGCGCGCTTGTCGTAGCGT